>CAZDDH010000018.1:28949-63376 GCA_964504165.1 uncultured Rickettsiales bacterium | reverse complement strand
GACTCAGCAGCATGATGGGAGGTCCGAAATGCCCCCTCTCGGAGGATGCGCCCGTGCGGATCTCGTCCTCTCCAACGAAGACAACGTGACCAATCTCAGTGTGGGCGGATGCCTGATCGAGACCGACCGAGCCATGGAATTGGGGGAGAAGTACCACTTCGAGTGGCACCCCGACGCCGTCGACCAGATCATCTCGAGGGATGGCGTCGTGGTGTGGAAGATGGAGATGGCCGCCGAGCCCGGCGGGACGGCCTCGACATTCTGCTACGGGATACAGTTCCTCGACACCAGCCGGGCTGCCGCCGCCGAGGTCGTCAAGGCGGCCTACACCTATCGGCTACGCAAGGGTGTCCCCATTTTCAACATTTCCAGGCAAACCAAATAGTGCGGACGGGGCAGGTGAGCTAGAACGACAGGATCAAACTCAGCGATGGGAATGCCTGGCGATGACTGCCCTGTGGATACGCAACGGCCTCGTGGGTTCGAAGGATGGATTCCACCGTGCGGACCTGGTGGTCAACGGGGAGCGCTTCGAGGCGCTGGGTGCCGTGCGCCCGTTCGGGCCCTGGAGCGATATGGACGCCACCGGCCTGTGGCTGGTGCCGGGGGTGCGGGGCGCGGGTGGGGGCCGTGGCGGGATTGGGCGGCCCCCGGCGGGGGGGGGGGGGGGGGGGGGCGGGGCGCGGGCGGGGGCTTCGAGCTCCTGCTGCTACTGGACCGGGTGGCCCGTGGTCAGCTGGAACCCGGGCAGCTGGTGGGCATGCGGGGTGGGGAGATCCTCCCGGGATTGGACGCCAATCTGGTGGCCGTGGACCCCGCGGCGACCACCGAGTTGGGGCCGCAGCTGCCGTCGGGGGACACCAACCCCCACGAAGGGCGCACGGTCCGCGGTGCGATCCGCTGGGTCATGCAGCGGGGCGTTCTCACCGGCGGGGATGGCAGCGAACCGGGAATCTGAGTACAGTACCCGATCCCACGTTCGGGAGAGGATCATCATGACAGACGCACTGAATGAAGCCGCCCTGGCCGCGCTGACTGGGCGCAGCCTGCTGCTCACCCGCGACTGGAATCGCGACGACCTGGATACCCTGCTGGCGGTGGCCCGCACGTTCGCCGCCATCGACCGTGCCGGCACCAAGCTGGACTGGCTCAGCTCCGAGTTGGCCTATGCGGTGTTCTTCGACAACTCCACCCGGACCAAATCGGCGTGGGCCGGCGCGGCCACCAGGCTGGGCATGAACCCGGTCATCGTGGACGGCTCGTCGACCCAGGTTTCCCACGGGGAAACGGCCGAGGAGACCGGCGCCATGCTGGGGATGAACGCCCACGCCCTGGGGATCCGCCACGACAAGATCCTCGGCGCCGGCAACCCCTTCATGCGGGACCTGCTGCACGGCATCGAGAGCTACCTACAGACCGTGGGCGAGGCGCGCACCGTGCCGGTGGTCAACCTGCAATGCGACATCGATCACCCCACCCAGACGCTGGCGGACCTGCTGTGGCTCCAGGAGAACTTCCCCGACGGCCTGCAGGGCAAGAAGATCGCCATGAGCTGGGCCTACTCCCCCAGCTACGCCAAACCCCTGTCCGTGCCCCAGGGCATCATCGCGCTGCTCACCCGGTTCGGGGCCCACGTCTCCCTGGCCCACCCGGAGGGGTACCGGCTGATGGAGACGGAGATGGCGGCCGCCGAGCGATTCGCCGGAGAGCACGGCGGGCGCTTCGAAGTCACGGGCTCGATGGACGAGGCCTTCGAGGGGGCTGTCGCCGTCTATCCCAAGAGCTGGGGACCGTACGATCTGATGATGGAGAAGGTGGCGGCCAACGAGGCCGGCGATACGGCCACCCTGGGCGCCATCGAGCGCCGCGCCCTGCAGCGTAACGCCCGCTTCACCGACTGGATCTGCGACGAACGCCGCATGGGCCTCACCGCCGGTGGCGATGCCCTGTACATGCATTGCTTGCCCGCCGACATCGGCGACGAGGTCACCCCCGGTGTGATGGAAAAACACCGGGTCAACGTGGCCCGCGAGGCCCAGTACAAGGTGTACGTGATCATGGCCATGCTGGCGGTGGCCAAGGTGCCGGACCTGTTCGGCAAGCTCCAGGGAGTGACGTAGGGGGGGGCGATGGCGAGCAGCAAGCCTTTCATGACCGCCAGCAAGGTGGCTCGGCTGTGCGGTGTGAGTAGCCGCACCGTGCTGAAGTGGATCTCCCAGGGCCAGCTGAAGGCGCACAAGCTGCCCAGCGGGCACTACCGGGTCCACGAGGACGAGGTGCAGGCCTTCCTGGCGAACCGCCAGGACCAGCCGGGCACGCACCAGGATATCCACCTGGGGAAGAGCCCCTATTGCTGGACCCGCCGGCCGTCGAGCCACGCGGCCCAGTGCGTCAACTGCCTGGTGCGCCGCTCCTATTCCATCCACTGTTTCTTGCTGCGGACCCAGGTGGGCGATGAGTTCGTCCGTTGTAACGAACCCTGCGACGAGTGTTCGTTCTACCGGGAGATGGGCACCATCTCCGAGGTCCTGGAGTTCGACAGCGAACCCTGTGCCGTGGGCCGGGCGGGAATCGTGCTGGGTGCCAACTCGGCCTTTCGGGAGCTCTGCCAGCTAGGGGACGCCAACCTGATCGGGATGGGCTGGAACCGGCTCGCCCCCGAGGAGGAGCTGGCCAACCTGGCGATCCGTTTCAAGAGCATCTACGAGCGGGGCGCGGACGGCGTCTACCACATCGACACCGCGCTCCTGCGTCAACAGGACGGGCCGCTACAGGTGGTCCTGGAGATCACGCGCTTCCGCCGCCTTCTGGATGGGCTGCTGGCCCGGGTTCATCTGCGTTGACGTCGTGGCCGGTGCCGGGTCAGCCGGATGCGGGGTTCAGCACCTTGTAGTGGCACGTGTGGGGGCGCTTGTTCTCGCTGTCCCACAGGTGGAGCGAGTTCCCCTTGCAGACCGGCCACTCCTTGCAGCCGGCGCAGTCCCCCTCCTGGGTCCATGAGCGGTCGCGGAACAGCTCGTAGCGCTGTTCCCAGACCTGCACGAAGTCGTCTTCGCGCACGTTGCCCTGGTGCATCCACGGCGCTAGGTTGGGGCAGGCGGCGATGGCGCCGTCGGCCATGATGCCGGAGATGTTGACTCCGGCGCGGCAGAAGTAGGGCGTGTCGCGGACCTTGTCTTCCCAGTCCCAGCCCAGGAAGCCCTCCTCGGAGAGGTTGACCACCACGCCGTCTTCCTTGCCCCGCTGGCGCAGCCGGACCATCGTCTGCACGAACCGCCGGATCTGGTCGTCGTCGAGCAGTAGGTCGCGGTTATCGCGGGCCCGGCCGGCGGGGAAGATGTTGAACACACGCCAGTGGGTGGCTCCCAGGTCGCGCGTGATCTCGTAGGTCTGCTCCAGCGTTTCGATGCTGCGCGGCGTGACGCAGGTGATGCCCTCGACGATGGGCAAGCCCACCTGCCTGCATGCGCTCAGCGCGCGGCAGGCCTTGCGGAAGCTGCCCTTGCGGTCGCGCAGCCATTCGTGGATCGGTTCGGGGCCGTCCAGGGACACGACGATGCTCTCCAGGCCCACCTCCGCCAGCTGCTCCGCCCGCCGTTGGTCCAGGGCCATGCCGTTGGTCACCATGCCCAGCCGGAAACCCAGCTCGCCGGCGTGGGCCAGCACCTGCATCACGTCCTTGCGCACGAGCGGCTCGCCGCCGGTGGTCACCAGCACGATGCCCGAGGCGTCGTAGGCCTGGGCGATGCGGTCCAGGACCCCCTCGATGATGGGGCGGGGCAGCCCGGCCTCGTCGTCGTCCTTGCCGCAGTCGGAGCCGCAATGCAGGCAGTTGAGGTTGCAGCGGCGGGTGCACTCCCAAAATAGGTAGCGCAGCTTGTGCAGGTCCGCTTCCAGATCCTGGATCCAGCTCCAGCGCTTGTTGGCCAGGAAGGTGTGCAGGCTGTTGCGCATGGGATGGCCCCTTCGGGGCGATAGAGGACTATTCCTCTGGGGCCAGCTCTTCCAGCTCCACGTCGATGGAGGCCGGGATGGTGCCGGGAGCGATGGCGATGATCTGATCGACGTAGGCCCCGTTGTCCTCGCCGTCCACGTCCGTGACCGTCAGCTCGCCCCCGGCGGTGTTCAGCTCGTCCAGGTAGGTGTCATCCTCCTCGATGAGGTAGTTGCCGCCGGCGTCCGTCAGCACGCAGGCCGAGTAGCCGTTGGGGAGATCGGGCGTGACGCAGACTTCCAGCCCCACGACCCCCTGCTGGTTGAAGCTCACCAGCCCCTGGACGATGGTGCTAACCCACGACTCGTCGTCATCGTAGTAGTTGCCCGTTCCGTAACAAGCGGCGATGAACAGGGTGGTCCCGGTGGACAGCACGCCCAGGGCAACGCGCTTGAAAATCTTGGGTACATTCATGATCGTTCCTCCTCACGTCAGCAGTATGCGTGAATCTAGAATCCTTGGCTAATGCAAGGGGCGGGCCAAGGGCTCGGTGCACGGTTTGCCCTCCCGGGTCGGCACGAAGATTGCGCTGAGAGCGGTGCAGGGTTCACGATCAGGAGACGCGCATCTATACAGGGGCAACAGGCATGAGAGTCCAACATTCGAGCCGATGGATCGGAGCGATCGCCGGGCTGACGGCGTTGCTGGCGGGTTGCAACAACAAGATCGAGCTGACGGCATACGGCAGTTGCGACGAACTGGAAGAGGCCATCGAAGCGCTGGCCGTCGAGGAGTACGTCTGGGAGGCACAGAACCCGAGCTACAGCTGGCGAACGTTCCTCACCCCGCGTGGGGTCGGGGCGGCCGCCTATTCGCCCGAGGCCACGACGTCGCTGGATTTCACCGCGCGCGCCACCGTGCCGCAGGCCGGGCTGACGGAGGCGGATTTTGTCGCCGAGGACGGGGAGTGGCTGTACCTGTTGCACGGTGGTGAGCTGGTCATCGTCCAGGCCTGGCCCGCCGAAGAACTCACCGAGCTGTCCCGCCTGGAGCTGGAGGGCTATCCGGCGGCCCTGTTCCTCGAGGGGGACGCCCTGGCCGTGGTCTCCTACGTCACCGCGGACCCCTCGCCCGCGTCGGGTTACTCACCGGAGCTGAGTGGCCCCGCCACCAAGCTCGCCATCGTCGACGTGGCCGACCGCGAGGCACCGGTGGTCCACCGGGAGATCTACGTGGAGGGGGCCCTGACCGAACTCAAGCGTATCGGCGCCTCCCTGCACCTGATCACCCAGCGTGATCTGGGGCTGGGGGAGCTGCGTGACGGCATCCAGACCGTGGACAGCACCGCGTCCGAGATCCGCGAGGCCGCCGAGGAGCAGTCCCTGGAGTCCTGGATGCCGGCGCGTATCGATCACACCATCAGCGGCGGTGACTGGAGCAGCGCCCGGGACAGCGTCAGCGCCTGCGGTGCCATCTACCGCCCCGGCCGGGACGCCGGCCTGGCCATGGTGACCGACACGGTGCTCGACCTGACCGCGCCGGACAGCGAGCTGGAGTCCATCTCCGTGCTGGCCGGCTTCGGGGACGTCACCCTGTCCGCCGACACCCTGCACGTGGCGGTGGCCGAACCCCAGATGGGGCCGCACGAGAAGGGATCGGGCGGGTACGGCACCCGGATCCACCGCTTCGACGTGACGGGCGGCGCGCCATCCTACGTGGCCAGCGGCCGCGTGGTCGGGACCCTGGCCGTCCCGGCGGCGATGGACGAGCAGGAGGGCACGCTGCGGGTGATGACCATCCGCTCCACCGGCAACATCGGCAACGGCACGGCCTACGACATCCGGCTGCTGCGCCAGGAGGACGGCGAGCTGGTGGAGACGGACGCCGCCGAGGACGTCCTGGAGGGCGGGTGGCTGGAGTCCGTGCGGTTCATCGACGACCGGGCCTACGTGGGCCTCCACACCTCGGAAGGCGAGGTGCGATCCCTGAGCTTGTCCGCCCTGGACGACCCCTGGGGTGGCAGTTCGATGTTCTTGCCCTCGCGGATCAGCTGGCTGCACCCGGTGGTGGCCGACCACCTGCTGGCCGTGTCGCGATCGTCGAATCCCGACGGGGTGCAGCTCGGACTGTACGATGTGGCCTCGGCCAACAACGTCGAGGAGGTGGCCGGCCAGACCGTCCGTTCCGGCTGGGCCGGGGCCGGCACCACCTGGGATGCGGGGGCCGTCCTGTACAACGAGCCCCTCGACCTGCTCGTCTTCCCCGGCAACGAAGCGTCCAGCGACAGCTACATCTCCTTCGCCGGCCTCTACCTGTACGACGTGTCCCCGGAGGAGGGGATGGCGTACATGGGCAAGCTCGACACGACCGTGTTGCCCGTCAGCCAGCTCCAGTCGGACTATCGGCAGCAGTGCGCCCAGGTGCAGCGCGCGGTCATCATCGACGACATCCTGTACGCGGTGGGAGCGGGCGGGGTCGTCGCGGCACCCCTGATGGCGACCGAGGAGCCGCTCGGGGTCGTGGCATTCGACACCTACGGGTGGTGCGATACCCCCCAAAACTGGTATTGATTTCTGTCTGAATTGGGTTCAGTTTTTGTCGGGCCGTGGACGTCAACGGCGTTTGGCTGTAGAGGTGTTGTTCGACGGAGGTCGATGCGGTGACACCGCCTGACGATAAAAAAGGGGCGGCCGGGATGGCCGATTTCATGGCCGGCGAGCCGGAGCTGGGCTCGGGGGTCAGCGATCTGTCGGGCGATTTCGTGGACCTCACCACGGATGTGGTGGACCTGACGCGGGAGGCGGCGGCCCTGACCGTCGAGCAGGTCGCCGCCTATACGGTGGACACGCTACGGGAGCGGCTACCGGTGTGGCTGGCGCAGCACGTGCACGATTCGGAGGACCTGCGCCAGGACGTGCAGGCCGGGCTGCGCAGCGCCATCGCCCAGTGCACCGAGGCCGACCTGGCCCTCACCCTCGAAAACTACCGGGCGGTGGGGCAGCGGGTGCGGTTCCAGCCCTTTGACCCGGCCGCTCAGTTCATGGCCCGGGCCTACCTGCAAGAGGTGCCCACCCAGACGGTGCTGTTTGGCGCCGACTACCTGGAGGATGCTCTGGAGGACGGGCCCTGCCTGCTGGTCTGCAACAGCCTGTCCTACAGCGACGCCCAGCACATCGACCTGCTGCTGTTCCTGTACGGGCACGAGGACGTGGCGGATCGGCTCGTCTACGTGGTCCCTCCCAAGATCTACGACAACCCCTACCGCCGTATGGCCGCCCTGTCGTTCAACACGCTGCCCATGGGCCGTGTCGGTAACCCAGCAGCCAAGACCAACCCTGCCGAGCTGCTGCTCCAGGCCAGCGAGCTGATGAACAACGGCTTTGGTGTGCTGCTGTTCGCCGAGGGCGGCCGTTCCCGCACAGGCCGCCTGAAGTCCTTCCTGCGGCTGGCCACCCTGGCCTGCCAGCCGGGGACCTCGGTCATCCCGCTGGCCCTGACCGGGACCGATGTGGCGTTCCCCATGCACGAGCACCAGCTGATCCCCGCGGCGGTGACGATGTCGGTGGGGGATCCGGTCCTCGTGGACGATCACGGACCTGAGGGCGCCTTGACCGGTGCCTGGCGCCAGCTGGCCGACCTGCTGCCGGCGGAGTACCAGCCAGACAAGGACACGCCACCTCTGATCTGAACTAAGATCGCTGCCTATGGATACCCTGCACTTCCAACTCGACGGTGTGGCCGTGGAGACCACCTACGAGGCGGGCGAGAGCCTGCTGGACATCCTGCGGGACCGCCTGGGCGTGATGGCCGCCAAGAACGGCTGCGGGACCGGTGGCTGCGGCGCCTGCTCCGTGTTGCTCGACGGCAAGATCCGCCGTGCCTGCACCCTCAAGCCCGCCAAGCTGGCTGGGAAGGCCGTCACCACGGCCGCGGGCCTGCCCGAACCCCAGCGTTCGATGGTCTGCACCTGCTTGGTGAAGGCGGGGGCCGTGCAATGCGGGTTCTGCACACCGGGCATGGTGGTAGCCGGCGTGGCCCTACTGCTGCGCGACGCCGAGCCGGACGAGGCCGCCGTCCGCAAGGCGTTGCGGGGCAACATCTGCCGCTGTACCGGATACGGGCGTATCGTGGCGGGGCTGCTGGAGGCGGCCCGTCGGCTGCGCGACGGCGAATCGCTGCCCGCTTTCCCGCCGGCGGATGGTGTGGGGCGCCCCGCCTGCCGTACCGGGGACCTGGCCCGCACCCTGGGGGGCGAGCCCTTCGTGGACGACGTACGACTGCCCGGTATGTGGTACGGGGCCGTGGTCCTGGCTCCGGCGCCCCGGGCTCGGATCCTGGCCATCGACGCCGCCCCGGCCCTGGCCCTGCCGGGAGTCGAGCGGGTCATCGGCGCCGCCGAAATCCCCGGGGAGCGCCTCCAGGGCATGATCCACCGGGACTGGCCCATGTACGTGGCGGTGGGGGAGACCACCCGCTGCGTCGGCGACGTGCTGGCGCTGGTGGTGGCCCGCACCCGGGCCCAGGCGAGGGCCGGCGCGGCAGCCGTCGCCGTGGAGGTGGAGGAGCTGGCCCCGGTGACCTCGCCGGCGCAGGCGCTGGCGGACGGCGCCCCCCGGCTGCACCCGGGGGGGAACCTGCTGTCCAATCCCGTGCTGGCGCGCGGCGATCTGGCCGCGGCCCGGGCCGCCACGGTCCACACGGCCACCGATACCTTCACCGTGCCCCCCATCGAGCACGCCTTCTTGGAGCCCGAGTCGGCCCTGGCCGTGCCGGCCAGCTGGGACGGGCCGTGGCCCGAGCCGTTCCCCGCTGTCGCCACCGGCTGCCTCACCGTGCTGTCCGGCACCCAGGGGGTATTCGCCGACCGGCGGCAGATCGCTTCGGTACTGGCCCTGCCCGAAGACCAGGTGCGCATCGTGCTGGTGCCGCCCGGTGGCGGCTTCGGCGGCAAGGAGGACCTCTCGGTCCAGCACCACGCAGCCCTGGCAGCCTACTTGTGTGGCACCCCGGTCAACGTCACGCTGGACCGGGCCCAGTCGATCCGCACCCACCCCAAACGCCACGGCATGGCGATCGAGGCGGAGATCGGTTGCGACGCCGCCGGGGATCTCACCTACTGCACCGCCCGTATCACCGCCGACACAGGCGCCTACGCCTCCCTGGGGGGCGAGGTCGTCGAACGGGCCACCGTGCACGCCACCGGCCCCTACCGCTTCGGCGCGGTGCAGCTGGAGGGCCGCACCGTCTACACCAACAACCCCCCCGCCGGCGCCATGCGGGGCTTCGGCGTACCCCAGGTGGCCTTCGCCACCGAGGCGCTGCTGGACCGCCTGGCCGACGCCTGCGGGAGCGATCCGCTGGAGATGCGGTTGCGCAACGCCCTGCGCGCCGGCTGGCCCTTTGCCACCGGCCAGATCCTCGAGGAGGACGTGCGTTTCGTGGACACTCTCGAGGCGGTGCGGGATATCTTCGAACAGGCGCGCGCCGCCGGGAAGGCGGTGGGTATCGCTTCCGCCATCAAGAACGTCGGCATCGGCGTGGGGGTGCCCGACTTCGGCCGCGTGCGCCTGGAGGTGCGGGGCGGGCGGGTTACCGTCTACAGCGGCGCCGCGTGTATGGGCCAGGGCATCGAGCAGGTGCTGCGTAACGTCACCTGCGGGGCCGTCGGCTGCCCGGCCGGGGACGTTGACGTGGTCCTGGGGGACACGGCCACCACCCCGGACGCCGGCGTCACCACCGCGTCCCGCCAGACCTTCCTCACCGGCACCGCCTGCCGCATGGCTGCACAGGAGCTGGCCGCTGCCGCGGCCGTCGCGGGCTCCCTGACCGCTCTGGAGGGCCGGGAGTTTGCCGCCGAGTACGGCCCCACCACCCACGCCATCACCGATCCCGATCCCGATCCCCGCAGCCATGTGGCCTTCGGCTTCGCCACCCAGGTCGCCGTCCTGGACGACGACGGGGCCGTGGAGCGCCTGGTCACCGCCGTGGACGTGGGCCGGGTAGTCAACCCCCTGGGGGTGCTGGGCCAGGTGGAGGGCGGCACGGCCATGGGGCTGGGATACGCCCTGAGCGAGGACCTGGCCTACGACGGCGGCTGGCCCGCCACCACCAACTACGCCAAGCTGGGCCTGCCCCGGGCCACGGACATGCCAGCCATGGAGATCCGGGTGCTACCGCCGGCTGAGCACGACGGCCCGTCGGGCAGCTCCCTGGGTGCCAAGGGGGTAGGGGAGGTCTCCGCCATCCCAACCGCCCCGGCGGTGGCCGCAGCCCTCCGCGTGCACACTGGCCTTCCGATGACAACGTTGCCGCTCGGCAAGAAAAAGGGACGCTCATAAGAACATAAGAAACTCACGCCGTCGGCGGGCCGCTGCGCCAGGCGCTCTCGAAGTACGGATTGGCCTCGCCGTCGATGCGCAGCACGCCGAGGATCCCGGCGAGGGGCGGATCCAGCGGCAGGTACTCCACCGTGACCTCGTCGCCGACGGCGAGCTGCCGCGATTTTTCCCAGGCGGCGAAGCCGGTCCCGCCGACGGTGACCATGAAGTGGGGGCCCACCTGGGTCACCGGATCGGTCAAGACGATTTTGTGGCCTTGATCCAGCCAGCCATCGACCCGCCTGACTGTGCGCGACAGGTCGTAGCACTTGGCCAACAGGGGCAGGGCCAGCACCAGGCACGGGACGAGCGCCAGGGCGACCGTCCCGGCGGTGAACGCCGTCGGGGTGAAGGCCAGGAACACCCCGAGGACGACGGGAACGGCCACGGCGAGGCCGGCGCAGGTTCGCAAGGCGGCGCGGGCGCGCTGGGCCTTGCTGTTGAGCAGCTCGCGATCGGGTGGATCGAGGGGGCGTTGTTCCATCATGAGCGTAGCCCGAGTCTGGAACAGATCCGCCAAAAACAACAGGCGCAACCTGGTACATTCACTCCAGACAAAGGAGCAACCGATGGCGAAGACGCTGCTGGTCGGAAACGGAACGCTGTTCACCCTCGGCGACCCGGGGCAGGTGATCCCGGATGGGGGCGTGCTGATGGAAGGTAGCACCATCGTCGAGGTGGGCACGACCACCACCCTCCGGGATCGGGCCGACGAGTTCATCGACGCCCGCGGCCGGGTGATCATGCCCGGGCTGATCTGCGCCCACCACCACCTGTACAGCACCTTCGCCTGCGGGCTGGCGGCCGAACCGGCGAAGGACTTCGTCGAGGTGCTGGAGAAGCTGTGGTGGAAGCTGGACCGGGCGCTGGACCTGGAGGACTGTGAACTCAGCGCGCTGATCCCGCTGGCGCGGTGTATCCGCTCGGGCACGACGACGCTCATCGATCACCACGCCAGCCCCGCGTCCATCGATGGGAGCCTGAGCGTCATCGGGGACGCGGTGTTGCGGTCGGGGCTGCGCACCTCGCTGTGCTACGAGGTCACGGATCGCAACGGGCCCGAAGGCGCCCGGGCGGGGATCGAGGAGAACGAGGCATGGCTGCGGCGCTGCGCAGAGGACCACAGCGGGCGCCTGCACGGGCTGGTGGGGCTGCACGCGGCCATGACCGTGGGGCCGGAGAGCCTGGCCGCCAGCATCGCCGTGGCTCAGGAATACAACAGCGGGTTGCACGTGCACGTGGCAGAGAGCCCGGCGGACCAGGAGCACTCCCTGGCCACCTACGGCAGGCGGGTCATCCGGCGCCTGGCGGACGCGGGCGGGCTGGGGGCCGACACCCTGGCCGTGCATTGCGTGCACCTGGACGACGAGGAGGTGGAACTGCTGGCGGACAGCGGCACCACGGTGATCCACAACCCCCAGTCCAACATGAACAACGCCGTGGGCTGCGCCGACGTGCCGGGGATGCTGGCGCGGGGTATCTGCGTGGGACTGGGAACCGACGGAATGACGTCCAATATGCTCGAGGAGGCCCGGGCCTCGCTGTTCATCCGCCACCACGTGGCCGACGACCCGTCGGCGGGCTTCGGCGAGACCGTGCAGATGCTCACCAACAACGCGGCCCTGGCCAGCCAGTTCTTCGGGCGGGAGTTGGGGGTGCTGGCCCCAGGGGCTGCCGCGGACGTGATCGTCATCGACCACCTGCCCTTCACCCCTGTCGTCCCGGACAACGTATACGGCCATCTGCTGTTCGGCGCGGCGGCCGAGCGGGTGCTGACCACCATCTGCGACGGCAACGTGCTAATGCTCGACGGGGAGCTCATGACCCTGGACATGGACCACATCTGTGGGCGGGCGGTGGCGCGGTCCGGGAAGACGTGGGAGCGGTTCTCTGGGTTCTAGTGTCTGACCGAAACCTCGCTGGCGTTACCCCTCGATCATCTTCGCATGGCAGCGGGTCAGCTGCTCCTCCTGTGGATCCCAGTAGTGCAACCCACCGCCGCCGCAGAGGCGCCAGTCGTCGCAGTCCGTGCAGTCCCCGACCTTCATCCAGTCCCGGTTGCGGTATTTCTTGAATTCCCCCTCCCAGATCTCCTCGAAGGGCCGCTCGCGGATGGAGCCCTGGATGAAATCGCGGGGGATGTCGGGGCAGGCGCTGACCTGGCCGTCGGCGAGGATGCCGCCGACACGAATACCGGCCCAGCAGGCGAAACGGTGCTTGCGGGCGTGGGGTTCGTAGCGTTCACCGAGGTAGCCCTCGCAGGTGTAGGAGATGTCCAGCTTGCCGTGTTTGCCCCGGTGGCGCTTGATGAATTCCACGGTATCGCGCAGCTGTTCGGGGCTGATCCACAGCTCCGGCTGTTCCTTGGCGCGGCCGATGGGGGCCACGGTGCCGATGCGCCAGTAGCGGATCTTCATGCGCTCGACGAGATCCAGCAGGTAGGGCAAATCACCGGCGTTGTGGCTGTTGAGGGTGGTCAACATCTCGACGATGGAGAAGTACTTCGACCGGCGGAGCAGCTCCAGCGCCCTCAGCGCCTTGCGATGGCTGCCCGCTCGCTGACGGATGTGGTCGTGGTGCTCCTCCGTGCCGTCGATACTGACGGTCACCGTGCGCATGCCGGCCCGCTCCAACTCCTCGACCAACCCGTCGTTGATCAACATGCCGTTGGTCACCATGCCCCACGAGTGCCCGCGCACAGCGGCTCGCTGCATGACCTCCAGCAGGTCCTCGCGCATCAGCGGCTCGCCGCCGGAGGCCACCAGCATGATGCCCTCCGGATCCCAGCGGCGGGCTACCCCGGCCAGGGCATCATCGATCTCTGCGGTGGTCAGCTCTCCGGGTAGGGGCTCGGTGGAGCAGGAACTGCCGCAGTGGATGCACTGGAGGTTGCAGCGCAGGGTGGTCTCCCAGAACAGGTAGTCGAGCTTGTGGGCGACGGTGTGGGCCTGGCGGTAGCGGATCCACGCCTCCCTGGCGAGGGCCTTGCGGGCCGGCCCGGGGACGAGATCCATGGCGGCGCGGACGGAGCGTTGCAGTCGGGGCGGTACCTTCATGGCTACGGACCATACCATCTGGTTCCCGGTTGGAAAGGACGCCGGTCACCGCGGCCCCCGATCCGCTTTCGACACATTTCACCGGCGGCAGCGAGTAGACTATCTGTCCGTTTTTTCATCGAGGTGACCCATGACCCTGCTGACCGACGCCCAGCTCCACTCCGAGCTGCAGCGGTGCGAGAGCTGTGAAACCAAGCCCTGCCGCGACGCCTGCCCGTCCCACTGCTCCCCGGCGGATTTCATCATGGCGGCGCGGGGTGGGGAGCCGTCGGACTACTTGCGGGCCGCGGCCCTGATCCTCTCGCACAACCCGCTGGGCGGCTCGTGCGGGGCCACCTGCCCCGACACCCATTGTATGGCCGCATGTAGCCGCGAGGGCTTCGACCGGCCCATCGAGATCCCCTCGGTGCAAGAGACCCTGGTGCGCAAGGCCGCTTCCCTGGGGATGACCCCCGTGCTGGAGGATCCCGAGGAGATTAACGGGTACCGGGTGGCCGTCATCGGCGCCGGCCCGGCCGGTGTCGCCGCGGCCTTCACCCTGGCCAAGCTGGGGTACGGCGTGGAGATCTTCGAGCGGGACGAACAGCCCGGCGGCTCCTGCTTGCGCATCCCGCCCCACCGCCTGCCCCGCGAGGTGCTGGATGGCGATCTGGACTTCACCCTGAACACCGACCGCATCGACCTGCACCTGGGCAGCACCGTGGAGGATCCGGCTGTGCTCGAGGCGTTCCACGCCTCCATCGTGGCGGTGGGCCTCACCGAGCCCCTGACGCTGGGCATCCCCGGTGAGGAGGCGGCCCTGTCTGGCTGGGACTACCTCACCGCGCCCGAGCGGCACGCCTGTGATGGCGCCGTGGCCGTGGTGGGGGGTGGCGCCGTGGCCGTGGACTGCGCTGTCACCGCGCGCAAGCAAGGCGCCCGCACGGTGACGATGTTCTGCCTGGAAGCCTACGGCGAGATGCCGCTGACCGGCGCCGAGCGCCACGAACTGCTGGAACACGGCGTGCAGATCCATGGCCGCACCCGCCTCACCGCGGTGCCGGCCGAGGGGGGCGCGGTGCTGGGTATCGAGACCCGGCGGGTGGCCTATCCCGATGGGGACCAGGCCCTGGGCGACGAGCCGGCCGGACCCTTCGACCCCCGGCGTGTCGTCGACGTACCGGGCAGTGACCAGGCGTGGGCCTTCGACCAGGCCATCGTGGCCATCGGCCACCGCTCCTCCATCCCCCGTGGCCAGGGGGAGTTCTTCGCCGGCGACTGCCACAACGGGCCCTCCACGGTCGTCGAGGCGGTGGCCTCAGGCAAGAACGCCGCCGCCCGCGTCCACGTTGCCTTGCAGGGCGGCGCCTTCGAGGAACCCCCGCGCCCCACCAAGAGCACGGTGAGCATCCCCGGCTACGACATGGAACCCGTGTCCCTGGCCTGTGACTTCTTCGGCCGCCCCCTCCGCTCCCCGTTCCTGCTGTCGGCCGCACCGCCCACGGACGGCTACCGCCAGATGAAGGCCGCCTTCGACGCCGGCTGGGCCGGCGGCATCATGAAGACCGCCTTCGACGACGTGGAGATCCACATCCCGTCCGAGTACATGTTCCGTTTTGACGATGGGACCTACGCCAACTGCGACAACGTCTCGGATCACCCGCTCAGCCGGGTCTGTGACGAGGTGCGCCAGCTGGTGGCCGAGTATCCGGACCGGCTGGTCATCGCCTCCACCGGCGGCCCGGTGACCGGGGACGACGACGCCGATGCTGCCGGCTGGCAGAGCAACACACGCAAGCTGGAGGCCGCCGGGGTGATGGGCATCGAGTACAGCCTGTCCTGCCCCCAGGGCGGGGACGGCACGGAGGGGGACATCGTCTCCCAGAGCGCGGCCTTGACCGCCAAGATCATCGACTGGATCCTGGCCGAGGGGGACCCGGCGGTGCCCAAGCTGTTCAAGCTCACCGCAGCGGTGACCTCGCCGCGGCCCATCGTTTCCGCCATCCGCGAGGTGCTGGACCGTTACCCCGCCGCCAAGGCCGGCGTGACCCTGGCCAACACCTTCCCCACGCTGGGGTTCCGGCCGCGGGCCGGCACACCGTGGGACGAGGGCGTGGTCGTGGGCATGAGCGGCGTCGGCGTGACCCCCATCAGCAACCTGACCCTGGCCACCGTGTCGGACCTCGGTGTGGATGTGTCGGGCAACGGCGGCCCCATGGACTACCGCGCCACCGCCGACTTCCTGGCCCTGGGGGCCCGCACGGTCCAGTTCTGCACCATCGCGATGAAGTACGGCTACGGCATCATCGACGAGCTGCATTCAGGGGTCAGCCACCTGATGCAGCAGCGGGGCATCGCCTCGATGGACGAGCTGATTGGCATCGCCCTGCCCGATCCCATCACCGACTTCATGGACCTGCCGGCCACCAAGAAGGTGTCCAGCTGTGACACGGTGCTGTGCGTGGGCTGCGGCAACTGCTCGCGGTGCTCGTACTTCGCCATCGAGATGGGGGGAGACGGCCACCCGGTGATCCATCCCGAAAGCTGCGTGGGCTGTAGCATCTGTACCCAAAAATGTATCTCCGGCGCGCTCCACATGCGGGAGAGAACGGAGCAGGAGGTCTCATGACCGAACCCAAGGACGTACTCGCCAGGGCACAACAGCAGCAAGACGCGATCGTCGCGTTCCTGCAAACGATGGTGTCCTTCCCCAGCCCCTCGTGCCAGGAGGCGGAGGTGGCGGCCAGCATCGTTGCGGAGATGGAGAAGCTGGGCTACGACGAGGCACGGATCGACCGTATGGGTAACGCCATCGGGAGGGTCGGGGACGGCCCCCTGCACCTGCTGTTGGACGCCCACATCGACACCGTCGGCGTGGCGGATCCGGACCTGTGGACGGTGGATCCCTACGGCGGCTTGGTGCGGGATGGCCAGGTCTGGGGCCGGGGCACCGCCGACAACGAAGGGGCCATGGCCTCCATGGTGCACGGCGCGGCGCTGGCCAAGGAGCTGGGGCTGCTCGAGGGCGTCAGCCTGTGGGTCAGCGGTACGGTGCAAGAGGAGGACTGCGACGGCCTGGCCATGCAGTACCTGCTGGAGAACTCGGACGTCCCGGCCCAGTTCGTGGTGCTGGGCGAAGCGACCAATCTGGACATCTACCGCGGCCACCGTGGCCGGGCGGAGTACCGCATCGACACGTCGGGTGTCTCCTGCCATGCCTCCGCGCCGTCCCGCGGCGTCAACGCCCTCTACCGGGCCGGCCGTGCTCTGGCCGCTGTCGAGCGTCTGAACAACCTTCTGGCGGACGACGAGTTCCTCGGCAAGGGCACGATTGCGGCCACCTTCCTCGAGGTGCTCACCGGCTCCTACAACACGGTGCCGGATGCCACCTCGATCTACCTGGATCGCCGGCTGACCGTCGGCGAGAGCCCCGAGACGGCGTTACGGGAGATCGAAGCGGTGCTGCCAGATGGTTGTGCAGTCGAGGTGCTGCCCTACGAGGCCACTAGCCATACGGGGCTGGTGGTGGAGTCCACCAAGGAGTTCCCCACCTGGACACTGGACGAAGACCACCGGCTGGTGCAGGCCGGTGCCGCCGCCGCCGAAGGCATCCTGGGCAAGGCTCCGGCCTTGAGCCGCTGGGTGTTTTCCACCAACGGCATCGCCTCGATGGGGCGGCTGGGGATCCCCACCATCGGCTTCGGGCCCGGCGAAGAGAAGTTCGCCCACGTCGCCGACGAACGTATCCCCATCGACCACCTGGTCAAGGCGGCGGCGTTCTACGCTCATCTGCCGCGGGTGCTGGCGGCACCCTGATCATTCGACGGCGAGCAGCTCGGTGGTCTTGGCATCGGACGGCGGCCGGTGGACCCGCAGGATGACGCGGAACTCCGCCCCTTCACCCGGCTTGGACTCCACCCGGATCTCCCCGTCATAGCGCTTGATGATGCCGTAGCAGATGGACAGGCCCAGGCCCGTCCCGTGGCCGGTGGGCTTGGTGGACACGAAGGGGTCGAACAGCCGGTTGCGGACCTTCTCTGCGATACCAGGGCCATCATCGCGGATCTTGACGACAACCCGGTCACGGGTGTTCTCCGTCTCCAACCAGATGTTCCCGCCGCCGACCTCACCGAGCGCCTGGATGGCATTGGTGACGAGGTTGATGAAGATCTCTTCGAGCTGCATCTCCTCGATGAGCACGCGGGGGATGTCGGGGGGGTAGTTGCGGTGTATGGTCACCAGCGCCAGGGCCGCTTCCTTCTCCAGGAAGGGGAGGATCTCGTCCAGCGCGGCGGCCACGTCGGCCACCTCCACCCGGGCCTCCGATTTGCGGGCAAAGTTGAGCAGCCGGGTGGTGATGTTGCGGCAGCGTTTGATCTGGGCGCCGATCTTCGGCAGCCCCTTGCTGAGTTCTTCCTGGAACTCCTCGCTGTCCTGGCGGCCCATCTCCATCAGGTCGCGCAGGTAGCCGGAGACCTCGTTGATGACCGCCAGCGGGTTGTTGATCTCGTGGGCCACGCCTGCGGCAAGCCGCCCCACCGCCGCCAGCCGTTCGGACTGCATCACCTGGTTCATCAGAGCCTGGCGATGGCTGTTGTCCCGGGCCATGCCCACGGTGCCGATGGCGTTCCCGGCGTTGTCCTTGAGTTCGGCCAGGGTCAGCGAAACCGGAATCTCTTTACCATCCTTGTGCTGGAAGGAGACCTCCTGGTCGTGGACGGCTCCATCCTGCCGCATCTTCTTGATGATCGGCTTTCGATCGTCCGGGTTGGCGTAGAGGCCCAGCACCGGTTCGCCGATGATCTCGTCGGCCGTGTAACCCAAGATGATCTCCGAACCGCGATTGAAGGAGGCCACACGGGCATCCAGATCGGTGGTGATGACGCTCACCGGAGAGTTGTCGAGGATGCTCTGCAGGTACTCGCGGGTGGACTCCAGCTCCGCCTCGACGCGCTTTTGAATGGTGACGTCGCGGCTCATGCCGGCCACGGCGTTGACCTGCCCCTCCGCGTCGGTGACCGGGTACTTCACGGTCCGCAGGAAGACCTGCCGGTCCCCCAGCTCCAGCTCGATGTCGTCCCGGTAGTCCACGTGCTCCCGCAGCACCTGGCTGTCACCCAGCCTCAAGGTCTCCGCGGCCTTGCGCGGCAGGATCTCCAGGTCGGTCTTGCCCCGGATCTCCTTGCGGGATTTGCCAAAAAGCTTGCAGGTGGCGGGGTTGACGTCGATGTACTGGCCGTGGCGGTTTTTGATGAAGGTGGCCAGCGGCGCCCGCTCCAAGAAGCCCTCGAGCTGGACCTCCGTGGCCTGTAGCTCCTCCTCGAGCTCGATGCGCTGGGTGATGTCGCGGGTCATCTCCAAGATGCCCGTGGGCATGCCGTCGGGGCCGAACAGGGGGGCGGCGACGATGGCCGCGTAGTGGGTGTTGCCCTCGTCGTCGAAGTGCTTGCGGACGATGGACCGCTGTTTGCCCTCGGTCATCACCAGATGGTGGGGGCAGTTGTCCACCGCCACCTGGCAGTCGCCGCGAACCACCTGTTCGACCTCGTAGCAATGCTGGCCGACGATCTCTGCCAGGCACACGTCGTTGTTGTGCAGGAACGAGGCGTTGGCGTGCTCGATCTCCATGTCCGCGTTGAGCACCAGGATCTCGTCGGGGATGGCGTCGTAGATCTGGGCGATGGCGGCCCGCTCCCGTTCCACGTCCTCGCGCATGACGGTGCGCTGGTCGATGATGACCTCTTCGGCCTTGTGGAGGTCCCAGAACAGGCGCGCGCCAAAATGGTCGATGAGGCGTACCTCGCGGGGGCGTTCCCGTTCGATGGCGTCACGGATCTTGTAGGACCCCACCAGCTCGATGATCAGGTCCAGGTCCGGGATGTCGAACAGATGGCGATAATCGGGGGTGAGCAGCTGGACCCCGGTCTCCCGGGCGAGCTCCATGCCGGGGGCATCCATGTTGGGATCGGCGACACCCAGGATATCCATCCTGAAGCGCCCCAGCTCGTCGTTGCGGACCATCTCGAGGATGTTGACGCAGCCGCGCCCGCCACCGACGATGGCGGTCCTCAGGGGTCTCTTGGGATAAAAATCGAGGGAGATCGAGGCCTCGTCTGACATACCGGCATCCTAGCGTGATAGGGCCGGTGCCTCGACTACGGCAGGAGCACCGGCATGCCCATGATCGGCCAGATGACCATCACGAACAAGGCCGTCACTATCATCAGCAGGATCGACGCGGGGATCCCGGCGACGAAGAACTCCTTGGAGGTGAACTGCTTGGAGGCGTAGGCGATGGCGTTGGGGGCCGCTCCCACTAGCAGCAGGAAGGGCATGCCGGCGGTGACCAGACAGGAGAAGGTGATGACGTGGGCCTCGACGCCCATGTAGGGGGCGATGACCAGGGATACCGGCATGGATATGGCGATGGCCGCCACGTTCATGATCAGGTTGGTCATGATCAGCACGAAGAAGGCGATGGCCAGCACGAAGACCCACCAGGGCGCGTCCACGAAGATGGTCAGCCAGTTGATGGCCAGCCACTCGGCGGCGCCGGTTTGCCACAGGCAGTAGCCGATGCTCATGGCACCACCGAACAGCAGGATGATGTTCCACGACGTGTCTTCCAGGTCCTCGAGCTTCAGGATCTTGAACACGAAGAAGAGCACCGTGGCCAGCAGGATGATGGCCGCCTTGTTGATCTCCTTGAGGAAGTGGCCGTCGGGCAGGAACGAGCGGGCCGCCAGGGCGGCGATGCAGGTGCCGACGATGAGCAGCGCCATGATCTCGTCGCGCTTCATCGGCCCGAGCTCGGAGTACAGCTTGATGGCGCGCTCTTTGAGGCCCGGGATGCTCGCCTTTTCCGGCTTGTAATAGACCATGAAGAAGCCCCACAACAGGAATGTCATGAGGACGCCGACGGGGAACATGTAGTAGGCCAGCTCGAAGAAGCCGATGTTCTTGCCGGTGATCTCGGTGTAGAAGCCCAGGGCCACGGCGCCGCGGGCCGCACCCAGCAGGGTGATGATGGAACCGGCGCCGGCCACGAAGGCCATGCCCATGAACAGCCCCTTGCCGAACTTGGTCGGCTTCTTGTCGTCCGTGTACAGCGCGTAGATCGCCACCAGCAGCGGGTAGATGGTGGCGGCCACGGCGGTGTGGGCCATGATCAGCGTCAGGGCCGACGTCAAGACGAAGCAGCCCAGGTAGATCATCGACGTCTTCTCACCGACGATGCCCAGCATCTTGTATGCCAGGCGGCGGGTGAGGCCGGTCTTGGTGAACACCATGCCGAAGCTCAGCGAACCGAAGATGAACCACACCGACGGCGCCAGGAAGTCGGTGAAGGAACGCCAGGAGCCGCTGATGGGCTTGACCTTGTCCAGGTCCAGCTCCGGGCTCAGGGTGCCGTTGACGATCATGTCCGGCGGGATGGGCAACACGTCCGGGCGGATGAAGAACAGCGCCTGCACGATGCCGATGGTGATGGAAGTGACGCCGATAGGCACCACCTCTGTGACCCACCAGGTGGCCGCCAGCAGGAACAGGGCGATGGCCGCCTTGCCCGCCGGGGTGAGGGCGAAGTGGACGTCGTTGGGGTCCACGGCGTCCGGCCACGCGGGGGAGAAATAGACCAAACAGAAGAGGCCGATGCCTAATAGGAGCAGGGCCACACGCTTGACGTCGAACTTGGATTCAGTGGTCATGCTGGATACCTCGTTGCTGGGTTTGGCTGGGCGTTGCCCGTCCTACCAACCGTGCTTGCGGAGGATCTCCGCCACTTTGTCCTCGCTGTGCTGCTCGGTGAGCTCCAGCTTCTTGCGAATGGCCACGCGAATCTTGTCCATCAGGTCAGAGAATTCCGCGGGTTTTTCCAGGAAATCCATCGCGCCGATCTTCATCGCCTCGACGCCGGCGTGGACCGTTCCGTGACCGGTGAGCAGGATCACCTGCGCCTGCGGGTCCAATTCCTTGATGCGACGCAGTGTCTCCACCCCGTCCATCCCCGGCATGGCCAGATCCAACACGACGGCGTGGTAGCGGCTGTGCTGGACCTTCTCCAGAGCAGCAGCTCCGTCCGCGGCGGTCTCCACGTCCAGGCCTCTGGCCCTCAGGCGCTTTGCGAGGGCTTGGACGAATTCTTCTTCGTCATCCACCAGCAATACGTGGTTTTCGGGCATGGATTCGTTCCTTCCGGACTGCCTTCCCCGCGTGGTTTTTGCGCGAGGCTCCCAAACTGATGCTGGAAGCTATCTGGGGTCGTTTATCAGCATCGTTCGCGGATCGCACCAGAGGCCTTGCGGGGCTGGCCTGCGAAGGGACGAAAGGGACTGTTATTACAGGTGAAAGTTGGGATCAGCCGAGTGGCTGCAAATCGCTATTATTTGCCTGCCGAATTTACTCGATTCCAGAGTTTAATTCGAAGCCCGTGACCGTATGGATGTCCAACGTATCTGGATCCAGGAAGCTGATCCGGCCCAGGCTGTGGTCCTGGGAGACCCAGCCCACCGGCGTCGGCAGCGAGTCACCCATCGGCATCGCACCCACGTGGACGGGATAGGACGGCACCTGGATGTCATCCACCAGCCGGGTCTGGAAGTCGATGACCCCCACGAACCGGTTCTCCTCCATCATGAACAGCGCCTTCTCGCCGTCATCGAAGGTGGCCAGCGAGGCCAGCTCATCCTCCAGCAAGACGGCATTGGGGATGAAGGCCCCGTCGGTGGTGGTGAGAATCGTCAGCACGTACCGGTCGCTGTACACATCGTCCTCGCCGTCCGTGTCGGCCAGGGTGTGCACGATCAGCACGGATACGCCGTCCGGCGCCATGATCACCTGGGCGACAGGTTTTTCCAGGCGCTCGATCTTCAGCTCGTTGCTGGCGCGATCCCACATGGTGACGCGATCGGTGAGGGTGGCCGAGGTGTAGAGCAGGGCCAGATCACCGACGGGGGCCATGGCCAGGCTGCCCAGGGCCTCGGTCTCCGGGAGCTCGAGCAGCTGGGGCGTCTCCAGCGGATCGAGGGCGTCGAACACGCGGAGCTCGTGGGAGGTGCGGCTGACCACCATCAGCTCGTCCCCCGTCGGGGAGAGGTCCATGTCCGTGGGATTGTTGCCGGCGCCAACCCAGGCCAGCTGGCCCGAGTCCAGATCGACCACCTGGATCGCGTTTTGATTGTCGTAGCGGATGAAGGCGAACTCCCCGGTGGGCTCGACCTCCACCTCTGCGGCGACGGGGGGATCGAAGGGATCGGCCTCCAGGTCGATGAGCTCGGGCACCGGCGGGCTCTCGTCCAGCTCCACGACGGTGATGTACTCGTCGGAGATGATCACCGCCCGGTCCCCGTCGTCGGCAAACTTGATCTGTTTGGGGTTGAAGCCCACGGAGAAATCGTGGCTGACCAGGCCCTCCAGATCGACCACCGACAGCTCGGTGTAGGAGATGACCCCGTCCACCGGCTCGTCGTCCTCCTGCAGCGCCGTGTTGAGGTAGCACAGCACATGATCGCCGGAGGGGGACATCACCATGTCGTTGAAATCCTCGCGTACCTCGACCGTGTCCACCTCGTTGGTCTGGGCATCGACGATGCTCAGCGTGTCGTCCAGATCGTTGAACACCACCGCGTGGCCGTAGTCGGGGGTGACCAGCACCTGGGACGGCCCGGACCCCACCTCGACGGTCTCGATCTGGCGCGTCTCGACCTGCACCTTGGAGACCGTGTCGCGGCCCGGATTGGCGATGAACACGTAGACATCCGATACGGACGGCGGCACCGTGATGAAATCGTCTTCGTCCTCGGGTGGGGCGCCGTCGTCGTCGTCGCTGGCGTCGTCGTCGTCGCTGGCGGCGTCGTCGTCGCCCCAGTAGTCGCCGTCGTCCTCGTCGTACCAGTCGTCGTCGTCGGTGGCGTATTCCCCGGCCATGCAGCCTGCAAGCAGCAGGCAGCTGCCTGCCAGCACGGCCATCAGTCGGTTCAGGATCATGGTTCCCTCCCGTCGCGGTGAGGTGTGGCCCCAACCCTCTTCATACCACGCCCGGGCGGATTCCCGAACGGGCATCCACACGCACGTGCGCTGCGCGCATTGCAAATATGGCATCCGCTGCTATCCTTTCCCGCCATCAGCAAGATGTACGCTTTTTCCGCCGGGCTCCGTTAAATGAGCTGCGCAGCGTGTCGCATTGCCAGAGGGAAACAACATGACTACTACCGACAAGCCTGTCTCCACCTCCCCCGACGGGGACACCATTCCACTGCCAGTTCGTGCCGACTACGACGCGGAACTCCAGCGCGTCAAAGCGCTCGTCGAGGAGCAGAAGGCCCTCGGCCGTGAGACGTGCGTGGTGATGGGCATGGGATTCGTCGGCCTGGTGATGGCCGCCATCGTTGCGGACGCCACGGACGAGGACGGCAAGCCCCTGTATTTCGTCGTGGGGCTGCAGCGCCCGTCCGCGCGCTCCTACTGGAAGATCCCGATGATCAACGAGGGTGTGTGCCCCCTGGAGTCGGAGGACCCGGAGGTCCCCGAGATGGTGGCACGTACCGTCAACGACAAGAAGACCTTCACCGCGTCGTTCAACGAAGAGGTGCTCACCCTGGCGGACGTCGTGGTGGTGGACGTTCAGTGCGACATCATGAAAAAGGGGCTGGCCAACGTCACGATGGCCACTGTCGAGATCGCCGCATTCCGCGCGGCTATCAAGACCATCGGGGACTACATCCCGCCCCACGCCCTGGTGCTCATCGAGACCACCGTGCCGCCCGGGACCACCGAGAAGGTGGTGTTCCCCATCCTCAAGAAGCGCTTCGATGCCCGTAACATCAGCTCCGACCCCGTCTGTGCCCACTCCTATGAGCGGGTGATGCCCGGCAAGGAGTACGTCAGCTCGATCCGCGATTTCTGGCGGGTCTGCGCCGGCGTGGACCCCCGCAGCACCAAGGCCGCCGAGAAGTTCCTGCACGGCGTGCTCAACACCGACGAGTTCCCACTGACCACGCTTGGCTCCCCCGTCGAGTCGGAGACGGCCAAGGTGATGGAGAATAGCTTCCGTGCCACCTGCATCGCGTTTTCCGCCGAGTGGGGCGACTTCGCCGAGGAGCACGGGGTCGACCTGCTCAAGGTCATCGAGGCCATCAAGATGCGGCCGACCCACAACAACATGCTGTTCAGCGGCCCGGGCGTGGGCGGCTACTGCCTGCCCAAGGACGGCGGCTTCGGGCTGTGGTCCCACCGCTACCTGCTGGGCAGCAACCGGGATATCTTTGCCCTGACTCCCCACGCCATCGACATCAACGACACCCGCGGCTTCCACGTGGTGGACCTGGTAGTCGAGGCGTTGCAGGAACAGCGCATGGGCGTGGACGGCGCCAAGGTCATCGTGCTGGGCTGCTCCTACCGCGAGGACGTGGGCGACACCCGTTACTCGGCGTCCGAACTCATCGTGCGTAAGCTGCACGAGATCGGCGCCAACGTGTCGGTCCACGACCCCTACGTGCAGGTCTGGCCAGAGATGCGCGACCAGGACAAGGACTACGACCACTCCCTGGCCCGGCACTTCCGGCGCCAGCAGGAGCTGTCGATGCTGGAGGTCCAGCAGGACCTGGAAGGCGCCCTCGACGGGAAGAACGCCGTCGTGTTCGGCGTGCGTCACGGCGTCTACATGGCCCTGGACCCCGACGCCGTCGTGGAGATGGTGGGCGGCCCGTGTGTCATCATCGATGCCTTTGGCATCCTCCCCGACGCCAAGATCATCCGCTACCTGGAGCTGGGCTGCACCGTGCGCGCCGTGGCCCGCGGTCACGTCAAGCGGCTCGCCGCCGCGGTCGCCGCCTCCAAGTAACCCCCCCTGCCATGGCTGAAGACCTGCGCGAGCTGGGCGAATTCGGGCTCATCGAGCGCCTGACTGCCGCGGCTCCGCCCGCCGGGACCGGCGTGCAGATCGGCGTGGGGGACGACTGCGCGGTCATCGACGATGGCAACGCACAGCGGCTGCTGATCACCACCGATCTGATGGCCGAGGACGTGCACTTCCTGCGCAGCACGGATCCCCGGTTGCTGGGGCACAAGTTGCTGGCCGTCAACCTGTCGGACATCGCCGCCATGGGCGGGGAACCGCGGCAGGCGGTGGTCTCGCTGGCCATCCCCGAGGGGTTGGACGCCAGCTATCTGGACGGGATCTACGCCGGGCTCTACGAGCTGGCAGAGCCCCACGCCGTCGATGTGGTGGGGGGAGACACCACCGGCAGCCGTTCGGGGCTGGTGCTGTCGCTGACCCTCACCGGGCGGGCGGCTCCCGAGCAGCTGCTGACCCGGAGCGGGGCTGCCGCCGGGGACGAGATCTGGGTCAGCGGGACCCTGGGGGACGCGGCGGCGGGGCTGGCCGGGCTGGGGGACGAGCCGGCTGGAGCGGACGAGGAGTTCCTGCGCCAGCGTCAGCTCGCACCGACGCCGCGTATCGCGCTGGGCCGGGCGCTGGCCGCATCCTCAGAGGTGACGGCGGCGTTGGATGTCTCCGACGGGCTGGCCTCGGATCTGGGGCACCTGTGCGCGCGTTCGGGGGTGGGCGCTGTGGTGGACGTGGATCGCCTCCCGCTGTCCGGGCCGTTGACGCGGACGATGGGGCACGGCGGCGGCGCGGTGACGCTGGCCCTGGGGGGCGGTGAGGACTACGAGCTATGCTTCACGGCCCGCGCCGGCGCGGGCCTGGCGGCGGTGGCGGAAGCAACGGGCGTGCCCCTGACCAGGATCGGTGAGATCTCCGTGGGCCGGCCGATGGGGGTAAGCTGGCAATGGGAGGGGAGGGCGTACGATCCCGGCCGCCTTGGCTGGGACCATTTCCGAGGAGAATGAATCGAGGGGAACGAACGATGCGCGACCTGTGGTGGATCTTGGCGTTGGCCCTGGTGCTGACGGGGGCAGCCTGCTCGTCTGATGATGACGACGACGCCGCGGACGACGACGACACGGGCGACGACGACGACACCGCGGACGACGACGACACGGGCGACGACGACGATGCCACGCCCTGGCAGCCGCCACCCGGCACCTCGTGGCAGATCCAGTACACCGATCTACCCATCGATCAGGCGGTGGACGCCCAGGCCTTCGACATCGACCTGTTCGACGTACCCCAGGCCACCATCGACGCGCTCCACGGGGGCGGCCGCGTGGTCATCTGCTACTTCAGTGCCGGCAGCTACGAGGAGTGGCGGGACGACGCCGACCAGTTCCCCCCCGCCGCCATCGGCAATCCGCTGGAGGGCTGGCCGGGGGAGGCCTGGCTCGACGTACGCAACGCCGAGGTGCGGGACATCATGGCCGCCCGCCTGGATCACGCAGTCGCCCGGGGCTGCGACGCCGTCGACCCGGACAACGTGGACGGCTACACGAATGACCCTGGCTTCGACTTCGGCCCCGCCGATCAGCTGGACTACAATCGCTTCCTGGCCACCGAAGCCCACTCCCGCGGCCTGAGCATCGGCCTCAAGAATGACCTCGACCAGATCGAGGCGCTGGTGGACGAGTTCGACTTCGCCGTCAACGAGGAGTGTTTCGATTACGACGAGTGCGACATGCTCCAACCGTTCCTCGACGCCGGCAAGGCCGTCTTCCAGATCCAGTACGGCCCCGAAGAACTGGCCGACGAGATCTGCCCCGACGCCAATGCCCGGGACCTGGACACACTGATCAAGAACTGGGATCTGGACGCCTGGCGCGTCTCGTGCCGGTAGGGGGGCTCACGGAGCGACTCCCGTGCCCTCGAGCTGCCGCATGAGCTTGTCCTCGTCCATCATGCGTTGCTCGAGGATCCAGCGGTAGTTGCGGATGCGCGCCTTGTCCCAGGCCTCGCCAGCGACGGTGGCCAGGTCCAGCGCCTCCCCCAGCAACCCCGCCTGCTCGCGGGCCAGGGCCAGGTTGTAGCCGGCCTTGCCCCGGAGCTTGGCGTCCGCGTCGTCGAGCATCCCCTCCCAGATCCGGGAGGCGGTCTCCCAGTCGCCATCCTTGACGGCGAACTTGGCGTCCTTGAGGCGGGAGTCGCCCGACGCATAGTAGGCCCGGCGTACGTAGATCCATGCCGGCGCGATACGTCGGGCATAGTCATCGCCGGAGCGGTACGCCAGATCGCAGACCGTGTCGTACTGGGACGGCAGGCGGCCGCGGGCATCGCTCTCGGTCTTGCCCTCGGCGTCCCAGGTCTCGGCTACCGAGTGATCCCAGTCGTCGTCGATCACGCGGCTGTTGACCACGTCGTAGATGCGCCACGCTGCCATCACCCGCGTCTGCCGTTGGACCACGTGGACCCGGATCTTCTTTTCGTTGCCGTCGTCATCCTTCTTGGTGCGGGTCTCCACCTCGTGGTCCACATGGGAGTCGGAGTCGAAGGCCTCAAGCGCGACGATACCCTCGCAGCCCACCCGGGCGCAGATGGCGTCCGCTGCCTCCCAATCGATGGTCGTTTCGAACAGATGGGAATCGGCCTGTTCCCGATCGACCATCGGGATCACGATCTGGTACCGCGGAGACTCCTCGAGCACGTCCAGCAGCCCGTTGATGGCTTCCTGGCGGCCCTCTGTGTCCACGCCGATGGCTTCGCCGGTAACCAACCCTTCCATGACCCCCAAGAAGCCCTCACCGACGTTGGAGGGCCTGCTGCGGTCCAGTACGGCCACCGTCTGGATATGGGACGGGACGGTCTTCTCGGCCGGCTGCAGTACCCGCAGGGTCACGGCGGGTCCGCAACCGGATAGGGTGGCCAACGCGGCGCCCAGGGCGAACAGCCCCCCCGCCAGGATTCGTCTGCTTGCTTTTCTCATGGATCCTCCGACACATCGGTCCGGGAATGCGTGCGCGGAATGGACGAAGGAAGGCGTGCGATTATTCAAATGGTGGGTTCGTCTTCATCGAAGACGGCTAGGATATCCAAACCCTGGGCGATGCGTGAACGACGGCAACCGGCCACATCGCAGATGGCGGCGGTCTCGCCGATGCCGCCCGGGACCAGCTCGATGGACCGCAGCTGCCCCCCCTGGGCGCAGTCGCAGGGGGCAAAGACGGGCAGCTCTTCACCACATTCGGGGCAGGTCAGCTTGTACTGGCTGCCATCCACGACGTCCACGCCCTCCCGGCGATCGTCTCCGTGCATCGGGCTGATGGTGATGGTGCCGGTGGCATCCTCGCCCTGCACATGGAGCGTGATGCCGGGGAATCCATCGAACAGCGGACCATCCGTGTCGAGCAAGCTGTGGCCCTTGGGGCAGAATGCCTGGGTGATGATGATGAACGCGCCGTCCTTGAGTTCGGCGCCGCTCTCCGCAGATAGGGTGGGTTTGCCCTGCGGGAACAACAGGCTGTCCTTGTCGACGAAATCCGAATTCATGTGCACCTCTTGGTCGACACGAAGGCCGCCCCTTTGTCGCCAAACTACCACCACCGGTCGTCGCGTCAATCGGTTTCACGCGCCGGTGGCGGGAAAGAACGGTGTATGCGATTCTTGAAAACTCTGCGCAGGAAGGTGCTTCGTGCCCCCAGACGACCACGGCAAACCAGACGGACGGTGTGACGATGTGCTGGCAACCCAGCTGAGCACCCGCAGCGTCACCGACGGCGCCGCCTCCGACTCCCTCACCGAGGAGCGGGTCCCGGTGCTCATGGTCCTGCAGGGCCAGGAGATCGGCCGGCGCTATCTGCTCAACGAGTCGTCCCTGGTGTTGGGGCGGCATCCGACGCGGGCCGATCTGGTGATCCACGGCGATGGCGAGATATCGTCGGGGCACTTCCGCATCGAGCGGGCCGGCAGCACCTACCTCATCACCGATCTCGGCAGCCTCAACGGCACCTGGCTCAACGGTGGCCAGCTGGTGGCCAATGCCCCTCAGACGCTCCAGGAGGGCGACAAGATCTTCCTGGGCCGCACGGCCTTCAAGTTCAGCTTCCAGGATGCGCTGGAGGAGGATTTCCACATCCAGGTCGAGCGCATGATGACCATCGACGAGCTCACCGGCCTGGTGGTCAAACGCACCTTCGACCAGAAGCTGGAATGGGCGATACAGCAGGCGGCCGAAGCCGTGCAGCCCCTGTTCGTGATGATGATGGACATGGACGGCTTGAAGGCCATCAACGACGCCAACGGCCACCACGTGGGGGCCGGCACCATCGCCGAGGTGGGGCATCTCCTCGGGGCGATCATCAACGATCGGGGTTGTGTCACCCGCTGGGGCGGGGACGAGTTCACCGCCTACCTGGCCCCCTGCGCACTTGAGGATGGCCTGGCCGTGGCGGAGCAGATTCGCTCGACCATCGCGAATCATCCGTTCAACGTGGCCGGCGTGGCCGTGTCCCCCACCATCTCCATCGGCGTGTCGTCCATGCCGCGGGATGGCCAGCAACGCACCGAACTCGTGCGGGCGGCGGATGCGGCGCTCTACCGAGCCAAGGCCGCCGGCCGCAATACCGTCTCTGAATAGGGCTAGTAGCCTACTTCCGACCGGCTCCTACAGGTTGTCGTCCAGCCACGTGTCGGTGGCGTTGAACATCTGGTTCATCCCCAGCTTGACCGAGGCGGCGATGACGTCCTCACCGGCGCCCTCGATGGTGCTCTCGGACCACAGGGCCATGTAGCGGATGCCGTCCGTGTCGTCGGGCAGGAACACGTCGATGCTGAAGGACTGATTGATCTCGGTGTTGCCATCGTCACCGAAGGCCTCCTCCTCGCACCAAGAGCGGGCCAGCACCGCCCACAGGCCCGAGCCGGCCTCGCCCATCTCCACCCAGCGGTAGTCCTTGTGCATGTCGTAGGGGATGCTCATGAACGTGTTGGATTTGTAGATATCGTTCATCGTGCGCATCACCTCGATGCTGCAGCTGCGGTCGTGGAAGCACGACGGATCGGTGGGCTCCTGGAATACCCGGTCGTACAGGTCCGGTGAGTTGGGCTCCACGGGGGTCTGGTCATCGAGCACGATGACGGCCGTGTGGTCCGTGGGGGTGTAGAGGGTGGGCGCCACCAGGCCCACGGGGGTCTGGCTCTCCGGATCCCGACCCGGGTGGGAGATGCCTTCGGTGAACTCCTCGGTCAGGACATCGACGGTGAAGGCGCGATCGTTGTACCCCAGGGTCAGGTCGACTTCATCCTGGAAATACGTGTAGAGGTTGTCCAGCCCCAGGGCCAGCTCCTCGGGCTCCTCGTCCTCGAAGTGAACGAACAGATAGGTGCTCAGTTCGTTGAGTTTGTCGGGGGCCTCGGGAGGTGCCTTGCACCCAGCGAAATACGCCGTGAATCCCAGCATCGTGACGATTGCCGTCGCCCAGGCCCCACGCTCGATCATCCGGTACATCTTGGTCGTCCCTTCCCTTGGAGCATGTTGAATGCCGCCTCAGTTGCCGCCCACTTTGCCTGAATCCCATCCGTGGGTGAAGGGGGAAGGCGAACGGACACCCGACCCTGGTACACTTCGCCGCATGAAACAGCGACTCGCCGATCGCATCGGCAGCGACATCCAAGAAGACGTCCCGCTGCGGGATCTGACGACCCTGAAGATCGGCGGCCCGGCGCGTTTTTTCTGTGAAGCCGGCCGGGCCGAGACCCTGGCCGCCGCGTTGTCGGCGGCACGGGAAGAAGGGCTCGAAGTGCTGCTGCTCGGCGGCGGCAGCAATCTTCTGGTGCTCGACGGTGGCTTCGACGGCCTGGTCATCCACAACCGGATCCTCGGCGTCGAAGTGGAGGGCGCCACCGTGCGGGTCGCCGCGGGTGAATCGTTCCACGAGCTCATCGAGGCGCTGGCCGCCGGCGGGCTGGCCGGGCTCGGCTTCGCCGCCGGAGTCCCGGGCACGGTCGGTGGGGCGGTCTCCGGCAACGCGGGCTGTTACGGCAAGGCCATCGGGGACTACGTCATCGATATCGAGGTGGTCGAACGGGGAGGGGAGGCCCGGCGGACGATCCCCCGGGCAGATCTGGCGTTCGGCTACCGGCACTCGGCGTTGCCTGCCAGCGGCGCTGTGGTGGCGGCGGTGACGTTGCAGCTCGAAGCGGGGGATCCAGACGACCTGCGGCGTGAGATCGAGGGCAACGTCGGCGTCCGTCAGGCCAAGCATCCGGTCGATCTGCCCAGCGCTGGATCGTGGTTCCGCAACCTGCCCCCGGCCGCGCCGGGAGAGCGACGCGTGGCGGCGGGCCTGCTCCTGGACCAGGTGGGTTGCAAGGGGCTGCGGGTGGGGGACGCCGGGGTTTTCGATCGCCATGCCAACATGGTCGTCAATCTCGGCGGCGCCACCGCCGCCGACGTGCTGGAACTCACCACCGAGATGAAGCGACGGGTTCAGGGACGATTCGGGGTGGCGCTGGAGGAAGAAGTACGTCAAGTTGGCATTGAAGCTGATTCAGAGAAGCGACAGCGAAGGAGGAGATCGTGGGTTCATTACAGGACATCCTGACAGCGGACGATATCCGGCGAGCGGTGGTGGACGATTGTTGCCAGCTCATCGAGGACGAGGTGCGATCCAAGCGAGGTATGCGGGGCATGGCCCTCAAGGCGGGCTTCAAGGCGTTCAAGAAGTTCAAACCGGGCGCTCTGCCCATGGCCGTCAACAATCTGCTCCCCGAGTTTGCGGGCATCGTGGACCCCTACTACCAGCAGCACCTGGAGTCGGGGAAGGGTGGATCCGTGGCCGGCACGCTGTTGAACCGTCGCCGGGAGGTGGCCGATTCCATGCTGGCCATCACGGATCGCCGCGCCCAGCGTTTCGAGCGGGGACTGATCAAGAAGACCTACGGCAAGCTGCGGCCGATGGCCCAGCGCCACACCGAGGATGCCATCCCCGGCGTCTGCCGCCTGATCGACAAATACACCGGCTGAATAAATATCCCATTCGCGCAGATGTCCCGTAAAAACATTAGGTTAGATTGAACGATCTACAGTTGTGCGCGAATGAACTAGCCGCCAAAACCATCGGACAGCGTGAAGGTCTCCGCCGGGGAGGCGTCGGACCATCCCGTCACCTTGATCGCGCCGCTGGACGTGGAGACCGTGGCCCGCTGCCACACCGCTTTCCACTCGCCCGTGGCGTCGAACCAGGCACTGGTCAGCGAGAACGTCGTGTCGTAGGACTGCCCCGGCCCCAGGACCGGGCCGTCCTTTTTCCAGGTCACGGATATCTCACCGGGGTACTGCAGCGTGTTGCCCGTCGCGACGTGCTTGAGCAGGAGCGTGCTGGTCTCGAAGTAGGGGTACTTCTCTAGGTAGATGGGGATCGTGTAGGTGTTGCTGCCGGTGTTGGTCAAGACCAGCCGGATGTAGACCCGCCCCGCCGCTTCGTCCACGACCGGCGTCAGCTTGGCCGTCACATCCTTGGGGAATACCGCCTTTTGCAGTTCGGCAGGATCGGTTGCTTGAGCATGTACGACTGTCGGCAGCGCCAGCGACGCAGTCAACAGAACCCCCATGATCATCCGGCCTAGCATTCATGAACTCCCGACGAGGGCTTCCTGCCCACGTTGTTCCACGATCTTGAAGAGACGGACGGAACAAGCCGGCCATCTATTCGGACCGCTGCGCAGGTCGTGAACGTACACCCCCCCATAGCACAGCCAGCGCAGACCTATTATGTTAACGCTGGAGCCATAGGGGCATCAACTATCTGGACCAGGTTCAACGCTCTGTGTAGTGGGTCGCGACGCCAGGAACGGACCCGCCACGAGGTGCTCCAAACTCCCGTCCACAAAGGCTTTTGCGGCATCGCCGGGGGTCCGGACGATGGGCTCCTCGTGCATGTTGAAACTCGTGTTGATCAGTGCTGGAAGGCCCGTGATCTCGCGGAATGCTTTCACGATCTCCCACAAACCAGAATTTTCTTTACGTCGGACCAGCTGCGGCCGTGCCGTACCGTCCAAGTGAACCACTCCGGGGCAGCGCCGGCGCATCTCGTCGGTGCAGTCGAAGCAGACGGTCATGAAGCGTGCCGCCCCGCGGGCTCCAGCCGTGCCCCGGTAGCATTGCTCGGCCAGCTCCATCGGCGTGACCGGGGCGAAGGGCATGAATTCGGTGCGGCCCAGGCGGCCGTTGAGCCAGCGATTGACCGATGGATCGTCGGGCTTTACCAGGATCGAGCGATTCCCCAGCGCGCGGGGACCCCACTCCATCGCGCCATCGAACCGGGCGACCACCTTGCCGGCGGCGAGCCGCCGGGCCACGGCCTGCGCCAGATCCGGCGGCCGCTCGTAGGCCAGGCCGTGCTGCTGGAGCGCCGCCTCGCAGTCGGCATCGGAGAATCGAGACCCCAAGAAGACGTGATCCAGAGCCCGAGGTGGGGCACCGGCACCGAGCAGGGCGGCCCCCACCGCCAGACCGCCGTCCCCCATGTGGGGGTAGACGAACAGGCTGTCCACGTGCCCCATCTCGTGGATGCGCTGGTTGAGCTTGACGTTGGCGAACAGTCCGCCGGCGACGGCCAGGTCGGCCACACCGGTGCGCCGGACCCAGTGACGCACGAAGCGGCAGACCTGGATCTCCAGGTTGGCCTGCAGCGCGGCGGCCACTTCTTCCCGGCTGTATCGGTCCAGTGTTCGGTAGAAGGCACCGTGATCACGCTGGACGGATGCATAGTTCTTGAGATTGAACCCTGGAGCCTGGAACACCAGCTCGCAGGCGAAGTGGTCCACGAGCTCGGGGGGCGGCTCGGCGTAGGCCGCCAGGCCGGTGATCTTGCCCTCGTGGCGAAGGGGCCGGAAGCCCAGGTGCTCGGTGACCCGCGAATAGTAGGTGTTGATGGCCGCCAGGCCGCTCTGACGGTATAGCAGGCGTTGCCGGCCGCGCCGCTGGAGGCTCACGGTCACGGAGCTGCCGTCGCCCATGGCATCGATGGTGATCACCAGCACCGGGTCCCGGTCCTGGGAGAGGCCGGCCGTCGCCGCGTGGGCCGCATGATGGTCCACGGTCGTCAGCGGTGCGTCGAACCCGCGGGACTCCAGTCGGCGGGCCAGCAGGCGCCGGGCCGCGGCGGCCTCGGCCCGCCCCGCCCCAGTTGCCCGCCGCGCGGCCGGGTAGAGGAAATAGGCGTTGAGCCCGGGGCGGAACAGGCCCCCCGCCC
>CAZDDH010000018.1:0-28939 GCA_964504165.1 uncultured Rickettsiales bacterium | reverse complement strand
GGGGGGGTTGGTGGGGGGGGTGGGGGCGGGGGGGTCGGGGGGGGGGGGGGCGTGGGGGGGGGGGGGGGGGGCGCCCGCCCCCCCCCACGCCCCAGTGGCCCGCAGCGCGGACTGGTAGAGGATATAGGCGTTGAGCAGGGGGCTGAACTGGCCACCCTCCCCCTTGGCCCGCTGGTGGAATTCCGGAAGCCCCCGCAGGGCCGTGGTGGGGGTGAAGTGAGAGCCTGCCACCACCTTGTCCACGTCCCCGGGGGCTACTCCCGAGAGGCGTAGCACCTCCTCGATGGCAGCGTCCGGGAAGGCCGACGAGAGCTTGATCCGATCCATGCGTTCCTGGGCGACGGCGGCCACCAGCTCCCCGTCGGCCACCAGGGCGGCGGAGGTGTCGTGGTTGTCGTTGAAGGCCAGGACGATCATCGCTGACCCTTCCTCCGCCCGCCCTCCGGATCGCTGCGTAGCATCTGCAGGGCGGTGCGCGCCGAACGTCGGACTTCGTGCCAGCTGCGCATCCGGCCCAGGGCGCGGGCCAGGTAGCCGGGGCGGTAGTAGAAGCGCAGGTAGGCCAGCTGGGTCAGTTCCTGGATGCGTTCCTCGTCCAGGCCGCAGCCCGGCCGCGGCAGGTAGGTGTCCCGGCCGCGGTCCAGGACGATCTCCCGCCACCAGTCCCGGCCCGTCTCCTCGACGAGCATGCGGTACAGCTCAGTCCCGGGCATGGGGGTGACCTTGCTGTATTGGGCGTAGTCCAGGCCCAGCTGGAGGGACAGACGCACGGTCTGCCGGACCGTTCGCTCGGTCTCGCCGGGGCTGCCGATCATGAAGTAACCGAAGGTGTCGATGCCCGCCTCGCGGGTCAGGGCGATGGTACGGCGCATCTGCTCCAGGTCGGCGGACTTGCGCAGGGTCTTGAGGATCTCCTCGTTGCCGCTCTCCAGACCGTAATAGATGCGGGCACAGCCGGCACCCTGCATGGCCTGCAGCAGCGGCCCGTCGATGGTGTCGACCCGGCTGCGGGCGGCCCATACCACGTCCAACCCCCTGCGGCGGATCTCGTCGCAGATGGCGTGCACACGGTCACGGTCGATGGTGAAGGCCGAGTCGAAGAGGTCGAATTCCTTGACGCCGTGACGGGTGACGGCCTGTTCCATCTCGTCCACCACCGCCCCGGGGCTGCGGGGGCAGAAGCGCTGGGCTCCCTGCTCACAGAAGATGCAGCGGAACGGGCAGCCGCGGCTGGTCATCATCGGTGTGAAGTTGCGGTAGCGGGAGATGAAGGAGTGGTAGGGACGGTTGTCCACCAGATGGCGGGCGGGCAGGGGTGCCGCGTCCACATCGGCTGCCGGGGGGGCCGAGCCCTGGACGACGGCCCCGCCGTCGGCCCTACGGTAGATAGCTCCGGCCACGCCCTTCGGAGGGTCACCCGCGCGCACGGCGCGCAACAGCTCCGGCAGCCCTTCCTCCGCTTCACCCACCAGCCCGTAGTCGAGGCAGTCGTGGGTGAAGGTCTCGTGAGGGTAGAGGCCCAGGTGGACCCCACCTACCAGGGTCGGGATGCCGGTGACGTCCCGGATGGCCCGGATCCAGTCCAGGGTCTGGTGCAGCAGGTAGGTGGTCAGCGAGTAGCCCACCAGCTGGGGCTGGAAGGCTCGGATCAGGTCCAGCACCTGGTCCTGACGCAAGCCCAGGGCGTTGGCGTCGATGAACTGCACGTCCACCCCGCTGCGCTCCATCACGCCGGCCACGTACAGCAGGCTCATGGACGGGAAGACGCCGTAGTTTTCCTTGACCGCGCGGATCCCCGGCTCGTTGAGGGTCACGCCGTAAGGGGGGTAGACGAGGGTGACGCGCATGCCTCGCAGGACGGTCCGTGCCATGGGGTCACGATAAGGGGGATGTCCGTGACATGCCAGTTTTGGCAACGATTCGCCCGCGGAGGCGAAAGGCCCTATCATGATCCGCGCAGGTAGGGTCAGGAGTGTGGATGCCCAGAGCTAGCAGGTTGAAATGGACGACCGCGGGGGTGGCGGCTGCAGCACTACTGTGGCTCTCGATTCCCATCGGTGTGATGGCCCAGACCGAGCCGGACGGCGACGGCGGCGAGACGCCCGCGGAGGCCGAGGCCACAGAGGCCGACGAGGCCGGCGGGGCTGACGAGGCCGAGACCCAGCCCCAGGTCAGCTACCCCATCGCCCTTTCGGGTATCTCCGCGCCGCTGGAGCCGGGCCTCATCGAGCCTGGGGCCGACCCGGTGCAGGTGATGGTACAGACGGCCATCGACGAAGAGGGCCTGGTCACGGACGTGGCTGTGGCGGCCAGCTGCGGCAACGAGACCATCGATGCCACGGCTCTGCGCGCCGTGCGGGCGCTGACCTTCTTCCCCGCCATGGCCGACGGTGTGCCCGTGGCCGTCACCATCGAGTACCCCATCGTGTTCCTGGCACCCGTCGAGATGACCTCGGCCGGGCTGCCCGCCGAGCTGTCCGGGCACGTGGAGGTCCGGGGGACGATGGCGCCGGTGGCCGAGGTGGAGGTGGCCCTGTTCGCCGCCTCGCCGCGTCCGCCCGACCCCGAGGACGAAGACGAAGACGAGGAACTCGACCCCGATGATTTTGTCGCCGCCGAGGAACCCCTCGCGGTGGTCACCACCGACGAGGAGGGGCGCTTCCTCTTCACCGAGATCCCCCCGGGGACCTACATGGCGGTGATGGGCCACGCCGGCTTCAAGCGCGAACAATTCGTGGAGGTGCTTCCCGAGGGGGCCGTGCGTGAAGTGGTCTACCGAATCCGGCCCACCGGTATCGCCCAGACCGTGGTGGTGGCCCGCAAGGAGAACGATAGCCCGGAGCGGGTGCTCACCCGCGACGAGCTGCGCAAGATCCCCGGCGCCGGCGGCGACCCGATGGCCGCCGTGGCATCGTTGCCCGGCGTGGTGCACACGGCGCCCTCGTTCACCGCGGGGGACCAGGTTCAGGCCCCGGTGCTGCGCGGCGCCGCCGCCGAGGACTCGGTGCTCTACCTCGACGGCTTGCCCGTGCCGATCATCTTCCACACGATGAGCAACTTCTCCATTGTCACCGACGATCTGGTGGAGCGGGTGTACCTCAAACCGGCGGCGGTGGATGCGCGCTTCGGCGATCTCACCGGCGGCGTGGTGGGGCTGGATCTGCGCTCGCCGCGCAAGGACCGCATCGGCGGCTTCATCGATCCGGGCATCGGCATGGCCAGCTTCGCCATCGAGGGCCCCATCTCCAAGAAGTCGCGCTTCTACACCGGCATGCGGCGGTCCTATTACGACATCCTGATGCGGCTGGTGTGGCCCAAGGACTCCCCCATCGAGTTCGCCACGGCCCCCTTCTTCCACGACCAACAGCTGATCCTCGAGACCGATGCGGCCGACTGGCTGACCCTCAACTTCGGCTACATCGGCACCCTGGACGGCATGGAGCTGCTGGACACCGAGGAGGAGGAGGAGAGCCCACTGATCTTCTCCATGCGCACCGACATGCACCGCCTGTACCTGCGCGGCGCCATGAAGAACCAGCGGGGCGTCACCAATCGCGTGCAGCCGGCCATCACGTTTTGGAAGAACAGCTTCGAGTTCTCCGACTTCATGAACACGGAGGACCGCCACACCACCTTCCACCTCATCGATGATCTGCACGTGCCGCTGTTCGACGGGCTAGATGTGGACGCCGGTGTGCTGCTGGAGGTGGACAAGCTGACATCGACCCGGAACGTGCCGCCGTCGTCTCGGGAGGACACGGGCCAGCTGTCGGGTACCTACCAGGACGAGAACCTGGTGGGGGTCTCGCGGGACACCCGCACCTGGCTGGGGGGCTACGTCAGCCTGCCCATCAAGCCCATCAAGCAGATCACCATCGCCCCGGAGTTCCGGCTGGACTACTTCTCGTCCCTCAACGAAGTGGTGCCCCAGGTCCGGGGCCGCGTCGGGGCGGCACCCCACGAGAACGTGCGCCTGAGCGTGGCCGGCGGCCGCTACATGCAGTCGCCGTCGTTTTCCGAGCTGGATGCCACCACCGGCAACCCGGAGCTGGGGCCCGAGGGGGCCTGGCACCTCAACGGTGGCGTGCTGTGGGCCCCAGGCCCCTGGCTGGACATCGACCTGCAGGCGTACATGAAGTGGCAGGACCACCAGACCGTGTCGTCCAACGAGGCCTCCGACTGGTCCGACCTGGCCCAGTGGGAGGACCTGTTCACCGACGAGGAGGAGGACCCCACCCACGGCCTGAGCAACAGCGGCGTCGGGCGCATCTACGGCCTGGAGCTGTTCGCCCGCTTCGAGGTCGTCCGCCGGGTCAAGCTCAACGGTTGGCTGGGGTACTCGCTGTCGTGGGCCGAGCGCAAGGACTTCCCCGACGAGGAGTGGCGCTACTTCCAGCACGACCGCCGGCACCAGATCACCGCGCTGCTGCAGGTCACCTTCCCCGGTGAGATCGGCATCGGCGCCCGCTGGCAGTTCCAGAGCGGCGCGCCGAGGACGCCGGTCGAAGACGCCATCTTCTACGCCGACTGGTCGATGTTCATCCCCACCTACGGGGAGCTGTACAGCGCCCGCGGGCTGCCCTATCACCAGCTGGATCTCCGGCTGGACAAGCGTTTCCGCAAGAAGAACCACCTGGTGGACATCTACATCGACGTCACCAATGTGTATGCCGCCACCGCGTCGGACTGGGAGTTGTACTCCTATGACTACCGGGAGACGGCCAGCTTCACCGGGATCCCCACCATCAACTTCGCAGTACGAGTGGAGTTCTAGCCATGAGACGACGACTCCTTCTCCTGGCCCCGTTGGCCGCGATGATGTGGCTGACCTGTTTCCCCGAGCTGCCCGATCCCGGGTACGTCGACAACTTACGGGTGCTGACGATTCAGGCCGACCCGGCCGTCGCTATGCTCGACACCTACCCCATGCCCACCATCCAGGTCACCGCCCTGACCGTGGACCCGGCGGATGAGGACCTCTCCGAGTCCACCCACCTGTGGTCCCTGGATATCGACGAGAGCGTCGAGGGGGCAGAGCAGTTGATGCAGATCATCCCCCCAGAGCCCCATGGCACCCAGATCGTGTTGGATCCGGCGACCATGTTCGGCAAGGGGGAGGCGTACGTGCCGTGGATCTTGCCGTTGCGTTACCGCGTGGAGAACGGCGATACGGTCCGCGAGGCGGTCAAGCTGGTGTCGTTCCTGTTCCCGGACTACGACCCGGGGGATGACGACGACGACGACACCACCGGTGACGACGACGACTCGGCCGGTGACGACGACGACTCGGCTGCTGGCGACGACGACGACTCGGCTGCTGGCGACGACGACGACTCGGCCGCCGGGGACGACGACGACTCGGCTGCTGGCGACGACGACGACTCGGCCGCGGGTGACGACGACGACTCGGCCCAGCCCCCACCTCCGGGGGGCCAGGACACCGCTGACGATGACGACTCGGCTGACGACACCATCCACCCCGAGGGCTACAACGAGAACCCGGTGATGGTCTCGCTGGTCCTGGATACCGGCGGCGACGTCATCACCGTGGCGGAAGCCGACCTGAGCATCGACAGCCCCATCGCGGTCAGCGGCGTCAACCCCGACGATGGCCTGCGCATCACCGTCGAGCTCCGCGACGACAAGGACGTCGAGGACGTGGGCGCCGACCTGTACTGGACCGACGGCTGCCCCAACCTGTGGTCCGAGATGGGCCTGGACCTGGGCGGCGGCAAGGGCCCCGGCAGCGAAGAGGGCACCCCCGGCGAGGACTGCCCCCCCGTCGACAGCTTTGGCTGGGGCGGCTCCGCCGTCATCGCGGGCGAGGACAAGGAGGAGGAGGACGCCGACCGGGAACTCGGCTGGACCCCCTTGGACGACACCGGCGACACCCGCCTGTTCCTGATCCTCCTCGACGGCGAGGGGGGCCAGACCTGGCAAGAGATCCGGGTGTCGGGGGGCTGAACTCTCGCCCGCTCGGGCCTTACTTCTGGACGTCCGTTGGGAGTGGAGGACGGACACTGCACCTGGCCACCCACACGCACCTGGTCGTGCTCCTGATCGCCGCGCTCCTGTACAGCCTGGGATATCGGAGGCCTGCCCTGCGGTTCGCCGTGGTCGGAACGGTTGCTGCGGCCTATCTGCTGTTCCTGTCGGTCCCTGCGCTGGTCCCCTTGCGGTCCCGGATGCTGGGGACCGAGGGACTGGCCGAGGCGGTCACCGAGGGGGCGGTGCTCGCCGTGCTCGTGCGCGCCATCGCCGTACGGAATCCCTGGATGATCGTCGGCGCGGCCCTGATCTTGGTGGAGGAGCTCGACTACGGCCAGGTCCTCCTCGGCTTCCAGACTCCGGAGTTCCTAGTCCCCGATGGCTCGAACAGCACCCAGCTCAACTACCACAACACGTACCTCTCTGGAGTGTGGCGCATCGTGCCCACGGCGGCAGTCCTGCTGTTGTCCATACGAAGCCAGCGTCTGAACGGCATCATCGAACGCTGGCGCCTTCCCACGTTTCACCGCTTCAGCTGGGCCGGTTTGGTCCTCGCCCTCGGCCTGACGGTCGGGATCCATGCCTGGCTCGGCCATCGTATCGCCGACGAGGCCTTCGAGCTGGCCATGGTCTCGCTGGTGTACGCGGCGTGGATTGCCCCCCGTCGTGATGGGTCGGGACGGCCGGAATCCGGCACCTAAACGGCCCCCTGACCTCCCTGCATCGCCCTTCACTTCTCCTGAATCGCACGCCTCCATGGCACGGTCCTTGCTGTTTGGCCGGGCACAATCCATGGAGGTCATGATGATTCGTTACGTTACCGATTCCCCCATCGCGCTTCTGGTCTTCGCTCCCCTGGTTGGTCTGGTGGCCTGCGGCACCCTGGAGCTCCCCGACGGCTGGGAGGACGCGGAGCCGGCCAGTGAATTCGAGTCCATCGAGCAGGGCGAAGCCGACTACGACGATCCCGAGCTGGGCACGGTCCACATCTCGGGCAACGTGGACCGCCTCGAGGTCAGCACCCTGGCGTCTTTCCCATGCTCGGACAGCGTGGAGGGATTCCAGCTCGTCGACGGCACGCAGGTGGACCTGCTGATCCAGCCCACGGACCTGCACCCGGACGCGGTGACCGGCTCCGACTGCGCCATGGACATCGACTTCGCCATCCTGGACCTGGACGAGGGCACCTACCGCGTCAGCCTCTACCGCCGCGATAACGACCAGGTGGACCCGGACATGGCGCTCCAGCTAATGGGTGAGGGGGACGCGATCCTGGGGTTTGCGGAGTAGACACCCCCACCTCCCTGATACACTCCCCCCATGGACGTCACAACCGAGCTGTTCATCGAGCTGGCCTACGCCCTCGGAGTTGGGCTGCTGATCGGCCTGGAGCGCTCCCTGGGCCACGGCAGGACGCAAGGCGACGAGGCGCTGGAGAAGGGCGACGGGGAGGCCGCGGGCGGGGAGGAGAACGACGAGGAGTTCGTCGGGCTGCGGACCTTTGCCGTGATGGCCCTGGTGGGCTTCGCCGGCGGGGTGGCCGCCGACTCGTTCCCGCTGGTGGCGCCGGTGACCCTGGGCGCCGTCGCCCTGCTGGTCATCGCCATGTACAACCGCGTGGACGACGTTGGATCGGGGATCACCACCGAGGCAGCCCTCATCGGCACCTGCGGGCTGGGCATGCTGTGCCACTACCACCCGCAGCTGGCGGGGGTCATCGCCCTGGTGCTGACGGTGCTGCTGGCCTCCAAGCGCTTCGCCCACGCCACGGTACGCAAAATGCGCCGGGTGGAGCTCATCGACACGCTGAAGTTCCTCGTGGCGATTTTCATCGTGCTGCCCCTGCTGCCCAACGAGGCGCTGGACCCCTACGGCGCCTTCAACCCCTACAAGGTGGGCATGCTGGTGGTGCTGATCTCCGGCATCAGCTTCGTGGGCTACTTCCTGACCCGCATCCTCGGGGCGCAAAAGGGGCTGGGGCTGACCGGCATCCTCGGCGGGCTGACCTCCTCGACGGCCGTGACGGCTGCCATGGCGGCCGACGCCAAGCGCGCGCCGTCGCTAATCCCCATCTGCGCGTTTTCGACCGTGGCGGCCAACGCCACCATGTTCGCCCGGGTACTGGTGGTGGTGGCGGTGTTGGACCGGGTGCTGGTGACCAGGCTGGCGTGGTCCATCGGCACCATGTCGGTGGTGGCGATCCTGGCGTCGGTGGTGCTGTGGGTGGTGGCCTCGAAGGCGGAGAAGGGCGGCCAGGGGGCGTCGGAGATCCTGCTCAAGAACCCCTTTTCCGTAGGGCCGGCGCTCAAGTTCGCCGCATTCTTCGTGGTGATCATCTTCGTGGCCAAGCTGGCCAACCTGTGGTTCGGTGACACAGGGCTCTACGCCGCGGCGACCCTGTCGGGGCTGGCGGACGTGGACGCCATCACCCTGTCCATCGCCGAGCAGACCCACGGCGGCTCCCTGGCCCACAAGGTGGGGGCCATCGCCATCACCATCGCCGTGGTCAGCAACGGCTTCGTCAAGACCGGCATCGCCATCTATTCCGGAGGGTGGAAGTTCGGGCGCCTGGTGGGGCTATGCCTGACCCTGGCGACGGCGGCGGGGCTTGTCGTGGCGATCGTGGTGTAGGAGTTTGGGTTCAACCTGCCACGGGGCTATGGCGGCGTGGCCTGGCCTTCTTCGTCGTTCCCCCAGCATTCCACCACCTGCTCGGCAGTGACACCGCAGGCGTGAGTGACACCCGTGTCGAGGTCGGAGAAGACTCCGTCGGGGGGGAATACCTCGCCGTGGCCGTTGTTCCCCCAGCACAGAATCGTGCCGCCGATGTTCAGCGCGCAGGAGTACCCGTTGCCGCAGCTGATCTTGGCGAACGCACCGCTGGGGGGCGAGGACTCGCCGTGGGAGTCGTCCCCCCAGCACACGATTTGGCCGGCGCTGGAGATCCCGCACGTATGGCCGTTGCCAGCGCTCACCGCGGTGTAGACCCCGTCCGGAGGGAAGGCCTGGCCGTGTTCGTTCCATCCCCAGCACTCGATTTGACCGTCGTGGGTGAGCCCGCAGGTATGCAGGCCCCCGGCGCTGACCGCCACATAAGCCCCGGCGGGGTTGGACACCTGGCCGTAGAAATCCCATCCCCAGCAATCGACGGTGCCGTTCATGCGCAGCCCGCAGGTGTGGTAGTAGCCGGCGCTTACCTCGGTGAAGGCGCCACCGGCGGGTGAGGCCTGGCCGTACTCGTCCCACCCCCAGCACCGGATCATTCCGCTGCTGAGCAGCCCGCAGGTGTGGTAGTAGCCGGCGCTGATGGCCGAGAAGAGGCTGTCAGGGGGGGAGGCCTGGCCGTAGTCGTCCGCGCCCCAGCATTCGAGTGTGCCACCGGCGGTCAACCCGCAGGTGTGTTCGAGCCCACCGCCGACCCCCTTGAACGGTACCCCGTCGTCCTCTGTATCGTCGTCTCCCACGTCGTCGTCATCTGGCTCGACGGGCGTCGTATCGTCGTCTCCCGTGTCGTCGTCTCCAACGGCTTCGTCATCGTTGAGCGGGTCGACGAATGCACCACACCCGGTGCCGCCGAGAAGGAGGCAAAACAGGAGCGGCAGGCAGATGATTCTGAACACGAGTCCTCCTTCTCTCTATGCCCAGAGTTATACCATTGCACGGGTCCTGCACGGAGAGGTGCCAGGCGTTTCGTTTTTGGGGTTGTGGCGTTCCGGGGCCCCGGAAACCAAGGGTTTTATAGATAAGTTTTTGGGGCCATCACGGCCCGGTTCCGGCCCTGCTCCTTGGCCTCATAGAGGGCCTGGTCCGCGCGCAGGATGATGGTCTCTTCGGTCCCACCCTCTTCGTTCTCGATGGCCGCGATACCGATGCTCACCGTGACCTTGACATGGCCTTCTTCACCCCCCTCGATGGGCACCGACAAGCCCTCCACGGCGACGCGCACGCGCTCGGCCATCCTGATCAGGCCTTCGTCCGGCACGCCACGCACCAGGATGCAGAACTCCTCGCCGCCGTAGCGGAACACCGAGTCCTCGATGCGCACCGTGGCCAGCAGGATCCGGCCCACCTCCCGGAGTACCGCGTCCCCGGTGAGGTGACCGTAGTCGTCGTTGACATTCTTGAAGAAATCCAGGTCGAGTAGCAGGACGCCGAGGGGTTCGTCGCGGCGGTGGGCGAAGCTCACCTCTTCGCGGAGCCGGCGTTCCAGGTGGAAGCGGTTGCCCGTCCCGGTCAGGGGATCGATCAGCAGCGCCTGGGAGAGCTGCTCGAAGGCGCGCGAACCCAGCTGATCGACGGCGGCAAATTCCAGGATCGTCTTGCCCCCCAAGCGGATCCGGCAGTTGGCCTGCAGCAGCGTCGGTTCGATGGCGGGCAGCTCGTTGACGAACGTGCCGTTGGAGCTGCCCAGATCGGCGATGTGGAACACGCCATCCATCATCTCGATGTGGGCGTGGAGGCGAGATACGGATGGATCGGAGAATCCGACGGTGGCGCCGTCCCCACGCCCCAGTGTGGCGCCCTCGGGGCCCACGAAGAAGAACCGACCCGCGCCGTACCCAGTGAGCAACGTCAACGTGGCGCCGACGGTCTCCATCGTCTGCGCCGGGCCGAGCGCCACGTTCCCGGGTAGGGTAATGGTCGCGCTGTCTTCGTCATCGAAGATAGTTTCGCGTGCCACAGCTGTCCTCAACAATCATTGTCGGTCATCGGGCAGAAAACGTAAGGAAACGCTAACCAAAAGTATAACGCCGGGGACCGGGGTGGGGCGAGTGGCGATGCAGGAAATCTAGCTAATCGAGGGATGATGGGTCGAGGATCGGGATATCTTGCTGGTAGGACGCGGGGATTTCCAGGGTGCAGACGTCGTCGATGACCGTGAAGAAATCGAACGGTTCGGCCACCGAGCGCTGGACGATGCGCACGGAGATGGCCTGGCCGGCCTCGTAGAACTCGGTGATGTCGATGGCCTGGAGGACCGGCCGGCCCGCATGGCCGCCGTCGTGGCCGACCTCGGGGAACGCGGCCAACGTGTCGTCCTGGTCCAGCCCCGGTCGATGACCGCCGGTGACCACGGGGATGCTGTAGATGCGTGGGACGACCGGCCCGGCGTCGACGACACTGACCTCGAACCACAGCTCTATTCCACGCCCGTCCACCTCGCTGAGCTGGCTGAACATCAGGTGTGACCCATCGGGGACGAGGGCCTGGGAGGTGAGGGTCGCCCACCCGTGGCGATCGCCTGACGTCACTTCCAGGGCCAGCGCGTGGCCGCCGTTGTGCTGGATCAGCTCCTCGCCGAACCTGGTCGAAAACTCCGTGCCCGACGCCACGATCTGGGCGATGCCGGTGTCGGTCTCGGCCACGAGCACGGACTCGGGAACACCCCAGCTGGACAGGTCGCCGTACTCGAAGGTGTCGACCTCCTCGGAAATGCTGAGCAGGTAGGCACCCGCCTCGACCTCGGGCCAGGTGATGTACCGGTCGCCCTCCTGGTCTCCCGGCGTGTGGATCGGTGTCGTGCAACCGATCCCGACGAGACTGGCCAGCAGGGCGATGGTGAACCGTGTCATGAGTGCCTCCCGATTTGCGGGCGGCGCTTCTACCATGCGGTTCGAACGGGGATCAACAAGAATCCGGCCCGAACGGGCCCTCGAGCCAGCGTACGAAGACCAGCAGCGTCCAGAGCCTGCGCCGATGGTCGGCACGCCCCTGGAGGTGCTCGCTGATGAGGCGGTCCACCTCGGCCTGGTCCAGCAGCCCGGTCCGTCCCGCCGCACCGCCGGCCAGTGTATCCATCAGCTCGGCGCGGCCGTCCCCCCGCAGCCAGTGAGCCACCGGCGCCCCGAACCCTTTCTTGGCCCGCCAGACGATGGGGGAGGGCAGCCGGCCGGCCATCAGCCTCTTGAGGATGAGCTTGCCCAGCGGTCCTCGCCGTCTCAGGGAGGCGGGCATGGCCAGGGCGAGCTCCACCAACCGGTGATCCAGCAGCGGGACGCGGACCTCCAGGGAGCAGGCCATCGAGGCCCGGTCCACCTTGGTGAGGATGTCGTCCACCAGATAGGTGCGCAGGTCCACGTACTGGGCGGCAGTCAGCGAGTCCCGCCCGGCGGCAGCGGCGGCGTGCCCGTCGAGGCCCCTGAAGAGCTGGGCCTGGTCCACCGGCGCACCCCCCAGGACCGGGCCGATCTCGTGGGGCAGGAAGGCCCCCAGCCAGACACCCGCGCGGCGGGGGAGGGGATACCCCAGCCCGTCGAGGAACCGCTTGAGTTGGTAGTCCCGGCTCACGTTGTCGTAACGGGTTGGTAGGCGTCTCACCGTGGCGCGGGCCAGCTCCAGCGCCCGCCCGGGCAGCGCGGGCATCCCCTCGACCACCTGCTGGGCCAGATAGGTGGGGTACCCGGCCAGCAGCTCGTCCCCGCCGTCGCCGCTGAGCACGACCTTGACCCCCGCCTCCCGCACCAGACGGGAGAGGGCATAGGTCGGCAGCAAGCTCGAGTCCGCCAGCGGCTCGTCGAGGAATCCCATCGTGCGTTCCAGCAGATGGCCGATCTGGCTGGACGAGATGGCGCGGGCGTGGTGATCCGTGCGCAGGCATTCGGCGGCCAGGCGGGCGTGGGCGGACTCGTCGAAGGACGGCTCGTCGAAGCCGATGGAGAAGCTGCGCAGGGAGGGGTCCTGCCGCGCCGCAAACCAGCTGACCGTGCTGCTGTCGATGCCACCGGAGAGCAGGGTCCCCACGGGGACGTCGGCAACGAGTTCCTCGGTGACGGCCCTGTCCAGCAGGTCGTCGAGCTTCTCGAGCCAGGGCTCGGATCCGGTAGCGGGCCCGGCGTCCAGGGGGTGCCAATAGCGCTCCAGCGTCACCGCGCCGTCCCGCAGCTCCAGGTAATGGGCTGGGGGCACCTTGCGCAGGCCACGGTAGATGGTCGCGGGCGCAGGCACGTATTCCAGCAGCAGGTAGGCGGCCAGTGCGTCGGGGTCCAGCTGGCGCACGAACGCCGGATGGGCCAGGCAGGCCTTGAGTTCGCTGGCGAACAGCAGCTGCCCGCCGAACTCGCCGGCCAGCAGCGGTTTGATGCCCAGTCGATCCCGGGCCAGCAGAAGGCGGCGCTGGGCCTTGTCGTACAGGGCGAAGGCGAACATGCCCCGCAGCCGCTCCAGGCAGCCGCGGATGCCGAACTCCTCGTAGAGCAGGGGGATGACCTCGGTGTCGCCCCGAGTGGTCAGCCGTCGCCCCCGGGCTCGCAGCTCCTCGCGCAGCTCGGCGAAGTTGTAGATCTCGCCGTTGAACACCACCGTCGTGCGGCCGCTGCCGCTGGCGATGGGCTGGTCCGAGCCGGCCACGTCCAGGATGGACAGCCGGGCTGTGGCCAGCCCGACCCCGCCGACGAGGGCCTCCCCGGCCTGGTCGGGCCCGCGGTGATGCAGGGTGCCGCGCATGGCGCGCAGCGTCCGGCGGGCGTGGGGCGCCGCCTTATGCCTGGGGTCGATGGGGGCAAAGCCCGCGATGCCGCACACGGGTCAGGTATCTCCTGGGGGCGTCAGCTCACCGGTCACGGAGCGGATCTTGTAGGGCGTCTTGTGCTGGATCTCGAAGTTCATCCGGATCAGGATCTCGGCGATCAGCCCGAAGAAGAAGGCGTTGAAGCCCAGCAGGATGCACAGTGCGGCGATTAGCCACAGGGGATTCTCGGCCATGGAGGTCCCGGCGGTGACCTTGAGCACGGGCACGGCCATCGCCGCCGCCAGCCCGGCGAAGATGGAGCCGAAGCCGAAGTAGCCGAAGAAGTAGATCGGGTTGACGTAGTAGTCCCGCAGGAACTTCAGCGTCATCAGGTCCAGCAGCACGGGGAAGGTACGGGTCAGCCCGTACTTGCTCGTGCCCGCCCGCCGGGGGTGGTGATGCACCGGCACCTCCACCATCCGCGCCCCGGCCCAGACCAGGTAGATGGGGATGAAGCGGTGCATCTGGCCGTACAGCGGGATCTCGGCCAGCAGCTCGCGGCGGCAGGCCTTGAGCGTGCAGCCATAGTCGTGGAGATGGACCTTGCTCAGCGAGGAGATCAGGCGGTTGGCCAGGATCGAGGGGATGCGCCGGTCCAGCAGGCGGTCCTGCCGGTCCCGCCGCCATCCGCAGGCCACGTCGTACCCCTCCTCCAGCACCGCGAGCATGCCGGGGATGTCGGCAGGATCGTTTTGCAGGTCCGCGTCGAGGGTGACGATAAAATCGCCCGACGCATGCTGGATCCCCGCGGACATGGCTGCCGTCTGCCCATAGTTGCGTACGAAGTGGATGATCTTGAAGCGCTCGTCCTGCTCGTGGAGGTAGTCCAGGACCTCGGCCGAGCCGTCGGTGGAGCCGTCGTTGACCAGGATGGCCTCGAAGGGGATCTCGGCCCCGTCCAGCGCGTCCACGATGGCTCCGGCCAGCGCCGCGAGGTTTGGCTCCTCGTTGAACACCGGAACCACCAAGCTCACCGGTCGCTTGTCGCGGGGGACCGTGCCTGGACCGATCTCCCGCAGCTCGGGTTTGGTGTGCATCCACGAAGTGTACCCGTTCCCCGGCTCGGTTGCGCTCCCGCCACGGGGTCGGTGTAGGCTTTTGTCCGCTGGAGGTGCCACATGCGAGGACTGTTGACGATCACTGGACTGCTGGTGCTGGGGATTCAGCTGTCGTACAAGGGCGCGCCCCAGGACTCGGAGGCGCCGGCCGAGCCGGCTCCGCCGGAGGCTCCCGAGGAGGCCACCGCCGTGGATCTGACCGTGACCAGCGAGGCCTTCGCGGATGGCGAGGCGATCCCGGTCGTCTACACGTGCGACGGCGAAGACCGGTCCCCGCCGCTGGCGTGGTCCGAGCTGCCGGAGGGCACCGCCTCGGTGGCCGTGTTCTGTGACGACCCCGACGCCCCGGGGGGGACCTGGATTCACTGGGTGCTCTACGGCCTACCCGCGGGCACCGTCGCGCTGGACGAGAGTGCGGCGGCCCAGGAGCCCCCGGCCGGTGGCTTCCATGGTCTCAACAGCTGGAAGAAGGCCGCCTGGGGCGGGCCCTGCCCCCCGCCTGGCCCGGGGCACCGATACGTCTTCACGGTCGTGGCGCTGGACGCGCCTCTGGACCTCCCTGCCGGGGCCCCTCGAGACGCGGTGGACGAGGCCATCCAAGGGCACGTCCTGGCCCGCGGAACGGTGATGGGGCGATACAAGCGCGCAAATTGAGAAAATCGCGCCGGCAATGCCGATATCCTTGTCCCCTTGCTGCGTTTTCCTTGCAAAAAGGGGGCGTGATCCGTGTATAGAATGCGACAGCACAGGCCCGATTTTGAAAATCTGTAGCGACTGCCTTGAGGGGAGGCCGCGCTTCAAATAAAACCCCCCCGGCATCATCCGAGGAAAGAGGAGGGATTCCATGCCAGGTCGTAGTCATCTAGTTGTCGTCGTTGTAGTGGCCCTGTTGTCCAGCGTGATGGTCGGTTGCCCGGCCACCCCGGAGAAAATGGTCGAAGACCTGGGCGATCCCCAGACCCTGGTCCAGGAGAAGGCGCGGGTCGCCCTCAAGGAGATGGGTGCGGACGCCATCCCCTACCTGATGGTGGGGCTCGAGACCGAGGCCTCACGCGAGAACGCCAAGAACCTGCTCATCGGCGTGGGCGATGCTTCGTTCTACCCGGCCGTGACCAAGATCGAAGAGGTCTGCGGAGGCGCTGAGGTGGACGAGGGCATCATCGATGCGCTCATCGACGTGGTGGAGGAGACCGCCACCCCCGCCGAGGTGCTCGACACCTACATCGATTTCACCAACGACAAACGCTGCGCCGAGACGAAGATGCTCGAGCTGCTCAAGCGCCTCGAACCGGTCAAGGACGATGTCACCGTCGATCCCGGCGAAAACTTGCGGTACGTCCCGGTGCGGATGGCCTACCAGGCCAACCCGGATCTGCCCAACAGCCGCGCCCTGGCCCGCATCTGCCTGTACGACAAGGAGCTGGGGGACAAGGTCGCCGACATGAACCGCGACAAGGACGAGGCCATCTACTGGGCCCAGTGGCGCATGCACGACCCGCTGATCCGCGCCAACCTGTGCGTCTACCTCAACGAGGACATCTGGGGCGCGTACCACGACAACTTCATCCCGGAGATCCTCAAAGAGGAGATGAAGGCCGACAAGGAAGACCCCATCGCCCAGATGGGGCTGTTCGCGTCCAAATGGCGCAAGCGCGCGGACCGCAAGGCCATCGAGCCGCTCCCCATCGCCCACCAGGGCCTCAAGGAGTACTACGCCAACAACGAGCACTACGACGACGAAGCCTGCCAGGTCTACACGGCCCTCGAGGACATGGCCGTCCCGGTCCGCGCGGCCCTCGAAGACAAGAAGCGCAAGAAGGAGATCGAGCAGCTGGACGCGGATCTGGCGCTGCTCAAGGTGGACAAGGACGCGGCTTGCCAGTAGGTCCTTTCTTTCCATAGCCTCCGCTTCACTTCGCTCCATCCCATCTTGTCTTCATCTCGCTCATCCGGGCTCTTTCATCCGTGCTCGTGCTCGTGCTCGAAAACCCATACCCACGCCCAAACAACTCGATCCCTACGGAGAACAAAGGTGATCGCGGCAATGCCGGGTGGGATCGAGTACGAGTACGAGAAGAGGGGGGAAAGGGGGGGAAGCTACTTCAGCGTGACCGTATAGGGCGAGAGCCGCGTCCCGGCACCACCTGCGCCGCCCGGGCCGTCCACCAGGAAGTAGTATTCGACGGTCATGTCGTCGTCGCTGATCCAGTTCCCCATGCTGAGCTTGATGATCATCTTGCCGTTTTCGCCGCCGCTGATGGCCTTGGTCTGCCAAGAGCCGGTGGGAGTGGCGCGGTAGTACATCGTGCCGCCGTAGGAATCGGACGGGGACACGGTGAGCTTCAGCGTGATGGTGGAGCCGACCTTGGCGGAGCGGACAGGGGAGTGCTTGACCTTGGGCGGCTCGGCGGTGGTGCGGGCCGTGTCGGGGAGGTTGCGGGTCAGGCTGTCGATGTCCAGGTCGATCTTGTCTTCCTTGTCGCCCTTGGGGCTGTCGTCGTCGTCGGAGAGCCAGTCGTCCTCTTCCTTCTCGTCGAATCCCCAGTCCACCTCGTCGGCTGCGTCTGCCGAATCGGCGTCGAGCTTCTCCTTCTCCTCGCGCTCCTTGCGCTCCTTCTCCTCTTGCTTCTTCTTCTCGCGCTCTTCCTTCTTGCGCTCCCGCTCCAGGCGGCGCTCCTCTTCCTTCTCTTCCCAGGCCTTGCGCTCTTCGGGGGTCATCTCGACGGGAGGCGGCTCGGGCTCGGGCTCATCGGCGCTGTCGTCGTCGGCTGCGCTGTCGTCGTCGGCTGCGCTGTCGTCGTCGGCTGCGCTGTCATCGTCGGCCGCCGCCAGGGCATCGGCGTCCGCCGGCGCCTCCGGGGTGGGCACCTCGGCGGGGGTGATGTCGGCTTCGGGGGTCTTGCCATTATTGTTGTGGACGATCCCGAAGTAGGCGCCGACTCCGCCGCCGGAGCACAGCACGAAGAGCACCGCGGCCACGCCCAAGAACGCCAGGCCCTTGCCCTTCTTCTTTTTCTTGGGGGGCGCCGTGCGCGCGGAGACCGCGGCGCCGGTGGCGGCCGGGACCTTCTCCTCGGCCGCTTCGGGTTCTTCGGACTCGGGCGCCTCTTCCTCCTCGCCCGCCTCGTCGGGCTCTTCCTCGGGCTCGGGCGCCTCTTCCTTCTCGGCCGCCTCATCGGGCTCTTCCTCCGGCGGTTCTTCTCCAGCTGGAGGCTCCTCGGCGGGCGGCATGGGCGGAGGCGTGCGACCGGAGTCCTCGTCCGCAGACACGGTCTCGGGCCGGGCCGGGGTGGACCAGTAGCTGCCACTCTCCGACTCGTACATGTCCGACTCTTCGGACGATTCGTCGTACTGGGGTGCGATGACCACCGAATCCTCGGCGTCCGCGGCCTTGTCGCCGATGTCCACCATGGAACCATCACCGGCGATCAGATCGCGCGGGGGCAGGGTCAGCGCCTCTTCCTTGAGTGCCTTGGCACGCTTGACCAGATCGGCGAGTTCGTCGGTGGCGTCCTCGGTGAGGCCCGCGGCGAACATCTGCCCCACCAGCAGCATGCCGTCTGAGACGCGCTTGCGCGTGGTCTCGGTGACGCAGGCCTGGACCATCTTGGCCATCGCCGGGTGGATCTCCTCCAGCCGGGGGATGGCGTGGTCGATGTCGGCCTTCTTGCTGCGGTCCAGCAGCTCGACGAGGTTCTCGCCCTTGAACAGCGGCGTACCGAGCATGATCTCGGCGACGATGGAACCAAAGGCGAAGACGTCCGAGGCGGGTAGGGCCCGCTTGTTGGCCAGTTGCTCGGGGGACAGATAGCCGGCCGAGCCGACGGCCGTGCCCTCGTGTGCCGGGCGGATGACCGCCAGGGCGATGTCGGCAAAGCCGGTGTCCAGCAGCCGGATCGCCCCGCTGGTGTCGATCATCACGTTGCCGGGGTGGATGTCCCCGTGGAGTACGCGCTTTTTCTTGTCGGCCTTGTGGCGGATGGTGTGCAGGTGTTCCAGGGCGCCGGCCAGCTGGACGGCGATGCCGATCTTGGCCTTGAGGCTGAATTCCCCCAGCGGTTCGGGGAACATCGTAAGCAGCGTGCGCAGGTCGATGCCGTCCACCAGCTCCTGCAGAACGTAGACGTCGTCGATGTGGACGCCGTGCTCGTAGGTCTTGGCGATGGCAGGGTGCGGGTGATCCTCTAGGATCTTGATCAGGTTGTCGTTGATGCGGTTGGAGGCCTTCCAGGCGGGCCCAGCGACATCGCTGAGTACCTTGAGGACCATGTCGCCCCGGCGTTCGGGGTCTCCGATCATCCGGACGAGTAGCGATGTGGCGTACGGCCCCACCGCGAGTTCATGTTTGACGCGGAATTCACCGATCAGGCTGGGCCACGCGCGATCGGTGTGGTCCCCAGTTTCGTTCGACATCTTCTCTACCCCACAGCCATTCAAGTCTGGCGGCACTTAGGCGCCGCCACGCTCCTCTCGACCCCGCCGACAGAGGCCTATACTAGCAGACATCCAGGCTCTGTCGGCAGCTCGCCATTTTCATCTTGGACCGGGCCGAATGAGGATAGTTCCGCTTCCCGCTCAAGAGGTCAAGTATTTGCCAACTAAAACGGCCCTCGATCAACGTCTTTTTTTGGCGATCCGGGCGCGGCCCGGTACCATGAAAGAGGATGGAGGAGGCCGCCATGAAGACCCATCGTTGCTGGACCCTGGTCCTGGTGCCGTTACTCATCTTGGCCCTGCCCTGCCTGATGGGGCCCAAGTGTGGGGAGGAGGGATTCAACACGGATGGCAACCCTTCGCCCGACGACGACGACGGGGATGACGACGCCAGCGGGGACGACGACGACGGCGGGGATGACGACGACGGCGGCGAGGACGACGACAACGGCGGGGACGACGACGACAGCGATGATGACGATGACGACGACACGGGTGGCGGGGATGATGACACCGGGGGAGGCTGGCTGATTGAGTGGACCAACACCCAGTGCGAGGATTACGGGGACTATAGCGAGTGGCTCTTCGAGTGCCAGCTGAGCATGGGAGGGATGTCGGTCACCGTGGAGCTGGATGATGGGTACATCCCTGAGGTCGTCACCTTGATTGAGGATGGCAACACATACATCTGGTCTGCGGAAGTCAGCTCCATGTGGCAGATCGCGTTCGAATGCGGCATGGAATTCGACCTGACCTGGACCGCGTACGCCAACGGGGGCGGCTCCGAGGTGGTCTACACCAGCTGGCCGTAGCAGCCCTACTCCGCCGCTAGCACCTCACCCAACCCGTCGATGATCTTCACCGCCGCATTCTCCGACACCTTCACCCACTCCACCGTGTTGGAGCTGCGGGCCACGTGGACCGCTTCGCCCTGGGGGTCCAGGCCGCTGCCCAGCTCCATCCAGCCCAGCTCCTTGCCGCCGTCGTGGAAGCCCACCCGCACCGCCGGCTGCAGGTTGCCCGGCTGGTCGGTGTAGTACTCCACCGCCCGCAGCCGTAGCACCTGGTCCAGCCAGGCGTCTGCCGCGTCCGCCGTGCGGCTCGTGTCGGCCGGGTCGGCCCAGTATGCATTTTTGCTGTCGTCGCGGTTTTGCTGGGTGAACAGCCGGGTGCCCTGGCCGTCGGTGATGGCGGCGGTCTCCACCTCCGCCTTGTCGAAGGCGTGCACGTCCCGCTCCATCAGCCGGGTGTGGCCCCCCTTCATGTCGCCGATCATGCGGGACTCCACCAGGTACACGGCCGCCGTCTCCCGGTCCCGCAGGTAGTAGTCGCTGTTGCCGTAGGAGCGGTCGCCCACGTCGAAGATCCGCTCCCCTTTTTCCGTGCTGACCGTCAGCGAGGCCTCCGGCTCGTCCAGGCCCATCTCGGCGATCTTCTCCTCGCCCAGCTCCTCGAACTGCCGCAACGCCTTCATCGGGGTGAAGCGCTCCAGCACCCGGTCACAGGTCTCGTTGCCGCGGAAGGACTTCTCCTCGCTGATTTTTTCGGGTTCCGGTTCCTCCACCGGTTCAGCGGCCGACTCGCCCTCGGCCGAGTCGTCGTCCGCCGCGGCGTCCGCGTCCTCCTCCGGCTTGGGCGGCGTGGGGGGCTTGCGCGGCGCGTTGCGCGTCTTGCGGGTATCCCCCCAGCAAAATTCGCCTTGATCCGAGGTACGGCTTTGCACCTGGACCCGCAGCTCCTCCTCCTCGTACACCACCTGCTGCACCCCCTGGCCGGCGCCGATGATCAGCACGTCGCCCTTGCCCCCGGGGGGCTCGTGAGTCCAGGTGAGGTAGCTGGCGATCAACGCCACCACCAGCAGTCCGCCGTACACCAGCACGCGCGCCTTGTTCATCGCCTGGCCCTCCTGCGTCGGTTGGTGATCACGATGCCCGCTCCAAGCACGCAGCAGGGCACACCGAAGATGGTCGAGTAGAACCACCAGGTGTCCTCCTTGCGGGTGTGCTGGATGCGGACGTCCTCTTCGGTAGTCAGCTCGCCGGCCAGTTCTTCTTCGCCCACCAGCCAGCGCATGCAGTTGGACAGCAGGTTGTGGTTGCCGTCGTTCTCGATGGCCATGTCCGACAGCATGTCGGCGCCGGAGAGGACCACCACACGGGAGGCCACCTGGCCCTCCTCCTCGCTCTCGCTGATGATCCGCTCCCACGCAGCACCCACGGTGTAGACCTTGCGGGTCTCCGTGTCCTTGTTGAACTTGAGGTTGCCGTCCAGGTCGGCCCATGTCTTGGGGTACGACTTGAAAATGACCTCCGGGGCGTTGCCGTAGATGTCCTTGCCGGTCTCCAGGTAGCCGATGCCGGGCATCACCACCGGGAACCGGCTGGAGTTCTTCTGCATCGTCTTGACCGTGGCGTGGCTGCTGAAGGCGTCGGAGATGAGCAACACCCGGTCGGTGAGCTGATGGAACTTGGGGATGTGCACTTCATCGTTGGCCAGCACGTCGCCGTGGAAGGTGATCCCCATCGGCTTGAGCAGTGGCTCCAACGTGGCTTCTTCGGCGGCGTCCAGCACCACCAGCATGTCGCCGCCGGCGTCCAGGTGGCCCTGCAGCGCTGCGACCTCCTCGTCGAGGAACTCCCGCTGGGGCCCGAAGACGATCACCACCGAGGCGTCCTCGGGGACCTGGCTCGCCAGGCCCTCGGCCAGGCCCAGGCGCTCGACTTTGTAGTTGCCGAACTTCAGCCAGGTCTTGAACTTCTTGATGCCCGGCCGCTTGTCCTCGTCGCTCTTGGTCCAGTCCCGCTCGCCGTGGCCGGTGGTCAGGTAGCTGATCAGCTGGGGCTTGGCCACCTTGATCAGGCGCTTGTGGACCTCCTTGTCCAGCTTCTTGAGCTTCTTTTTGGCCTTGTCGATGTCCGTACCCAGGCTGTAGCTCTCGCTCTTGGCGTCCCGGGCCAGCACGATGGTGCCGTTCTTACGCGCCTTGAGCTCCTTGGCCAGGGCCGGCTCGGCGTCGTGGTCCAGCACCTCCAAAGTGACCTGCTCATTGGTGGCGGCCAGGGCCTGGAAGTAGGGCGTGACCTCCTCGCGCACCTCGTTGGCGGCGGGGAAGAACAGCACGATGCGCAGCGGTTCGGAGAAACTCTCCACCAGCAGCAGCGTGGCGCTGGAGGGCTCGGTGGTCTTGGCGTAGCTGAGGTCGTGGCGGGAGTTGTGCTCCGCCGCCAGGTAGTTCAGCGCGAACAGCAGGGACGCGGCCAGCGCCAGCACCAGCCCGGCCTCCGCCGCCTTGTAGACCCGGGCGGTCTCCAGCACGGGGCTCGCCGCGCCGGCCAGCAGCACGATCTCCACGAACAGCAACGGCAAGGCCGTGGCAAGCAGCGCGATGATCCACACCACGGTGATCACCACCCGGTAACGCTCGGCGCTCTCGTCGGCCAGGCCCAGGGCCTCGACCACTGGCGTGGCCGCCAGCCAGTGCAGTGCCACGGCCACGAGGCCGCCGGCCATCAGCAGCACGACGGTGCCCAGCGCCCGGCGGTGGTCGCCGGAAAACGCGCTGCGATCCCGTAGCCTCATCACCAGGGCCGCCAGCATCGCCAGCCCACCCGCGCCGTCCAGCACGCAGCGGGTGACCATCTCGGCGGTGAACAGGCGTTCGCCCACGAACAGGGCCAGCAGCCCCGCCAGGTAGAGGACGATGGGCCATACTTGCAAGCGTCTCATCGCCACCTCCTCGCTTCCAGCGTCTTGGTCGTGGCCAGCAGGAAGAAGAATGTGATCGACAGGTAGAAGATCACGTCACGGGAGTTGATGACCCCCTTCTGGAACGACTGGAAGTGCTTGTTCCACAACGACATGGCCGTGAAGATGTCGTCCAGCGGGGCGTCGGCCACCTTGGCCAGCATCCACATCATCAGCGCCGTCACCAAGATGGCCCCGGAGATGACCGCCGCCACCACCTGGTTGCGGGTCAGGGACGAGGCGAAGGTGCCGATGGCCACCGACGCCGACCCCAGCAGCAGCAGCCCCAGCGAGCCGGCGAAGATGTGGCCCACCGAGACCTTGCCGTGCACGAAGATCAGCAGCGGCATGTACAGGCTCAGGAAGATGATGAGCGCCAGGAACAGCAGGGCCGAGAGGTACTTGCCCACCACGATCTGCCAGTCGGGGACCGGGGATGTGTACAGCACCACCAGGGTCCCATTCTGCCGCTCCTCGGCCACCAGCCGCATGGACAGGAAGACCGAGCCGATCATCACCATCCCGCTCATGAAGTAGAAGAAGTTCTGCAGGACGTCCTCGGAGAGCTTCTCCGTGCCACCGAGGGCGTAGACGTTGAACAGCAGGCCGCCCACCGACAGCATGGCGGCGGCCACCACGTAGCCGATGAGGGTGTGGAAGTACGACGAGAATTCCCGCCGCACGATGAGGACGATGGTGTTCATGCAGCACCTCCACCGGTGAGGGACAGGAAGGCGGACTCGAGCTCTTGCTCGGCGGTCTTGAGGCCCCGCAGACCGAAGCCGGCCTCCACCAGGCCCTTGACCACTTCCTCGCGTTCGTCGCCGTTGAGGCTCACCTGGAACTCCACCAGCCCCTCGGACTCGTGGCGCACCGAGTGATCGGTCACCCGCGCGTCTTCGGCCAAGTGGGCGCTGATGGCGTCCCGCTCACCCCGCAGGGCCAGCAGCAGCTCGTTGCCGGCGTAGACCCGCCCCACCAGCTCGTCCTCGCTGCCGGAGGCGACGATTTCGCCCTCCTTGAGCATCAACAGGTGGTCGCAGGTCTGGCTGATCTCGGTGAGGATGTGGCTGGACAGCAGGATCGTGTGCTTGCCCCGCAGGCTGCGGATCAGGTCCCGCATCTCGACGATCTGCACCGGGTCCAGGCCGGAGATGGGCTCGTCGAGGATCAGCAGCTGGGGCTCGTTGATCAGCGCCTGGGCGATGCCCACCCGCTTGCGGAAGCCGTGGGACAGTGTGGAGATCGCGTGGGCGCGCTTGTCCGCAATATTGGTCTGTTCGCACACGGCGGTGATGCGGTCGGCGATGTTGGCGACCCCCTTGAGCCCGCCGACGAATCCCAGATACCCCTCCACGGTCATCTCACGGTAGAGGGGTGGCTCTTCGGGCAGGAAGCCGATGCGCCGCCGCACCTCGTCCGCATGGGTGGTGGTGTCCAGCCCGCCGATGCGTACCGTGCCGGCGGTGGGGAACAGGGCACCGCTGAGGATCTGCAGCACCGTGGATTTGCCGGCGCCGTTGAGCCCCAGTATGCCGACGATCTGCCCACCCTCGATGGAGAAGCTCACATCGTGGATGGCGCGGACCTCGCCGTAATATTTGGTCAAGCCTTCGGCTTCGATCATGGATTCCTCCCGAACGAATCGGTCCTTCGGTTCGTGCACCAGGAAGGTGTTTTTTACCGAACTGTGGCCGTACGTCAAGGGGGGGAAGGGGCCTGGGATCAGTAGCGGCGCCAGCCCACCACGAGGGAGACCCCTTCTTCGGGGGGGAAGAAACCGACAGCCAGGGCGTTGCGCCAGGGATCGAAGACGCCGCACTGGCCGTCCATCAATCGCTCGATGACGTGGTCCTGGCAGCAGGCGTTGCGCAGGGGCGTCTCCCCGTCCAGCAGCAGGCGGTAGATGCCGCTGCCCAGGTCGATCATGGCGTCGCGGCTGGAGGTGGACGGGTCCCAGTTCTCCACGAGTTCGATCTCGGAAGGCAGCTCCTGGAGCTGGGGCATGTTGCCGCTCCAGCGGCGATCACAGTAGGTGCACTGGATGACGCCGGGGGCCGGCTCGGGGTTGGGGCCCTCGCGGAGTAGATCGGCCGGGGATTGGCTGGCTGCCGCCTGCAGCTTGTTGAGGCTTTTTTCGAAGATGGCCCCAAATTTGGTGTCGGCCACGAGCCCGCGTACCAGAGGCGGCCGGCGCAGAACGTGCCACCCCAGCCGGTACCGCACGTAGGCGAGCAAATGCTCGTACAGCCGGTGTTCGCCGCCGTAGGCCAGGGTCACGCAGGCCCGGCCCATGACCGAGCGCAGGTTCGCGTCGTCGGTGCCGCCGGTCACTCCCTCCCGCGTGGTGGCGCTGGCCTCCAGGCACTGGTCCAGGGCCGCAAAGAATGGATCGACGCCTTCCCGGTGGGCTCCGCGCAACGGCTGGAACTCGTGGCGCAGCAGCGTGCCGATGAATGCCTCGCCGATGCTGCACACAGCGCGGTGGGCGGTGGGATCGGTCGCCGTGACCGGATCCAGGGGTAGGGCGGGGAAGGGGATAGCCAGGTTTGTACTAGTCATGATTGAAACAAGAGTACTAAAACTCGCGATTGACCTGCTACCCTTCGATCGGGGAGTGACCCCAATACCTATCGGTTCGCAACGTGTGAGGAGGCATGCTCCATGCGTGCTAGCAAACAGATGGTCTCGTTGCTGGGCGGTGCGCTCGCTGTGGCCATGGTTTTCGTCACCGGGTGTCCCGGCAACACCAATCCGCAAGCCATCGGGCCGGATGACGATGACGGGGGCGAGGGCCTGTGGGGCGACGCCTGCGAGAGCAACGACGACTGCATGACCCCGCTGGTCTGCGGCGGCAACGGCACGTGCCTCAACGACGGGGAGCCGGGGACGGCTGCCGCCGGCGAGGAGTGCGCGTCGAACGAATATTGCCTGGCCGGGCTGGTCTGCGACCACGACGGGACCTGCGCCGAGCCCGGCGGCGCAGGCACGGGTGGCAAAGGCGATGACTGCCAGGAAGACGCGGACTGCCAGGCGATGCTGGAGTGCATCGAGGGGGCCTGCCACGGGTTCCAGATCCCTCTGTGGCAAGGCGCCGTGTGCACCTCCTACCACGACGACACCGGCCCCTTCCGGGTCTACTTCGAGGTCCCCGGTGACGAGCCCCTGAGCGAGTTCTACCGGCTGCCGTTCCCCAACGACGCGCGCTTCGTCGATGGCCAGCTGGATCTGAGTGGCCACCCCAGCCCCGGTGCTCTGGTGGACGATCTGGGTGACGTGGTGGGGACCATGCTCGACGCGGTGGAACAGGACGTCACCGCCTTCGGCAACAACCAGACCGCCCTCCTGCGCCTGTCCGGCAAGGTGGACTGGGAGACCGTCGTGATGGGGGAGCCCGGGGCCGGCACCCTCTACCTGGTGGACGTCACCGAGGGCTCCGAAGAGTACGGCACCAAGCACCCCACGGGGTTCCGCGGTTCCGGGGAGCGACGGGCCTACATCTGTGAAAACTGGATCTCCCTGGACCCGTCCGATGGCCGCCCTTTCCTGCCGGGCCACACCTACGCCGCCGTCATCACCGAGGGGGTCAAACAGCGGGACACGGGTGAGGCGGCCGGCCAGGACGACGACTTCACCCAGGTGATGTCCATCACCCCCCCGGTGGACACCCGGCTGACGAGGGCCTGGGAGGCGTACGCGCCGCTGCGCTCCTGGCTGAACTTCGCCGACATCGACTCGGAGCTCATCGCCGGTGCGGCGGTGTTCACCGTCGGGGATCCCCGCGAGTCGCTGCAGGATCTGTACGACGCGGTCCAGGGCGGAGACGAGCCAACGGTTTCAGGCGGGGTCTTGTGCACGCTGGGGGGCGAGGATCCCTATGACGATCCGGAGGACGAGAGCCGGGGCTGCGACGGGGAGAGTTCGGCCTACTTCGAAGTCCAGGGCACGATCAACATCCCCCAGTTCCAGCAGGGAACACCCCCCTTCAAGGTGGCGGCGGACGGGGGCCAGCTGAACCTGGTCGGCGGCGTACCCACGCCGGTGGACAGCGAGCAGGTGATCTTCTCGTTGACGATCCCCAAGGGGGCCACCATGCCGGCCGCCGGCTGGCCATTGGTCATCTACGGCCACGGCACCGGGGGCAACTATCGCTCCGCCATCAACGACGGCGTGGCCGATGCCCTCTCCGACGTGGAGCTGGACGACGGCACCCACGTCCACTTTGCCGTGTTGAGCATCGACGGCGTGCTCCACGGGCCGCGGGCCCACGCGGAGAACTGGGACAGCGCCTGGGCGCTCATCGATCCGTCGGCCTACGACGACGACGTGCTGCAGTACAACATTCTCAACCCGCGGTCGGCGCGGGATACCCCCCTGCAGGCCGCCGCCGACGGCTTCCAGCTGGTGCGCCTGGCCCAGACGCTGGCGTGGGACGCCGGCGAGTCCCTCACCGGCCAGGAGGTGGCCTTCGACGTGGACGAGATCCATTACATGGGGCACTCCCTGGGCGCGGTGCACGGGGTCGGCCTGGTCGCTCAGGATCCGGCGATCCGCACGGCCGTCTTCAGCGGCGGCGGTGCCCTGATCCTCGAGGCGTTGTCGAACAAGCAGGAGACCTACGATCTGGCGGGGGCGATGATGGTCGTGGCGGCGGATCCGGACCTGGACCGCCACCACCCGTTGCTCAACCTGATCCAGGCCCTCGACGAGCCCAGCGACGGCATCAATCATGCGCGCTATCTGTTCCGGGAGACGCCGGCTGGGAGCCCCCGCAAGCACGTGCTGCAGGCCTTCGGCCTGGAAGACACGGTCGCGGCAGAGGAGAACCAGATCGCCCTGGCCAAAGGGCTGTACGTGGAGCAGGTGACCAACGGCAATCCGTCCGTGGACGGCATCAGCGTCGAGGAGCTGCCGGTGGAGGGCAACGCCTACATCGACGGTGACCACGTCACCGGTGTCGTGGCCCTCTACCAGCCCAACGCCGGCAATGACGGCCACACCGTGATCTTCGATCTGGCCCTCGCCCAGGAGCAGTACACCCAGTTCCTGGGGACGGCGGTGCGGGACGGCATCCCCACGGTGGTGCCATGAGATAAGAATTCCTTATCAATACATGAATTTAATTAACCCTTGACGGGCTTCGCCGTCCTTTAGGATTCGGCGCTAGCGAGCGGTAAGGCAAAAAGGGCCGCTCCTTGGTCATTCACTTATTGATTTCTTAGGGGCGTCGCTGGCCGTAAAGAGCCAGACTGACGGGCATTCCCATCGGAGGAGATACGCATCATGAAAGTTACCAAGCTATGGATCGCACTCTTCACCATCGGTGCCCTGATGGGCACGACCCGAGCATTCGCGCAGCAGGAGGCCTTGTTGATCAAGGACTCGTCCGCCTGGGGGTACAGCGCCTGGACGACGGAGCTGACCGCGGCGGGGATCCCCTACACCCAGATCGGGTCGGCGGATCTAGCCAACACCAACCTCTCCCAGTACCACATGGTCATCACCGTTAGCGTGCAGGGGTCCACCTCCAACGCCCTGATCCTCGCCTCGATGAGCGACATCGAGACCTTCATCCAGCAGGGCGGCGTGTTCATCTATTCCGGGTGTACCCAAAGCGGCCAGACGCCCTATCCCGATCCCCCTTTCGGCGGCACCAATACCTACGGCTCCGACAGCTACAACGATGTGGTGGACCCCAATCACCCGTTGCTGGCCGGCGTCGCCAACCCCATCTACGGCACGTCCGCCAGCCACAATTACTGGACCGGCCTGCCCGTGGACGCCGAGGTGCTGGTCACCCACGGCAACAACGGGAATCCCATCCTGTACGTGCTCGAGGAGGGCAACGGCATGCTCATCGCCTCGACCCACACCTGGGAGCACGGTTGGGGCTACGGCTACGACGCCGGCATCGTGCTGGTGAACGCCATCGACTACGGCTGGAACTTCGATCCCTGCGCCGGCACGGACAACGACGGCGACGGCTGGACCGACTGTGACGGCGACTGCGACGACCTGGACGCCAGCATCCACCCGGGCGCCCAGGAGGTCTGCAATGACGGCATCGACCAGAATTGCGACGGCCAGACGAACGAGGCGGATGACAACGACGGCGACGGTTACACCAACTGCGACACCCCATCGGACTGCAATGACTTCGAGGCGGCGGCCTACCCCGGCGGCCTGGAGGTGTGCGACTTCATCGACA
>CAZDDH010000017.1:0-64137 GCA_964504165.1 uncultured Rickettsiales bacterium | reverse complement strand
ACTACTCCCGCAAGGTGCCCGGCGAGGAGACCCACCGCACCATCCGGGTCATCGATTTCGATGACATCAACAACAACGATTTCGCCTGCACGAACCAGCTCCGCGTCCAGGGCGAGGTCGTCCGCAAGCCCGATGTGGTCATCTACGTCAACGGCATCCCCCTGGTGGTCATCGAGGCCAAGAGTCCGATCAATCCCAGCCAGAATGCCTTCGACGCCATCGACCAAGTTCACTCCGCCGAGAGGGAAGTCCCCCGGCTCTTCCACCCCAACCTGTTCTCCATAGCCACCAACGACATGACGTTCCTCTACGGGGCGACAGGGGCCCCGTCGGAATTCTGGTTCCGGTGGCGTGATCCCTGGCCTCGTAAGGCCGAGGAGTTCACTGACGAGACCGAGAAGGGGCTCTACGCCCTGCTGGAACGGTCCCGGCTGCTAGACATCCTCGCCCACTTCATCGTGTTCGAGACTCGGGACGGCAAGACCGTCAAGAAGGTCTGCCGCTACCAGCAGTTCCGGGCCGTGAACAAGATGGTCGAGCGGGTGATCGATGGCCAGCACCGGGCGGGACTGATCTGGCACACCCAGGGCAGCGGCAAGAGCCTGACCATGGTGTTCGCCGCCCTGAAGCTCAAGTTCCACCGGGGCATCGCCAGCAATCGGCTTCAGAACCCCAACCTGCTGGTACTCACCGACCGCATCGACCTGCACAACCAGATCGCCTCCACCTTTGAGGCGTGCGGGCTTCCCAATCCCATCTCGGCCGAGTCCATCTTCAAGCTCCGTCAGGTCGTGGCCCCCGGCATCTCTGGCAGGACGGTCATCTCGACCATCTTCAAGTTCCATTGGGACGACCCGAGGTTGAAATCCAGGGTCAAGAAGGAACGTGAGACCGCCCTGAAAGAACTGGGGGTTGAAGGGTCGGAGAACTGGATCTTGATGGTGGATGAAGCCCACCGCACCCAAGAGAAGGATCTCGGTGCCTACGTCCGAGCAATCCTCCCCGACGCCGTACGGTTCGGCTTCACGGGCACCCCGGTCAAGAAGGGGGACAAGGACACCTTCCGTAACTTCGGTGCCCCCGGTGAAGCGTACCTGGACAAGTACGGGATCGATGACGCCGTGGCCGATGGTGCCACCGTGCCCATCTACTACCAGGGCCGGAAGACCGAGTGGCACCTGCACGACAAGAAGATCGATGTCCTGTTCGACCAGTGGTTCGCGAACGAGCCCGATGAGGTCATCGAGGAGTTGAAGAACCGTGGGGTCACGAAGGGGGACTTGTCCCGGTTCCAGCCCCGCATTGACCTGATCGCCGTGGACATCTGGGCTCACTACCGGGCACACGTCATGCCTGACGGGTTCAAGGCCCAGGTCTGTGCCATCGACCGGCGTGCGTGCGTGGCCTATAAGAAGGCCCTCGACCGGGTGATCGCCAAGACCCTGAAGAAGAAGGATGGGTTGTCCGAAGAGGATGCCCAGGAGCGGGCCGGGAAGATGTCGATCTGCGTCTACAGCCCCGGCCAGCACGATGGAGAGCAGTACCCAGATCTCGTCACGTACCAAATTCCGCCAGAGGACGTCACCCCCATCTGGGTGCCCAGATTCCTCGATCCGGACAACCCTCTCAGGTTCGTGATCGTCTGCAACAAGCTCCTGACGGGTTTCGACGCCCCCATCGAGCAGGCGATGTACTTGGACAACCCGCTGACCGACCACAACCTCTTGCAAGCCATCGCCCGGACGAATCGGCGGTACGGGACGCGGAAAGACCACGGCCTGATCGTGGACTACATCGGGGTGTCCAAGAAGCTCAACGAGGCCCTGGCTGCATACCGCAAGGAGGACGTGGCCTCTGCGATGCACGACCAAGACGAGCTTGCCGACAAGCTCCGTGCGGCCCACCATGCCGTCATGGACCTGATCGATGGGGTTCCAGCGGACCTGGAGCCCAAGGACGACTGGAAGGCCATCCTCGACCACCTCGGCACCGAGGATGCCTGGTACGTGTACAGGGCCGGTCTGGACGCCTTCATCAAAGCCTACGCCACCCTGTCACCTGACCCCCGTGTCCTGGCCTACCAGGTGGATTTGAAGCGGCTCTCCGTCACCCTGCCATTGGGGCGCCAGAGATTTGAGCAGGTCGAGGAGACCGACTGGAAGAAATACTCCGAGAAGATCCGCGAGATGCTCGATGAACACCTGGATGTCACCGGGCTGAGGACCGTCTGCAAGCTACGGAGCCTCTCAGACCCCGGTTTCTGGGACGACTTCGGTGGCCCCGTGGACATCAAGACCGCCGCCGTCCGCAAGCTCGCGGAGTTGAAGAAGGAGACCTCGGAGCGGGCTGCCAACAACCCCGCCCGGTACGAGAAATTCTCCGACCGCATCAAGGAGCTGATCAAGCAGTTCAATGCGGGGCTGCTGAAACCCCAGGACGCCCTCGATGCGACCGAGGAGGTGGCCAAGGGGGTCGTGGAGGAGGACGAGGCCCACCAGGGCTCCGGCCTCAACGAGCGGGCCTTCGACATCCACGCCATCCTGGAGAAGTTCCAGAAGCAGCCGGAGGCCGTGGGCGAGTCCGAACCGCCTTCCTACGGGAGCGAAGGTGAGGGAGTCTCCGGCCTGTCGGCACTCCAGCAGGCGGCTCTTGCCATCGACGCCCTGTACACGTCCGATGAAACCGCCCCGTACCACTGGCAGGAGAAAAACCAGATGAAGAAAGGGCTCCGGGGCCAGGTGAGACGGATGATCAAGGACCTGGGACTGGAGGGGTGGGCGAAGACGGTGCCCATGGCGGTCGAGCACTACGCAGTCATCCACTACAGCAAGCCATGATGCACCGAGACCTTCTCAGAGCCTTTGCGTCACGGCCTCGTCCCTACCATCCATGGTGGTGGCCGAAGGGTTCCGGTGCCGATCTGTCCTCCTGGGGACTAGACCCCGACGAACTCGTGGCGGAAGGACTAGATCCCGAGGACGTCCTCAACAGCCTCCAGCTTGGCAAGTACACCACCAACGCAGCCGATGTCCGAGATTTCGATGGCTTCTTGGGCAGTGTCGGCGTTCCCATTGAGCCGGTGGTGTGGGTCGTGACCATGCGTCCCTCACCAAATCGACACCAGCACCACGGTATGCGGCAGCTCTACCAGCTACTCTCTGACTTCGACATGCTGCCCCGGACGCGGGTGACCGACGTGTTGAAGTACCGGGGGGCCGCTCCAGCGGGACAGGCATGGTCGTCTGCGGACGACGAGATGCGAGAGGTCTCACGCTCCATCCTGATCGAAGAGTTCGTGGCTCATCCGCCGCAGAGCGTGATCCTGTCAGGTGGCGGTACGCAGGCGGCCTTCAAGCGACTCCTACGCCATGCCGTGCGTGATGAACCCGACAACGAGTCCACCAAGGTACTGAACACCCTCTACGGCCTCGCCCACCCCGTCTACTTCTATGCGCCGGCCGGGTGGGGCTACGACGAGGTCCGGGAGAACTGGGCGTCGGTGCTCAGAGCCACCACCCGCATGCCAGTCCCGGCATGGCTAGAGCAGTACCGGAGAAGGTTGTGATGTCCGTCCTGACCATCGGCAACACGACCATTCCCTACGAGGTGCGGTACTCGCAGAAGGCCCTCCGCAAACGCATCGTGGTGACTCCGGGAGGCGTCGAGGTCGTTGCCCCCGCTGGGACGCCCTGGGACGGCTCTAACGGCCTCCTGGCCTACGTGGAAGGCAAGCGGCGGTGGGTCTTCGACTCGGTTCGGAAGATTGAGGAGAAACACCGGAAGCTGCTGACCCAGCGGTACGCCAGCGGAGCGAAACTTCAGTACCGGGGACGATGGTTGATGCTCGACGTCCAGGTGGGGGACGTGGCGGCTGTGGAGATCACCTGCCGGTCGAAGTTCCACGTCGTGGTCCCGCAGGGGTTGGATGGCGTGGAGAAGCTGGAGGCAATCCGGACGGGGTTCGATCTCTGGCTCCGGGAGAGAGCCCGACGTGACCTCCTTCGGTTTGGACGACGCCATGAGGCCAGCCTGGGTATCAAGGCGGAGGGCTATCGGCTCTCAGAGGCCAAGGGCCGGTGGGGCTCGAACGGGCGGGACAGGATCATCCGGGTTCACTGGAGGCTGATACAGGCTCCCGCCGCTGCGATGGAGTACGTCGTCGCCCATGAAGTTGCCCACCTGGCACATCGGAACCACTCCCCGGAGTTCTGGAGATTGTTGGCGACGACGATGCCCGACTGGGCGGAGCGGAAACTCATGCTGGAACAGTGGGAAGGGGATCATCGTGCTGTTTGAGGCTATGGGTGTATACGTGTTGGCCCAGCGGCCCTGGAGGATGAAGTACAAGGCCGAGGTCCGAATGAACCGCATCCTTCGAGATCTGGGGTTGGATGGCTGATTCGCCCCACGGCTGGACCCAGTCTCCGCTGGGGGCGGTCGTCCAGAACATCATTGATCGCAGGGGCAGATCGATCAGGCGGGGCGACCTGGCCTACGGCGACGGAAACGGCGTTCCCGTCCTGACCAGCTCAGAGATCAGGGCGGGGAAGCTGATCGTATCGTCCAAGACCCTGAGGGTGACGGACGAAGTCTACCAACGATGGATGGCTGGTGAGCGGTGCCGTAAAGGGGACATCATAGTCACGACCGGCAGTCCGCCGGGTCGTGTAGCAATGGTTCCCGACGACCGTCTCTACATGCTGGGCCAACGGGTGGTCTTGCTCCGGGCCGACCCGACCGCCGTATCGAGTGACTTCCTCGTCCAACAGCTCCTGGCCGCGCCGTTCCAAAGGAGACTGTCGGCCCATGTCGCCGGCACGGCATCGCAGGGCATCACCCGCCCCCGACTGCTGGCCCTCCCGGTACTCCAACCCCCGCTCGCGGAGCAGCAGAAGATCGCTACAGCCCTCGCGGCCGTGGACGGGGCCATCGAGGCAGGGCAGGAGGTCGTGAAGCAGACCCGTCGGGTCCGTGGGGGGCTACTTGCAGAGTTGCTGGCCGTTGGTGCCGCAGCCTCGCACACGCGATCTTCTGTTGAGATACGAGGGGATCTACCCGTCGGGTGGCAGATGGCCAGGTTGGGTGAGTTCCTGGAGCCGGGTGGCATAAGAAACGGCCTCCGCCGGGCCATGGCCTGCGACGACGGCGTCCCTGTCGTCCGGGCCGATTCCGTCGCGGACGGGGCGTCCATCGACGTCTCCGGGCTGCGACGGATCGCGGCCACCGACAGCGACATCGACAAGTTCGGACTGGTTGAGGAGGATGTCCTCGTTGTCCGGGTCTCTAGCCTGAGGTTCCTTGGTGACGTGGGAGTCGTCGGGGAGAGCAACGAGACTCTCGTTCACGACTCGAACCTGATTCGCATTCGGCTGTCGTCCGAAAGTGATCTGTGTCCCAGGTACCTCGCCCTGGCCCTCGCGGGACCCGCCGCACGACACCATCTCCGCTCCCGCGCCAAGCCGGGCGTGGCCCAATGCTCCATCGACCACAGGGACCTACTGGACCTCCGGATACCGGTGCCACCGTCTGACGAGCAGGCCCACCTGGTGGACACCATCGAGGCGATGGACACGACGCTCAGGCGGGAGCTGGACGGCCTCTCCCAGTTGGTCCATACGAAATCGGTTCTCGTCACCGCCCTGATGACCGGGCGAGTCCGCGTGGCGAAGATCCCCTAGCCATCCCGCCCATGGTGGCGTTCCCGGACCACCGCGACCTCCGCGATGGCGGCCCGCCCACCCCATGCCACAGCGGCGCACACGTCGTGTGCATCGAATTCCCAAGAAAAGCCCAAACAGGGTGTTTCATGGGCCTCTTGGCCGCGTAGTTACTATGAAGGGAAGGCACACCATGAGCACATCGAACACCAACAACCAGAACACGGGAACTGTCCGCATCGCGGTGCTGATGCCACATGACCTCCGGGGCCGTATCGCTGACCATGCCGCCCGCGAGGGGCTAGCGGTCGGGCCATGGATCCGGATGCAGCTCATCCGCGTAATGGACCGAAGCGAACGCCGGGATTCGCGGCACGAAGGAGGTGCGAGATGACCACGGGCAAGACCAAGACCAAGGGATCCTCAACCATCCCAGAATTGCTGGCGACGGCGATGAAGAAACACCCAGCCCTCGGAGACACCGAGAAGGAGGCGGAGGCGTCCCGTAGACGGATCGATATTGTGGAGACCAAGGAGTACGGTGTGAGGGCCGCTGCGAACACCGAGTACCTACGGAGGGATCTCCTGCTGCTCCAGGAGTCGGAAACCGTCCCCAAGGGCAAGCTGCAACAGTGGCAAAGGTCTAAGCCACTAGGCTACGACCTGACCGACCGTCAGATCCGCACCTGCTTGAAGACGGCACGGACGTACCAGGAGGCGGTCGAGCAGGAAGTGACGCTTCCTGCCGCCGACATGAGGCGTTCCTACGAGAGCCTGCACGCCACGTTCAAGTGCCGCATCAACGGAACGGACCCCGACGAGGAAGTCGAGCCCAAGCCCCCACCAACCCACGATGAGGAGGTCAAGAAACGGTCTGAGCACATCGGCAAGCTCCTCAACCGCTTGGCCGAGGACGGCGAGACCAGCGACCTGGAGATGTGGGCAAATTTCAGCGCCAACTGGGTCACGGAGTTGAGGTCTGCGACCGCACGGGCGGTGGAGGTGGACGTCCCGGAACTCGCGGACACCGACCGCTGGGAGGTCGTCACGGCAATCACGAGCCACAAGGCCTCCGGTCAAAAAAAGGCGACCCGAAACCTGTCCTGGGATGGCTCCCCGGCCCGTTACATCTACGGGTCCGGTAGGCGCGACGTCTTGCCCGGCTCGGTGTTGCTGCGGCGTGTGGAAGGGGACGACATCGAGATCTGGCAGTTGGTCGCGAAGAAGGAGGCACCCACCCTGGTGCGAATTGGGGGATCGTACAGTGAGCGTCCCGCAGCGGCGAAAACCAAGCTGCTAGACGCCGTGGCAGTAGCCTTGCAGGGACCTGGCACCTCACAGGCGAAACCGGCGTCCAAGCCGAAGGCGAAGCCCAATCCGAAGCAGCAGCCGAAGACGGGAGCGAGGTCCACGGTGGTAGGAAAGTGCGACGATGTGGCGAAAGCCGCACCGGGTCGGGTGGATTGTGGCATCCAAACCCCGGCTCTCACGCTGGTCCCCGGCGGGCGCGGCGATTCCACTACGACCACCTCGTTGCCCCCAGAGGATGAGGTGCGGGATGCATCGGTGACTCATCTCACGGATTGCCAGAAACAACACCACGACGACCCGGTGCCGGACTTCGAGGAGATGAACCAGCCGAAGTCGCCAGAGGAGATGGGTAGGATGATGTCGATTTGGATTCGGAGAAAGGTAGGGAGCGACCGCAGGGATGTGGGAGCTGGGGCCACAGCCTCGGAGATTCCCATCAAACCGAACGTCGCGTGGAGGCGACAGCTCGTCCACTTGCTGTGCAGACTTCACGGCTGCGAGACGCGGGACTCCGGGAAGACCGTCGTGGCGAGCGGCGACATGCCAGTCATTGAGGAAACCACCCGCCTCCTGCTGGAAACCGACCGGATCATCAAACAATACTGTGATGGCAGGATTCGACAATTAAAGGAGTCAGGGCGGTGGGCTGGGTTGACCCGAGGCCAGCGAAACTCCTCAAGGCGGGAACACAGCGAGAAGATCGTCCAGATCCTTGAACGCCATCTCTCGGTAGGAGAGGCGGAATTCCGGAACGGTACCTGACAGGCTCCGCCGGCCCCGGTCGGGGGCGTTGACGGGGATGGCCGGGGCGAGGATAACGACGAAGGCACTTGCGACGGCGGTGTGCTGGCGGATGCCCTCGCCATGGTCAAGCCAGCGGTCAATCCCAAGAAACAGCCCTACCTCGTCCTGCAGGATGGCGCGGTGCTCGCGACCAATGGTTGGTTGTTCGCCTCGGCCCCGGTCCCAGGCCTCCGGCTCCATCGGCACGTATACGTTCCCGCGTCCGCCCTGTATGCCGGTGGGAAGCCCGTACTGGACCGGGGCGCGAGGGTGGCTATCGGGCCTTCCAGCATCGTCGTCGGGGAAACTGTTGGCCGCTTGGAACAGCCAGACGGCGACCATTGGCCATTCTGGGATAGATCGTACTCTGAGTCCGTTGCTGTGGCCGATATCCAGGGCGACCGTCTCCGCGCCGCTCTCCGATTTGGGGCGGACTTCGCATCCAGAAAAGGCCCCATCCATCCTGGAACCGCGCAGGTGGAGATTATCGACGGCACGCTGTGGGCCTGCGACAAATGGGTGGTCGCAACCGTGGACATGCACGGTCTGATGGGAATCGCGATGAGCGTCCGGCAAGAGGACGTCGCGCCGGTTGCCCAGTGGCTCCGACTTTTCCGGAGCGAGGTCGTAACCGTGAGGGAGCATTCAAGTGGGACGTTCTTGGCTGTGCCAGATGGCGTCCAACTGGGCATAGCCAGACCAATCGACTCGTTCCCGTTGCTCAATGTGGACGCTGGCAAGGATCCGACCGTCGTCACCCTGGACCAGAGTGGTCTGAAGCAGTGCCTGCGTGGTCCGAAGAATCTAGACCGAGTTGCCGTCCACATCGATGGCGACGACGTCTACATCGAAGTGGCGGGCATGACGACCCGCCTCGGTGCCGTGTCCGCAATCTCCACAGGAGGCGTCCGCAGGGCCGAGTTCCGCGTCAAATACCTGCGATGTTTGGTCAAGCACCACCCTGCCGGAGATATCCGCCTAGAGCTGTACAGGCGGTCGAAAGGTAGGTACGCCCTCGTCAGGTGGATGCGAGGCGAGGACAAGTACCGGCTTGTCCTCATATTGCGGAGTGATCAAGAGGGCGACGACAGGTAGCCCACACACTCGGACTGGGAATCCGGGGTGCCGCCGCAAGTGGCCTCAGGAGAATCCCGCCCCAGCACCTGGGGGGCGGCGGGGCGGGGCACTCTGGGATGTGGAGGTGGGGTGGGGTGGATGGGGCAAGAACTTTCCGGCTCTACACCTTTCGGGCAACCAGCCAGTCGCCATCTGTTGTCGCCGCCCAGTGCCTTCCTTTCAGTAGCTGCCGTTGGGCAAACTGAAGGCCGACATTCGACGGGAGTGCCAATTCGTCGCGCTGGCGTCCAGCGGATGGCAGTATGACAGTTCGGAGCATCCCGAACGCCCTGACGGTCACTGTGGAGGCATCCAGGTGTCCCAGCACTTCCTCCGTCGCCTCGACCATGGCAATGGAGCCGTTCGGACTGTCCACGGCGACTTGCCTCCAGGCCGCCTTGCCGTCTGTCCTCACCTTGACCTCCACTACCCGAGATTCGTGTCGGGAGGACCTGATGTGGAGGATTGCCGCATCCGTCTTCGGTGGTGGTGCGATGGGCCTCCGGGATCGACGTGGACGCCGTCGAAGATGCACGACGACCAGGCCCCCTACCGTCCGCTCGTCCACACGTAGGTACACGCGGTCCCCGGGGTGGCCCAGAAGCACGCGGCTGGCGGTGAACCTCTCTCTGGGGTCGTACTCGACAAGGACGACGTTCCTGGAGCAACCGGCACGCAGCAGGGCGTTCACGACTTGCTCGATCCTGCCGGGCGGAGCACACCTCCCTAGCAGATCTTCGAGGCCCGCCAGACTCACTGTGGTTGAGTGTCCGCCAGCCACGGGCTTGAACAGCTCACCGAACCGCAGCGACTCACCCTGGAGTATCCGACGGGCAACCTCGGGGTCCTGGACCGATAAAATGGGGGAACGGGGGTGGTGACCACCTGCGGGGCCAACACCCCCACTCCCGCCGGAGCTGACCGGCTGCGGGCAGACGACCACCCCGGAAGGCCCGGAGCTGCCGACACCCTCGACCATGTTGGCCGAGCGCCTAACGGCGCTGGCTATGGGATGCACTGGCAGGGCGAAGCCCGGAAGGACTTGCAGGTGACTGATACCCCCCGTGGGGAGGGTAGAGCCTATGCCCCGAGAAGATGACGTATCCTGTACCCGGTCCGTCCCTATGGGAGTACGGTCCATAGGTAGGGGAACAGGGGTATCCTCTCTGTGCATCTGGGCAGGGGCTTCATTCTTTCCCTCTCCCTCACCAAGTGGGGTATTGGGGTCGGGGGGACTGGCCCCATGTACTCGCCCTCGGGGGATCTGGCAATCCCCCGATTCATGTGAATCCCGTAGCCGCTCCTCGGCCTCTTGTACGAGGCGGAGGACGGCTGCGGGATCGATCTTTCCTTTTTGGACTCGCAGGACTCGGGATGCCCTGAACCACCTCTTGTGGGTCGCCCGGCAGGACCCAGCCCGGCGGAAGTCCTGGGGACCAACCTTCCCGGTCTTCCCGCCCAGGCGAAGTTCCTCCCAAGTGTGGATGACCTTCTCCACCGTCAGGCCGATGGACCAGGGGGTCACCCTGTAGGTTTGGAGGATCGTGATTGGCTCAACCCTGGAGTCGATGATCTTGGAATCCTTCTTTCCGTTCCCCAGCTTCCTGACGTTCCCGAATCCCCGACTCTGGGCCATCCCCTTGAACCGCTTGAAGGCGTCCTTGGCGTCCACGCGGGTGCGGCAGAAGATGTAGATGTCGTCCACGTACGCGAGGGCCTTCACATCGAGTCGGTGTTCGAGCTTGCGGATGATGGGGGCCAGGGCTAGGTTCAACACCATCGCGGAGAGAGGGTTCCCCTGCTCCTCACCGACGTGGGGGTTCCCCACCCTGATCGGCTTGCGGGTCCATCGGCCCACGGCGTCGATCCGGACCAGCCTCCAGAGGAACGTGGTGGCCCCTTTGTCGAGCCCCAGCTTGGCCAACTCTCCAGTGACCGCCCGTCGGGGGAGCAATCCAAAGGCGTTCTTCAAGTCGATGAGAAGGGCGAAGACGTACCCCGCCTTCATCAACTCACGGCCCTGCCAAGTCAGGTGATCCACGTTGGTGGCCCCGTCTCGCGGGCAGACCTTCTTGATGGCCCATGCGGGCCTGGAGCCGTACTGGCCTTCATGGAGGCGGTCTTCTACCAGCTCCCCGATCCTGTCCCGTACGAACAGGGCGATGAGCCTCTTGGCTTCCGCCGGGTCATCGATGGGCCGGGTGCCACCGCTGGCTTTGGGCACCCTGGTGCGTAGAGAAGCTGGCAGGGAGCCAGGGTCACGCCGCACTTCATCGATCTTCTCTTGGAACCACTCCAGCCGCCCGTTCAGGGCGTCGTCGTAGGTCTGGGTCTTGCTCCTCCCACCCATATCTACAAGGTCGATGTTCCGCCTGCTGTGTTTGCCCACGGGGGTCGAGGCGGGGTCGCCCAGCAGGGAGGCGATGGCGATCTCCATCAACTGCTCCGCCGTGGGCAACAGGTCGTCCAGGGTGAACATCCCCACGGACCTCGGGGCCTGCTTGCCACTCCGTTGCCGAGGACAGCTCATGGCACCCTCCGCCACACGGACATCAATCGATCTGTTGGAGGGACGACGCCAAAGGGGCACCAGGGCCTGCGGGGGTATGAGAAGAGGATGGGCCGCTCGACCGTGTCGAGCCTGACCTTGCCTCGTCGGAGGACATGGGACCGGAACCCGTCGTTGTGGCCTATGAGATCGACGGCTTGGTGGTGGACGCTGTCCTCCACGTCCCCTAGGACGATCAGGAGACCCCCGGGCCGCAGGTAGCTGGCCGCGTAGTCCAGGTAGTCCCTGACGAGATCTGCGGGGGTTCCCCAGTTCCTATGGTTCCAGTAGAGATCCACGAGGCGGCGGTCGAAGTGTGTCCCGTCCATCAGATCCGTCACGTAGCAGATAAGACGCTGACAGGGGATATTGAGGACGACCGCGTGGGCCTCGTACTCATCAACGATGCAGGGGCCGTCCCCGGTGAAGATGTCACCGTCGGTGTGGACATCATGGTGGAGCCAGGCTGCGAGAGTCTGCGCCCCGACAGAGTGTCCCAGTTCGACCCCGACGACGGTGGGCATGCTGAAGGTCTCGTTGATGATCTCTGCAGCGACCCTCATCGAGGCCACCGGTGGACGGATGGAGTCCATGGCCCACAGGTAGGTGAACAGAAGCCGTAGGGGCTTGTTGGTCCACTCATGTTCGCTGACGACGCCTGTGCGGAACACCTTGTCCAGAAGTGAGGGGAAACGCCTGAGTCGGGGGATGGCGGGGCCGGGAATCGGTGCCATGTATCCGTCACTCCTGACTTGTCCCGGATCCGGCATACCGGAGTCGAGCAAGATGAGGGCTTGCCGTCCACGGGCATTCTGTCCCGACTCCCAGTGCCACAGGGAGGGTCGTGATACGGACAGCGTGGCTCCGATGAGAGTTCTGTATGTCAGGTCGTAGATGACCTCGACACCGAACCGGGCCACGACCTCTGGGGTGAACTCCCTCGTCTTTCGCAGGGCCATCTCTGCGTAGTCGCGGGCTTGCCCGACCACCTGTTCCCATTCGCGAGGCAGGCCCGGAAGCACCCGCTGTGCCTCGCCCATGAGATGCCAGTCCAGGGTGCGGGGCAGTGGCTGATGACTAACGTGTTTCGCCTGCGTGGACGACAAGTCCATCAGTGGAGAAGGACACCCGGCATCAAGCCAATTGTCGTAGAGGGCGTTCGCACGCTGCCAGCGGTGGCGTTCCTGCTCAGACCGGCGGGGGGATGGGGCGTCCCCCGCGTAGGTCGGCATCCAGCGGCGGACGTCTACGGGGTGGGTGTCGTAGTGATCTCGCATCTCTTGCTCCGCATAGTGTTCTCTCGTCGTCTCTGATCTCCGTAGCCCAAGTGCCCAGGGGGATGGCCTTCCCCCTGGGCGGGCTATGCGGAGCCGTCAATGCGACGACGTGTCTCTACCAAGTACCCCGCTCGAATCGAGTCGTACCCCCTGCCGTGTCGATTTCTTCATCACGCCGATCTCCGGGACGGCGGCCGGAGCGACGGAATGCTCTCGCGGTCGATTCGGACGACACGGTCGGACAGCATCTTCACGCGATAGCGACCAGCACGGATGCTCCTACGAATTGTCCAGACAGAGCAGCCGAACATCTTGGCAACCTCGGCGGCACTGAGCCACCGTCTGCCGGGGCCGCTGGGGTTGTCGTCACAGGTGACGTTGTAGTGCAGTCCCTCGGTCATGTTCACCTCCATGAAGCAATTGGGAAGCTCTAAGAAGCACTGCGTATAGGCTGGCTACCGGGGACTCCATGACCGAGCGGGGGCGAGCTGGGTGTGCAGTCCGGTAAAGGGGCAGTGAGAGACGACTGCTGGCGAATCCCAGAACCCCCTTTCGCGGGTGCAAGGAGGACACCCGCGAGGTTCCAGCGAGCGATGGCTGGCGTGGGAAACGGGGGTTTCGGGATGGCGACCGGGCGGGATCGAGGGGGGTTCCGGTGCCGCCGATGTGGAGTACCTGCCCCATGAAGGAGACGACCCCATGACTGACATCGACCTAGACGCCCTGTTCGCAAATGACGACCCAAAGCCCGACCCAAAGCCCCCAAGCCCACTCACCCCCGCCGACCACGACCACATGCCGGAGGTGGACCAGGCCCTCGCCGCGATCGAGGTCGAGCACGAGGACGACCCCGATCCCGAGCAGAACACCATCTCCGCCAACGACGCCCTATCGGTCGCCATCGACCATCTGCTGGCCCTGGCCGACGGCATGGCTGACCAGATGGAGGTCGCCCTCCGGGATCTTCGGACCGCCGCGACCCGAGTGAAGGCCTACGCCGCCATGGTGGGCGAAGACGACACTGACGGTGGAGGGGGGCAGGATGATGACCACCGCTGATCACGATGCCCTGTACCGGGGCCTGGACCCGACTGAGAGGGCCGAACGGCGTGCGGTGATGGTTGGCAAGGGCTGGACTGACCCCAGAGACTTCGGTGGGAAGCTGGGATCGATGTACCTGGAGTGCCCGCTGATCGGTATCGCCAGGAAGGACTACTGCTGGGAGAGATGCCCGGCAGACGAGCCGGTGTCCGAGTGCCCGAGGCGGCAGGCGGACTCCAACTGGTGGTGGGCCGGTGGTGGTGATGCTCCCGATGCTCCCGATACCTTGAAGTTGATCGCCACGCCGGACATCACGATGGCCACCGTCGAGGACACCGCCGAGCCAGCGGCCGTTGAGGCCGATGACGAAGTTAACGAGCCAGAGGTGGCACCGTCATCTGCGGAACCCCCAACGACAACTACGCGGAAACGGCGGAAGACGCCTGCAACGCAACCAGAGCCTAGCGGCGACATGGATGTGTTCGACCTGTTCGGCTAGGACGTAGCCATTCGAGAGCGGCGGCGAATGACTGGTCCGGAGTCCCTGGTCGTGGCTCCACGGGTGAGGTCCTACAGTTGGATTTCCATCAGCTCGCCAATCTTCCCCTGCACCAGTCCTCTTATTTGGCCTGCCAGCTTGCGGAGTTCACTACTATCACTCGGCCGGAGCACCGGACCGAGTCCTCTAACCGCACGGTACTTTACGTCTAACGACCGGAACAGCTTGCTCAGCTCCGTACCAGCCGTCACGTCGGCCCTGGTCAGCAGCTCGTCGTACTTGGCACGGTCGGTCTGAGCCAAGGCTGTGTCGGACAACTCCGACATTGCTCTTGCCTCCGTCTGGACACCTATCAACAGAGCGATCAGGTCGTCCCTGTCCTTCATCGCCTTTGCTCTGGAGAAGGCCTTCTCACTCTCCGTCTCCTGGTGCTTCAGGTTCTGCTTGTTGGCCCGGAGCGTGAAGATTCCCGCAACGAGTCCGCCGACAACCACGCCGCCCAGACCGGCTACGACCGGGGACGTCAGGATCTCCGAAAGAAGGTCTGACATATGTTCACCTCATGAGTGTTGATCGATGCCGTCATGTTGGCCCCCTTGGTCGATTGTGGACAGGCGAAGGTTAGGACGACCTCGACTGTGGCTAAAACCTACAGGTTGCTGGCCGGGTTGCTGGCATGGGTTGCTGGCATGAGAAGCCGGGGATTCAGGCGGTCATTTTTTGGGAGGCTTTCGGGCCACCCTGTTTGGCAACCTTGAGATGTCTCTGGAGCGTCGAGCGAGGGATGCCGAGGATGGAGGCGGTTTCCCGGATGGAGCGACCTTCGGAGAACAGGGCTTGGACGAGCCTCATGTCGATATCGCGTGGTGGCCTACCGCAGTGTTTTCCAGCTGCTTGGGCTCTGGCGACTCCCGCCTGAACGCGCTCCTGGATGATCGATCTTTCATATTCTGCAAAGCAGGCCAGCAGTTGAATCAACAGCCGACCTGTGCTTGTCGTGGAGTCCAGACCGGGGTCGTGGATGCTGGAAAAGCCGACTCCCCACCGGGCTAGATCATCGAGGATCTGAAGTAGATTTTGGAGGCTCCGACCCAGTCGGTCCAGCTTCCAAACCAGCAACACACTGAACTGCCCGACCTGCGCATCAGCGAGCATCGCATCCAGGCCAGGTCGGGCCTGTTTTGTCCCCGAAATGCCGTCGTCTCGGTAGACATGGGTGACCTTGTACCCGCGAGCCTGAGCCACCTGGGTCAGCTCATCGACCTGGAGTCCAATGTCCTGTCGGCCTCCCGCCGTGCTGACTCTGGCATAGATGCCGACCTTTATTGGCTTTGATTCTCTATCGCTGGCCATGTGGTTCCTCCAAGCGGCCCCGAGTGACCAATGCTGGGCCTCTGCCTCTACTACGCGGCCCGAAAGGGTGTGAAACATGAATTCGGACCAGCTTCTGTTGCTGTACTAGAATCTCGACGGAAGGAATCCACAGACAATGAAACACATCCTGCATATCATCCCTCAATGGTCCTCCGATGCAGTCGCTCAGGCGAGACGGCTGGTGTCGGGCTCCGGTATACCGACGACCCATCCGGACGGGCCATATACATGGGGCGTAACCTGGAACGGCGTTCCCCAGCATGGGGTCCACAAGCAGACCTGGATTGCCATCTACTCCGGCGGACTCGTCTACGGTTGTGTGCGGTACTGCCATACCATTCCTCGTGGGCGGGGCGGCCATATTGGGGATCCACCTCGTCGCACGAGCCGGGCCATCCTGGTCGTGGACAAGTACGTCCGTTTCGACCCGCCAATGCCATACAGCCCCCAGAAGAAGTACCCCCACTACCTCACTCCCTCTGAGGCATCGTCACTACGGGTGCCGGGGCCAAATGGCGGAGATCCGATTACCTGGGTGGACGGCAACGTGCAGCGCACCGGTTGTCCGGTTTGTGGATTCCCATGAGGGCGACGTCTTCTTAGAAAAAGACGTTTCTTGGGGATGGAGGTTCACGGTGGGTGTTGGGTGTTAGGCGGGCTGCGGAGGGTCGTCCGTGGAGTGCGAGTTTCGCCTATGGCGCCGAATGTTCTAACTAAGGGGTAGGAATTCCCCTCAGACGTAACTTGTCACCCCCTCTGCCAGATCTTCCTGGCCCGATACTTAGAACTTTGCCTTCCCCAATCATTGGAGTTGTCGGTGTTGCGATAGACAAGACTAATAAGATTATGGCCGCCACGCTCAGATATGCGGCGATACCGTGCCCCCCCGATTTTCGGTGCGGGTGGAACCCGTACTGAAATCAGAATGAAAAGGTGGCTCTCCAGGGCAACAGGTATCAACCCCGATCACTCCACTGAACGTCATCGCTGGCACGGCCTTCTCGCCCGCGTGTGTGTCCGCCATGCGGTTGATGGTGAGCGTCACGGCCATCTGTAAGTCGCCGTCGAGCGGAACCCAAACCTATAAGATACGCCTTCCCACCCCGAATCAGACCCACCATGCCCGTCCTTTGCCGCCCGCTTGGGCACCCTCCCGGCTCGCCTCGCACGCGCACGTGCGAGGAGCGCGGAACGGGGTTGATGTGGACCTACCGCTGTAGAGGGGAGTCACCGAACGCCACTCACCGACCGCATCCGGGTGAACGGTGAGGAAGTACGTCCCGTCAAGAAGGTGCAGCAGGAGGCTTCCAGCCGGTCACCGGACCAACATGAACATCGAGCCCGTAGGCGTACTCGTCCTGGTGGTAGGGCGCTCCTCGGTAAAGAATCACATCGGCTTTCTCGGCCAGTGCTCGGTACGTCTCGTTCGTAGTGGCACAGCTGTATAGCAAAGCGGCATTGAGCCTGGCATCGCCAGCTGAAGCACGGACGGTCATGTAGAGCCCGTGTTCCTCTGGCTCATCCACCTCGACGCTCCACCCAGCATCCCGAAGTGAGCGCACGAGGTCGTTCATGCAGTCATCCGATAGGAGAGCCCTGCGGAACGTGGCACCATCGTCGGTCGGCAGCTCAGGCACCAGGCGGCCGTGCTCATGGTAACGCTTCTCTTCGATGGCTTTCTGCAGCATCTGTACCTCGACCTGGGACAGTGCCTGTTGCCACAATAGGTTGCTGTTCTCGTCCATGTCGGGGAAGAGCAAGGACACCGCGTTCGATCCGTCATACCAGGATTCCACAACACCGAGAGTTGCCACGGCGATGACCAACCTCTGGAAGTTCGCGGACTGCTGCCATGATGAAGATACGCCGTGGGCAAAAAGGTGCCGATTGAGCCAAGTTACGCCATCGTAATCGCTGGTTTTCCTGAAGAACGAGTTGAGCAACCAACGGCGGAACGTTTCGAATACGAGGACTCTCTCATCCAGGCCGATGAGGAATTCGGTGGTCTTGTACTCGCGTGGCACCCACATCCGTTCGAAGTACAGGGATGCAGCAAGAGATACCGCGCCTTCAATTGCTCGATCCACTTTGCCTTGGATGGTGAGGGTCGAATGCCCGCTATCAGCGACAATTGTAGTCAACGAGCCCTCGATGATGGGGATCAAGGCAGCGATGCTCGTCGCTCTGTAACCGCTGTAGAAGCCCAGAAATGCTTCCCGGACAAGGGGACAGAATTCCCGCAGGCTACGCCCCCCCGGCATCATCTGAGCGATGCACACGGCCTGGAACGGTGCGGTGTACATGGTGGTGGTGTGGTAATCGAAGACCTCGACGGCTCGCTCGTTTGAGCATCCAACGGCGTCTTTGAGCATTTTCTGAACCTGTCCACGGGGAATCCACGTGGACTCGAACCACTCCATCTTCCTCCACAGCGCGGCACGTTTCTCGACACGATCATGGAGGCGTTCCAAGCGTGGATGACCCTCGTTGGGCACCTTCGGAAAGCATGCCTTCCCCCCGTTCACGGACAGGACGATGGCCGGGATCGTCTGGAACGTGCCCACGTCCCGTTCCTCTACGTACGGCTTCAACGGTGAGCCCCCGGTCTGTGGCCCAGGACGAGATCAGGGGTGGCGTGAGGGTATCGAGTGACGGCTCGTTGAGAGCCCGGCGCCAGAGGGCAAGAAAATGCCTGTCGGCTGCTTCGCTGTCAGTGGTCACGGCTTTCTCCAGATCTAGTTGAGCTTACTTGTGGTCTGCACCTACAGCTAGTTGTCACACAGACATGCCTCCATCCCCTTACATCGTGACGACATCCACCCACCCGTGTCCCTCGCCCAACGCCCTGCTCCCGCCACCCTCCTGCGGGGCCGGTCGGTGTTCCTGACGATGAAATCCGTCACCTTCAAATACGTGCCCCCGATCGCCTCGACCGAGTTCTCGACACGTCGTTGGCCGCGTGATGTACTGATGCTGAAGGGGAGGAATCTATGGGGACAAGATCTGGAATCAGAAGATCGGGGCTCGTTGGATTGGTGGCGATATCGGTCCTGCTGGGACCACAACCAGCTGCCGGTACAGACGTGGCCATCTACGGTTCGCCAGACGCAGCGTGGTACGACATCCAGTCCAAGCTGATGAGCACGGGGCTATTCACCACGGTCTACGCGCACACCATCCATTACTACACTCCGACGCTCGCGGAGATGCAGTCCTACGACGCCGTGATGATTTCAGGCAGCTCTGGATACTTCGAGCACGAGGACCTTGGGGACGACCTTGCGGACTACATCGATGGTGGCGGTGGCGTGGTGCTGGCCGGAGAAATGTTCTACGACACGGGCAACAATGTGGCCATCGAGGGTAGATTCCGTGACGATGGCTACTTCCCGGTGACACCTGCCTACAGCGGCAGCATGGGCTCCTTCATGTGGCTCGTCCCGGACGTCCCCAACCACCCGATCCTCGATGGGGTCATCACGTTCAACGGTGGTGAGAACAGCTCGCACTCATGCTGCCCAACCGTCGTTCCTGGTGCTGCCCAGGTGGCCTCCTGGGACAACGGCGAACTACTGGTTGCCACCCACCAGCCCGCGCCCGGCAGGGTCGTAGCTTTGAACATGGTCGCCGCGTCCGAGGACTACCACTCCACATGTTGGGATACGGACACGGACGGCGCCCGGCTGCTAGCTAACGCAATGCTCTACGCTGCCAGGGCGTTGGACCTGGACTGCGACGACTACAGCACCGACGGCGGCGACTGCGACGACTACGATGCAGCGGTAAATCCCGGAGTTGCTGAAGATTGCGGAGATGGCATCGACAACGACTGCGACGGCGACATCGACATCCAGGACTCCGACTGCACTGGTGATGACGACGATGATGACGATGACTCGGCGGGCGACGATGACTCGGCGGACGACGACGACTCGACGGACGATGACGACACCGGGGACGACGACGACTCGCAGGACGACGATGATGCCTTTGAGGGCGACGAACCCGGTGAGTGCACCGACGGGGCGGACAACGACATGGACGGCCTGTTCGACTGCGACGACAGCGACTGCGAAGGCTCGCCCGACTGTCAGGGCTGTAAGTGCTCCTCCACTGCCATCAGTCCCCCACAGCCCGCGAAGGTGCTGTTGTTGTTCTGTTTGATCGGGATCGTCGTTTCTCGCAGACGGCGCAAGTAGGTCGCGCCGGTTCACTCGCCACGCCTTCACCCCACACCACCATCAACCTGAACATCGCCACCCGCCTGCGGGGCCGGTGACGGCGGCACGGTCGCTCATCTGCCACAGCGAGAGGCGACGGCGGGTGACGGCTGGTTAAGGGCCCAATTCTCGATCAACTTTCTGCTCGGAGGGGGGTTCGCCCTCCGCCATTCCTGCGTTTCTTAGAACTATCGGGGGTTCCTCTCCAGCATGTTGCTGGGCATGGAGCCGACGACGTTTACGGAGATGATCCCGAAACGGGCCGACAGCCTCTTCGGAGGTAAGGCACCCCAACATGTGCCCTGCGGGGGGCACGGGGACCGCCAATCGTTCGGTTCGGGTCCGCCTCTCCCTGATGGCCTGCTGCCGCTCATCCCCGGATGAGCACGGCAGGCCTTGGGAGATCGGGCCTATGCCCAACAAGAACCACGGCAAAAAACGGAAGTACATCACCACGGACGAGGTGGTCGATCTGACCAGACTCTCCAAGGCCACCATCTACAAGCTCGCGGCCCAGGGGGAGATCCCTGTTCGCCGCTTGCGCAGGCGGCTCCTGTTCCCGAGCGACGAGATCGAGGAGTGGATCGAGAATGAGGGAGCGGTCCAGCGGATCCGACTCGTCGGAGGACGCCTGCGATGAGGGGGGTGAAGCTGGTCTGCTTCCACGAGCTGCTGTTAGGCTGCAGCCACCTTCCAGTACGGCGACGACGGCTGGAGGTGCCGTAATGGCAACGGTCTTTTACAGAAAGGACAGGAAGTTTTGGTACTACCTGATCATGGTGGATGGGAAACGCAAAAGGCGTCGTGGCGGACGAACCAAACCGGAGGCCCAACGTGCTCTGGCTGAAGCCATCAAGGATCACCATCTTGGTGTCGAGCACCCTGACTATGATCGCCGGATCACCGTCCGTCGTTACGCAGATGATGAGTACCTGCCCTGGGCCGAAGCCCACAAGGAACCTGCCACTCTGAAGCGGGACAAACTGAGTGTTCAAACATGGGTGGCACATGTGGGCAATTGCCCGCTTGTGGGTATCAACCGTCGGATGGCCGATAGGTTCAGGACAAAACGGTTGCGAACCGTGGAGCCCAGGACGGTCAACCTCGATATCGGCGTCATCAGCCACATGCTGACCAAGGCCGTGGAGTGGGAGATCATCCCGCACAACCCGCTGGTTGGACTCAAGCGGTTGACTGAGAACGTCAAGGAGATGCGGTGGCTGACTAGTGAGGAGATTGGCGCCCTGATGGACGCCGTCCCCGACCGGCTCTACGCGGTCGTGGTCATCATGCTGAACACGGGCATCCGTAAGAGCGAGATGGAACGGCTGGAGTGGCGGGATCTGGATCTCAAGCATGAGATCCTGAGCGTCCGACACAAGGGCAAAAAGCACACCAAGAGCCACCGGGAACGGATCGTAGATCTCAATGATCTGGCCGTCGAAACGTTGCGGCACCATCGGCTGGCGATGAAGGCCAGGTTCGGCAAACTACCGCTGCAAGTGTTCGTGACCGAGGAAGGGACACCCCTGGTGAACAACTTCTATCGGGACCTCAAGGATACCTACGCGGCGGCGGGCATCGAAGGGGCCTGCATCCATACGCTGAGGCACACCTTCGGGAGTCACGCCGTGATGGCTGGAATGGACATCCCGACGCTCCAGAAGTTGATGGGTCACGCCGACATCAAGACGACGATGAAGTACGTCCACGTCAACCGCGACCACATGCGACAGGCAATCGCCAAGCTGAGCATCGGTGGCAAGCGACAGGCAGCGGACGTGATCCCGATGACGCAGAAGCGGGGCCGCTGAGGGGTCTCTACGACCCAACTCCCCACCCTCAGGCCAGGTAGTTCCCAACCCGCACCGAAGACTGTTCAGTTGTTCAGTAGTCGATGAGAACTCCCCCAGAACTCCCCCGGATCGCAAAAACGGGGATCATATGGGGGTTCAACGGAAGGAGGAACCAGATCGCCAAGTGGCGGTTATTTGTGGATTTTTTCGATTTCTGGAAGGTGGCACGCCCGACAGGATTCGAACCTGCGACCTACGGATCCGAAGTCCGTTGCTCTATCCAGCTGAGCCACGGGCGTACTCGGGGCGATCGTACTCGAAGCGGCGGTGATGTCCAGGGGGGAATGTCATTCGGTTTGGGGGGATGAGGTGGGTCGGTACGGCAATTGCGCAAGCTCAGCCTGGACCACGGGCGCGGTGGCCGCCGAGGCGTTTTGGCTCGGACGGTGGGGCCCGGGGAGGGTGGCGCCCTGAACCGTACTCCGAGGGTGGCGCCTCACCCTGGGAGTTGGGTTCGTGTGGTGAACCGTTCTGCGAGGGTGAGGCCTCACCTCGGGAGTTGGGTTCGTGTGGTGAACCCAGCTCGGGGGGTGGCGCGTCACCCGGGGAGTTCGGTTCGTTCGGGGCGTGGGTTCACGTGTGTGGAGGGCCAGTTCCTCGGTGTCTGGGCCGGGGTGCACCGTGAAGGGGTCGTGCCCTACCGCGCCACCTCGATGACGAACCACTTGGAGCCCTGGGGGCCGATCTCCACGGGGCCCCAGTGCACGATGCGCTCCCCACCCGGCAAGGTGGAAAAACCGCTGCCGTCCTCCTGGAGGCCATCGGGCGCCTCGGAGGTGGCGCCCACCGGCAAGGGGATCTCCAGCAACAGCGTGAACGGCTCGTACGCCTCGGAGGTAAAGGTGGCGGAGATGGAGTCCTCGGCCTGGATCAGCTCCAGGGTCCCCACCGCATCCCCGGCCCGCAGTCCGGACAGCGTCAAGGAACGCAGGTCGTTGGGGATATGCGGCCGCAGGACCATGTCGGCGTCCTGGCCGGCGTCGGGGACGATGGGGCCGGCGAGGTAGCGCAGCATGGCGTCGATGTTGATGCCGCCTTCCCAGGGGCGATGGCGGGCGGTGTAGTCGCCGATGCCGCCGGCGGGGTCGTAGATGGGCTGGAAGGCGGAGTGGTCGTCGTAGACCATGTACTCGCCGTACTGGCCGGCGGAGTCGGCGTAGGTGTGCAGGGCGTTGAAGGCGGGCTGGGCGTCGGGGTCGCCCAGGAGGGTGACGGAGGTGAGGTAGTAGCCGGGGACCATGCCGGTGTGGATGCCCTCCTCGACGTGGTAGCCCAGGGCGTCGTGGTACTCGGGGTCGAGGGGGGTCTGGACCATGCCGTTGCCGCGGCCGGCGTGCTGCTGGAGGGCCTGGAGGTTGGACAGGGCGACGGGGTCGGTGGCGGCCTGGGCGCCGGTCCACAGGGGCTTGAGACTGACGTCCTCGAAGGGGCGGGGCTCGGGGACCAGGCCGTCGCGGAAGAGGAACGGGGCGTAGTAGCCGTCCGGCTGCAGGTAGTGGGTCTCCAGGGCGGACTCGGCCAACGCGGCCATGTCTTCGAAGGTGGCGACGTCTTCGTCGTGGCCCAGCTCGCCGGCGGCCTCGGCCATCCAGCCCGCCGCGGCCTGCATGAGGAACGACGAGTTGGCGGACCAGGTGTCCTCCTCGTACATGAGCATCAGGTCGTGGCCCAGGGCGGCGCTCATGGCGACGCGGTAGGTCTCGTCGCCGGAGAAGGTCTGCAGGCCGTCGGGCTCCATCTGCTGGGCCGTGAGGGCGCGGCGCAGGTAAGGCCAGCGCTGATCGACGGTCCACTCGTCGCCGGTGAAAGCCAGGTAGTCGCGGTACATCAGCGGCACGTAAGAGGGGCCCTCGGCAGCCAGGCGGCCAGAGAACTCACCCAGGGAGTCCCAGTCCGGATGCTCGTAGTCCTCCGGGGGAGTCAGTCCGCTGGCGCAGGCGTTGGAGAAGTCCCCTTCCAGGACCGCGCACAGATGGAGATAGTCCAGGGCGCTGCGCGCCTCGTCGTGCAGCCCGGAGCGCAGGTAGAACTTGATGGGCCCGATGGTGTCCCGCAGCCACATGAGGGTGTACTGGGACATGGGGCAGACGGCGCCGGCGGCGGACTGCTGGACGCGGATGCCGGCGCGCATGCCGTCGTGCAGATCGGCGATGCGGGGGTCGTGCGATGTGATCTGGACCCCCTGGCTGCTGTAGGCCTGCCACCAGTCGAGGGTGTCGTCCAGCCAGTCGTCGACGCTGGCGGCGGCCAGCTGGTCCTCCACGGCCCGCACCTCGTCTAGGGAGTAGCCGGCGGCCAGCACGAGTACGGCCATGGCCGTGTCCCCAGAAGCGACCTCACCGAGCTCGATGCGGTAGGCGCCCCCGTCCTCGGTCAGGGAGCCCCCCCACGGCAGGTAGCCCAGATAACGCCCGTCCGACTCCAGCGCCTCGTGCACGAGCCCGTCGGCCTCGTCCAGGGTGCGGTAGCTGTCCAGCAGCAGGTCCACGTCGTGGGCGTAGCCGTCGTCGTTGGTGACCAGCATCACCCGCACCAGGGCCGGGGGCACGTCCAGGTCGTCCACGCCGGCCGGGTGGGGGCCGAAATCCACGGTGTACAGCGACACGCCGCCACCGTCGCCGCGGGTGACGACGACGGCCGAACCACGCACCCGGGCGATCCACTCCCGATCGAACCCTTCGGGGTCGCTGTCCACCTCGAGGGACACGGCCGTGTCTCCGAAGAAGTACCCGTCCCGCTCGTACACGGGGCCCACCAGGGAGTGCAGCGTGTTGACCGGATCGGCGGTGCCCAGCAGGGAGAAGACCTTGCCGTTGCCGACCGCAAAGGCGCCGCGGTGCTGGTGGCCGGGTCGCTCGTCCGGGCCGCCCTCGACGTAGGTGGCGTACAGGGAGAGATCGGCCAGGGCCAGGTGGTCGTCGAAGAAGGGGTGATCGAGATCCGGCCGCAGGTCATCGCCGGGCCACAGCCGGGGCTCGCCCCAGCCCTCCACGATGTCGTCGGGGGCCTCTTTCTTGCATCCGGCGGGGATCACCGCGATGGCCAACAAGAGCGCCATGGACAGGCGGAGTGTTCGACAATCCAACATACGGCCCCCTCTCCCGAGGGATCCATCTTACTCGACGATCACCCGCTCCGAAGGGCCGTGGCCAAAGGTCTCGGGGAAGTACATCTCCTCGGCCCGGGGTGGAGGGGCGGTGAAGCTGCCCGGGGTGGTGGCCCGAACGACGTAGGACCAGCGGTAGACGCCGGCGTACAGCAGGGAGGTGAAGGCCTCCCCCCGCTCGTCGCGCAGGTTGCTGTGCTCGATCCAGTGGGGATACCAGGGATCGTCTCGGGGCGCGGCGGCGGTGCTGCCCACCACCCCCCTGGTCAGCGGCTCCAGCCCGGCGGGCAGCTTGTCCACCAGCGCGACGTGGTAGCGCCGCTCGCCGGTTTCCAGCTGCAGCACGACCCGCACCCGGGCGCCGGCGACGATGTGCCAGCTGCCGTCCTCGCCCCGGGTGACGTCGTCCGGGTCGTCCACGGCCTCGTAGCTGCGGGTGACCGCGAAGCCGTAGTCCGCGGCGTCGAGCCACAGGTCGGCGGGGGCGTAGCGCAGGCCGATGCGGTAGTACAGCCGGCCCTCGCCGTCGTGGTCCAGGACCAGGTCCTGCGCGCCGCCCTTGACCAGGTGCTCCATGGGGACATCCACCTGGAAGCGCTCGGTGGTACGGCCCTCGAACGCATGCTCGCCGGCGTAGTCGTTGCCCAGCCACAGCCGGGCGGCGAAGTCGGGTTCGACGGCCTCGTAGGCGTCGAAGTAGGTGCGCAGGGCCAGCAGTACGAAGGCGTTCTCCTGGGTGGTGCGCCAGCGGCCGCGGGTGCGGTGGCCCTGGAGCCCGCGCACGACCTTGGGGATCAGGTCCCCCTCGGGGTTGGCGCGCAGCAGCGCCTCGAGGACGACGGCGTCGGTGCGCCGCTGGCCCCAGAAGATCCGCCAGTGCTGGTCCCCCAGGTCGTCCTGGAACTCGGCGGTGCCCGCCGACTCGACGGCCCGGTTGTTGAGGTGCCTCACCAGGCGATCCAGGGTCTCGCCCTGATGGCCACCGAGGGCCAGCGCCGAAGTGAGGTGGCCCGCCGCCTCCAGGGGCATGTCGGTGAGGGGGTTGGCGGCGAGCAGGGCCTCCACGTCGCCGCTGATCTCGTCACCGGCCAGGGCCCTCACGTACAGCGCGTAGGCCTGGATGGCGACGCCCGCGCGCCCGGCGTACTCGTTGGGCAGACGCCGATCGAGGGTGTCGAGATACCGCAGCGCCCGTTTACGCATGTCGGCGGGGACGTCGAAGCCGGCCTGGATGGCCCGTTCGAGGGCGTGGGTGGCGTGCACGGAGGCGTAGGGGTGGACGTCCCGGCTGCCGGGCCACAGCTTGAAGCCGCCGCTGTGGTGCTGGCGGGCCTGTAGCATGGCGATGTCCGCCGCCACGGCGGCCTCGATCTCGTCGGCCGGGGGCAGCCCCTCGGCGTCGAAGGCATCCAGCACGTCCCGCAGCGCCGCCACGGCCAAGACGCGCGAGGCGACCTGCTCGGAGCAGTCGAAGGGGTAGCGGGCCAGGTACAGGTAAGCGTCGGTGAGGGCGTGGATGGCGGTGGAGCTGGTGGTGACCTCCAGGCCGCCCCAGCTGGGTACGACGCCGTCCGGGGCCGCCACCGGCTGGACGATCATCTCGCCGTCCGTGCTGCCGTAGGTGGCGAAGGCCTCGGTGGTGACGGGCATCCACACGGGGACGGCGACCTCGGCGGCGTCGCTGAGGGCGCCGGCGACGGCGACGACCTGGAAGCGGGCGGTGCCCACCCCCAGCGGCCGTGCCGGCGCCAGGACCTCGGCCCGCTCGCCGGGCGGCAGCGTCAGCTTGCAGCCGATGCCGTCCAGGAACTCGGCATTACTGGCCCGGGCGGCGACCTGGATATCCAAGGTGCGGTCGCTCTGGTTCTGGATAACGACGGGGAGCTTGAACTCGTCCCCGTAGCTGAGGAACCGCGGCGGCGAGGGGCGCACCATCAGCTGGCGCCGGGCGGTGACGGTGGACTCGCCGCTGCCAAAGCGGTGGGCGTCCGCCGCGACGACGGCCATCACCCGGTAGCGGGTGAGGTTGTCGGGCATGGTGAACTCGACGCGGGCTTTGCCGCTGGCGTCGGTGGACACCGCCGGAGTGAACACGGCCAGGGCCCGGAAGTCGGAGCGTACGGCGATGGCATCGCCCGAAGCTGCGGCACCCACCTCCACCGGCGCAGCCGCGTCCTCGCACTCCTCCCCCATGGCTTTGGAGGCCCGGGGGTCGGCCATGTCCTTCATACGCTGCAGCTCGGCGAACACCTGCTCCGGCGGCGGCAGCAGGTGGGCGTGCAGGTCGGTGATGCCGACCTCGATCCCCGGCCGCCAGCGATAGAAGGCGGCCATGGGATCGGCCAGCTGGTAGCCGGCCAGGGAGAGCACCGCCTCGTCCACGACGATCAGCGCCACCTCGGCGCCGGCCACCGGCTTGCCTTCGTGATCCCGCACGGCGACGTCCACGGCGGTGGGGCTGCCAGGATCCAGCACACTGGCCTCCGGCGAGGCCTCCACGGCCAGGATGCGGTCCGCCGGATTGACCCGCAGGCTGACGCTGCCCCGGCCCCAGGCCGGCCGCCGCGAGGCGATCTCCGGATCGGCGCCGGTCTCGTCGAACACGGACCCCACCAGCACGACCTGCACGGGCAGGTTGGGTACGTCCTCCCGCCCCACGGTGACGTCGAAGGAGGCGGTGGGGCCGGCGAAGGTCAGCCGGCCGCTGTGCACGCCGTCGGCCTGGCGCACGGTCCAGAACCCCTCGGCCGGGTAGACCGGCGAGGTGACCAGCAGGTGGGCGGTGTCGCCGGGCTCGTAGCTGTCCTTGTCCGGCATGACCCGCACGTCGTCCTTGGCGGACATCGCTCCCGGCGGTAGGCCACCGCCGGCGACCCACAGGATCAGCTCGCTGACCGCGGGGCGGCCCTGGCCGTCGGTGACCACCGCCCGCACCTTCCACACCCCACCCATCTCGGGGGTGAAGACGGAGCTGGAGAGCTCCTTGGTGGATTTGAACGTATAGGGCTGCACCGGCTGGGGCGGCCCGGACGGATCGTCGACCCACACCGGCTCCATCGTGACGGTGACATCGGCGCCGGGGACGATCTGGCCGTCGTGATCGGTGACGAGGGTCTCCACGGCCAGCGGCTGGCCCGGCTGGACGAAGCCGAACTCCAGCCGGACCCCGACGTACAGGTCGCCGGGGTGCACCAGCACCCGGGCGGCGGCGGCGCGGGCCTGGCGGTTGATGTCATGGACCGTGGCCTGGCCGAAAAGCACCATCGGCCGGCCGGAGGGGATGGAGGCCAGCTCCACCTGCACGGCGTGGTTGCCGTCCTTGTCGGTCTTGCCGGCGAAGTGGGTGCGGGTGGGCTCCCAGTAGTAATCCCAGTGGTGGTGGTGATCCCCCCACCACGGCTCCCGCGGCCCGTAGGAGAAGTCCCCGCGCCCCGGCGGGACGTAGCCCCCCTCCCGGGCCCAGATGGCCCAGCCCACGTCGCTGCCGGGCATGGAGCCACCGCTGAAGTAGCGGGCGTTGGTGGAGAACGTCACGCGCCCCCCCACCTGATGGGGGCCCTCGGAGGCCGTGGCCGAGACCTCGAACTCCGGCCGGCGGAACTCCTCGATGCGGAACTCGTGGCGGGTGTTGCGGCCGTGGATTTCGTTGTCGTTGACGGCGAAGTTGACCCGGGCGCGGCCCAGGTCCACCTCCGGTGGCAGATCGATCTCCAGGCTGAAGCCTCCCAGCCCCTCCAGGGCCAGATCGCCGCTGGCCAGATCGTTGCCGCGGGGATCGCGGGCGTTGTAGTGGACGCTCAGATCCTCGGGCACGGAGAACCGCACCACCCCGTCCGCCCCCTGCTCGACACGGCGCACCCATCCCTTGAGGGTGGCGGTCTCCCCCGGGCGGTACAGCTGACGGTCGTCGATGATGTACCAGCGCAGCTCAGGGGTCCGCGCCGACGGCGCGTGCCAGCTCCACGGCATCAGCACCGAGTCCCAATCCGTGCGGGCGACGGCCACCATCTGGCCGGAGACGTCCGCTGCGGGGAAGGCAGCGCGGCCGTCCCCGTCGGTGGTGACGGTGGCCGCCAGCGTGCCCCCGGACCAGTCCAGCATCTCCACCTGCAGATCGGGCAAGGTGCTCCCGTCCCGCTGCGAGGTGGCCCAGATCAGGGCCTGCTCGTCGGTGTTGAAGCCGGTGAGATTCAACCCCGTGGCCTGCACCCACTTGGCGGCCCAGCGGGGGCGGTCCTTGGGGGCCTCCCCCTCGATGAGCACCACCACGTGGCCCCGGCCGTCGCTGAGGGCCGGGGCCAGATCGAGCCGGGTCTCCAGCGCCTCGTCCTTGCCGCCCCCGGTGGGGATGCGCCGCGAGGAGATGCGCTTGCCCGGCGGGGTGGGCCGCGGCCCCTCACGCCGGTCGTGCTCGTACCACTGATAGAGGTCCGAGCGGAAACGGGTCCAGGCCGGATAGTCAGCTGGCTCGACGTCGTACAGCTCCACCTTCAGCGCCGGCTGGTTGAGGGTCAGCACCGGGATCTTGGGGCCCCAGTCCAGATCCAGGATCACCATGTCGCCGCCCGGGGCCGACAGCTCGGCGCGCACCGGCCCGGCCTCGACGACCTTGAACTTGAACTGCTGGGACCGGCCCAGCGTCTGGCCGAAGATGTCCTTCACCGTCGGCGGCACGGTGACGTAGTACGTGCCGACGCGGGTCTTGCCGCGCAGGTAGATGGTGTTGCCGGAGACCTCGACCTTCATCTCCGGGGGTGCCGGGCTGAGCTGGATCGTGGCGGGATCCACCGCCTGGTCGTCCAGGTAATTGTTGAAGCGGACCCAGAAGCCGGTGCCGGGCCGGCACTGGTAGTCCTGGCAGCGGTGGTCCTCGATGCGCAGCGCCTCGTGCACCAGGAACTCGAAGTTCTGGTCGTCCCGGGAGGCCACGTCCCCGTCCCGCGGCATCACGCCGGCGCCGACGCGGACGGTGACCCGGGCCCCCAGCGGCAGCGGCTGCTCCACGGCCAGAGCCAGCCAGGTGCCCTCGGCGGTGCCGCCGGCCCAGTCCCATGGCGGGCCGATGATCCCGGGTTCGCCCGCCTCGGAGAGGTGGACCGGCCAGCGGTGGCCCGCGGCGCTGACCTCCACCAGCGGAGCCACCTGCCCCGGGTCGATGCGCTGGTCGAAGGTCAGGAAGATCATCGGCGAGCGGGGGGAACGATCCCCGCCACCGGGCCAGATCTGGGTGACGCGCGGGGGCTGGGTCTTGAACGAGAAGCGGTGATCCCGCTCCAGGGTGCCGCCCAGGGCCGAGGTGGCGCCGGCGGGTACGACCAGCTGGTAGTGGGTGCCCTTGGCCAGGGGGGACTCCGGCTCGAACACCAGCGTGGTGGCGCTGATCCAGCGCCAGCGCCCGGCGGCGTCCGGAGTGAGCTGCACCGGGGCGTCGGCGGCGGCGATCTCTGCCAGGCCGGTGACGGGCACCATCGGCTGGGAGAAGGTCACCTGCACCTGGGGCACGTCGGTGACGTCCCCCTCGGGGGACCAGCGCAGGACCTCCAGGGGTTTGACCTCGCCGGCCCCGGGCGCAGCGGCGTCGCCCGCGGCGGGGAACGCTCCTTGCACCGTGACGCCGGTGCGGGGGGGTGGTTTGGTACCGGGCCGTAGGGGGGACGGTTCCGGGTCTTCGCCCGTGGCCAGGGGCGCCAGCCGCTTGAGGATCTTGCGGGCCTTGCCGGCCGGCAGCGGCTGCACGTCGGCCTCGAAGCTGGGCTCCTGCACCGCGTCGTCCGCCTCCCCGACGCGTACGTTCAGGCCGTCGAGGCCGGTCGCCGGCGCCTCGGCCTCCTCGTCATCGGCGGCGCGGGGCGGTGTGGTGGGCCAGAGCAAAGAGGCCGCCAGCGCCATCGCAGCAGCGATCAATCCCCATCGTGGTCTCATGCGAACCTCCCTCGACTCCCTGGATAGACAGCAGCGGCGCGCGAATGTTCGGTCAACCCCGGCCCAAAAACGGCAGCAGCGCAGGCACGCGCGTCGAATACGCCGCATACCGATGGCCGTACATCTGGCGCAGCAGGCCATCTTCCAACCGGACCCGTACGGCCACCAGGGGGAGCAGCACGCCCGCCCACAACGCCAGCGCCACCCAGCTGCCCAGCAGCAGGCAGCCCCCCAGGGACAGGCACAGGGTGCCGGCTTCGGAGGGATGGCGCAGCACGGCGTACAGGCCCCGGGTCTGCAGGTCCTGCCCGCCGCGCATCACCACCTTGGTCACGAAGCGCTCCCCCAGGGCGCGGATGGCCATCACCCGTAGGGTGATCCCGCCGGCGAACAGCACTGCGCCCAGGGCCACACCCACGGTGGTCACCGGCGCAGGCAGCGCCGATGGCCACATCAACGCGCTGGCGAACAGGGCGTAGAGCGCCACGCCGGTGGCCGCGGCACCTGGTTCGAAATCTCCCATACGATCCCGCCGGATCTGGCTGGCGGCCTCGGCAAACGAGAAGGCCATGGCCAGCACGGCGAACAGCAGGACGGGCGCCGTCCGGGCGCCGCCACCGAACCACCACGGCGGGGCCAGCACGGCCAGGTGCGCCGCCGCGCCCATCAAACCGGCCGGCAAGCCCCCGAGTCTTCCAGGATCGATGTGGGTCATGGGACGGTCGAGTGGTCCTAGACCATCGACTGCAGCACGCCGTTGAAGTGGGCGTCGGTCATCTCCAGCGCCTTGCCCACGTCCCGCAGCAGTTGCATCTCTTCCTCGGGGATGTCGCCGTCGGCCGCGGCGACCATGTAGGCAGCCTTGACCACCATCTCCTTGCCGGCGTCGTTGAGGGACCCCAGCAGGCGGCCCAGGTAGTCGTGCACGTTGAGCCCCTCCTCTTGGGCGATGGCCGCCTCGGTGCGGATGTCCGCCTCGGTGAGCTGCTTGCCGGCGAGGCGCTCGTAGATCTCCTGGATCGACTGGATCTCCGACATCTCGATGACGCCGTCGGCCAGCATCATCAGCACCATCACCCGCTTCATGGCGTGGTGGAACTCGGCCTCGAAGTCCCCCTGCTCCCCGCCCGCCCCCGCGGTGAGCTCCAGGACTTCGGGCTTGAAGGTGCCCGCACAGCCCCCGCACTCCACGTACTCGCCGAGCAGATCCAGCGGGATGACCGGGATGAAATACAGCGTGAAGAACCGGCGCACCCGCTTGTGGTTGTAGGGCGAGTGTCCGTTGCAGATCGGGCAGTCGAAATCGCCCTTGTCCGCGCTGTAGGTCACACCGCGTGTTCCGAATATGATCAGACCGATCATGAATGGCCTCCTGTCGGAGCGAACGTTTTTTGCTGGGCGGAGCTTATAGGGCGGGTCGTTGGCGAGCAAATCGATCGCGCCCGCGTGTGCGCAAAGCCGGCCACCGAGCAGCGCACTCCGGAGGGCGGTAATAGCCCGGTACTAGGGCTACCGGCGTTTGCCTCGTACCTTGGGGTTCAGGAGGCTTTCATGTTCAATCATCGTTTTTCCACTTTTATCCTTTTGGTCGCGGTCACCGGGTTCTCCCTGGCCGTTGTCACCCCGTCGAACGCCAATACGAAGCGGGTGGTCCTCGATCTGGACCTGGCCGAGCTCGGGCTGCTGGACGGCGGGGCAGACACCTTGGAGTTGGAGATCCGCTGCAGCGGTGCGACTCCCCATCATCAGGTGAGCATGGAAGGCGATGTGCTGGTCGTGCGGACGGAACCGCTGGCGGATGAATCCACCGCCAAGCTCGATGTTCCGTCGCTCAACGGGGTCCATGTTTCTTTCGAAGCGCCGCCGGTAACGGCGCGCACGGCCACCATCACTCCGATTCAGCTCCCTAAGCCGGAGCCGGCGCCGGTCCGGAATCCAACCCCGACACCGGCCCCGGCGCCTGCTCCCGCGCTCTCCCCAGCCCCCGCCCCCCGCCCCGCCCCCGCCCCCCCCCCCGCTCCCGCGCCCGTCCCCGCGCCCGTCATGGAGCCCGTCCCCGCACCCGTCATGGAGCCCACGCCGCCGCCGGCACCTGCGGTTTCCGCCGAGGACGAGGTCCTGGCTGCCATGCACGCCGCCATGGCCGAGGCCCGCGTGGAGGGCGCCGCCCTCCTCGACGAGCACCAGCGTGAGACCGGTGAGAGCTGGACCGTGGACGTGAGCACCAGCTCCAGCGGCGGCTGGACCACCGAGGTCGCCGGGGAACGGGTGGACTGATTTGAGCTGGATCGACTGGGACTGGGACGACGACTGGGAGTGGGAAGACGACCGCGAGTGGGACGATGACCGCGAGTGGGACGACGACTGGGAGTGGGACGAAGAGGTTAACCCTCGACACAGACCGTTGCTGAAGAGGCCGACGCACCGCTCTCGTAGACGAACCGCTCTTCCACCAGCTCCTCCGTACCCGGAATCGCCGCACAATAGTCGTTGATGGGCGACGTCTTGGACACGCACATACCCTCGTCAGGCTGGCTGGTGCCGATGCAGAAGCTGGGGGCCGTACCCGACAGGTCGGGACAGTAGCCGTCGCAGGGCAGGGAGCAGTAGCCCCGCTCCTGGCCCTCTCCATCCTCGAACAGATGGCAGTAGCCCGCATCCCCGCCGTCGCTGAAGGCGCAGTCGGCGTCCTGGCCGCAGGGATCCCCGATCCAGGGCTGATGGGGCGGGATGACCCCGTTGAGCAGGGGGAAGGTCTCGGCGTCGTCCAGGGTGGTGAACTGGTAGCCCTCATCCTCCAGGCGGGTGAGCAGAGCGTCCAGGGTATCGACGGTGAAGCTGTGGATGTCGTGGTGCGGGTTCGGTTCATCTGCCTGCCTCGCCTGTGTGTGGTCTCGTTTGGGGTTGAAGTTCGCGTGCGGTTTTTGCTGCGTGCCCTAGCTGTCGATCTTGATCATCGTCTTGTCTCCCGCCTGGCTGTCTGTGGTTCGTCGTGCGTTTCGGTAGGTTGATAAAGCAAGGGGCGGGCCAGATCCGAGCCCAGCCGGAAAAAACCACGTTCAATTCATTTTGTCTCTTATTTCCATTAGTTATTCCGCTTGTACAGACTTTTTACTTTAACTTTTGACAGGTGTGACACACGCCCAAAACAGGTGTGCCAGCCGTGTCACAGGTGTGCCACCGGGGGGCGACGACGGTCCGGACCGGAATCCGGACCCTCCGCCGGACGCACCGTCCGGAAATCGGACCATCGATGCTGGCCCCCCCGTGCCAGCCCCTGTCGTTGCGGGGGTGTATAAGGTGGCATCGGGCTTGCACAACAGCTGCGGTCAGACCGGACGACGGACTCCGGCGGAGGGATCATGAATCGACCGCACGACACTCCCCTACCCCCCTGGCCCGAGGAGCAGGTCCACGAAGCCCTGCGCAAGACCTGGGGCTACGACACGCTGCGACCCCTGCAGGCCGAGGCCATCCAGGCCGGACTGGGCGGACGGGACTCGCTGGTGGTGCTGCCCACCGGCGGCGGCAAGTCCCTGTGCTACCAGCTGCCGCCCCTCCTCGCCGGCCGTACCGACGTCGTGATCTCCCCGCTGATCAGCCTGATGAAGGACCAGGTGGACGGGCTGCGGGCCGCCGGCTACCCCGCCGCGGCCATCCACAGCAACTGCACCCCCGAGGAGATCACCGAGGCCGAGCAGGCGCTGATGGCGGGCAAGCTGCGCCTGATCTACGTGGCCCCCGAGCGGCTGTTCACCACCCGCCTGCCCGCCATGCTGGCCAGCCTGCCGGTGGGGGCCGTCGCCATCGACGAGGCCCATTGCATCAGCCACTGGGGCCACGACTTCCGCCCCGAGTACCGCAAGCTGGCGTCGCTGAAGGAGCGGCTGCCCGGCGCCGCCATGCACGCCTTCACCGCCACGGCCACGCCGCGGGTGCGGGAGGACATCGCCCATCAACTGGGGCTGCGGGACCCGGCGCTGCTGGTGGGCATCTTCGACCGGCCCAACCTGGTCTACCGGGTGGTGCCCAAGGTGGACTCCCGGGCCCAGGTGGCCCAGGTGCTGCTGCGCCACGGGGGCGAGGCGGCCATCGTGTACTGCATCTCCCGCAAGGAGACCGAGTCGCTGGCCCTCGCCCTGGGGCGGCGGGGCATCCAGGCAGAGGCGTATCACGCGGGATTGGAGCCGGAGGAGCGGCGGCGCATCCAGGACGCCTTCTCCGAGGAGCGCCTGGACGTGGTGGTGGCCACCGTCGCCTTTGGCATGGGTATCGACCGCTCCAACGTGCGCTGCGTGGTCCACTCGGGCATCCCCAAGTCCCTGGAGCACTATCAGCAGGAGAGCGGGCGCGCCGGCCGCGATGGGCTGGCCGCCGAGTGCGTGCTGCTGTACTCCGCCGCCGACGCCTTCAAGTGGCGCAGCCTCATCGAGCGCTCCACCGCCGAGGCTGAGGATCCGCAGGCGGCCATGGAGTCGTCCGTGCAGTTGTTGCGCCACGTCGAGAACTACGCCCGCGGTCTGCGCTGCCGCCACAAGGCGTTGTCCGAGTACTTCGGCCAGTCGCTGGAAGCAGACGCCTGCGGGGCCTGCGACGTCTGCCTGGGCGAGGTCGAGGGCGTGGAGGACGGCACGGTCACGGCCCAGAAGCTGCTGTCGAACGTCTACCGAGCCGGGCGGCCCTTTGGCATCACCTACCTGGCCGAGGTGCTCGCCGGGGGGGACACGGAGCAGGTGCGCCGCTGGGGGCACCAGGAGCTGAGCACCTACGGGCTGCTCAAGGGCACCCCCCGCAGCCAGATCGTCAACTGGTACTACCAGCTGCTGGAGCAGGACCTGCTGGGCCGCGAGGGCGGCGACCGCCCCACCCTGTCCCTCAACAGCGCCTCCATGGAGGTCCTCAAGGGCGGGCGCCAGGTGCAGCTGCTGCGGGCGGCGGCCAAGGCCCCCCGCCGGGCCAAGATCGACCGCGAAGGCTGGGAAGGGGTGGACCGGGGCCTGTTCGACCACCTGCGGGAGCTGCGCCGGGACATCGCCGACCAGCTGGACGTGCCGGCCTACATCGTCTTCGGCGACGCCACGCTGCGCACGATGGCCGCCGAGCGGCCGGCCACGTTGCCGGAGATGCTGGCCATCAAGGGCATCGGGGAGCGCAAGCTGGAGCGCTTCGGGCAGCAATTCCTCGACGCCATCGACAGCTATGCCGAAGACCCTGAATTACCTGAAGAATTACCTGAAGCTGATTAGCCTATATCTTCGATAATACTTCTGAAGTCGCCCGTTGTGCCAAGCGTGGTGAGGATGGATCCCAGCCCGAAGTTGATGCGCCCCAGGAAGGCCACCCCCCGGTGCTCGGAGTCGAAGACGTTGACGTTGCGGCCGGTGATCATCTTCTTGGTCATGACCATCTTGGCGTCCATGCCCTTCTTCATCAGCTGGCGCGTGTACTCGCGGGTGAAGGTGTAGGGCTGGGGGGCGGTGATGGGCTCGAAGGTCAGGTGCATGTAGTCCTCGAGCAGCTGCTTCATCTCCGGGTCCACCTCATCGGGGAAGCCCAGCACCCGGCCCAGTAGCGACTGGAAGGCCGGGCCACGGCTGCCGGCCAGCACGGCGTGGCGCAGCTCGCCGAACTCCTCTTCCTGCTCCGCCGAGTACCGCTGGACGCAGCCGTAGTCGATGAAGGCCACCCGGCCGTCCGGGTAGAACAGGTAGTTGCCCGGGTGGGGATCGCCGTTGAACATGGCATGGCGGAACAACGACTCGAAGACGAAGCGGAAGATGACCATGCCGTAGCCGTTCTTGCGGGTGGGGCTGGCGTACTCGAGCATGGGGGCCCACTCCTGGCCGTCCAGGTACTCGCTGACCAGCACGCGGCCGGTGCTCAGCTCGTCGATGGTGTGGGGGATGACCACCTGGTCCACCCCCTCCCAGGCGGCGCGGAAGGCCCGCTGGTGGCCCGCCTCGGCCACGTAGTCGCACTCCTCCATCATGCGCGAGACGATGTCCTCGACGAAGTGGGCCAGATCGGCCTTGGGCATGACGGCGCTCATGGCGCTCACCAGGGTCTCGGCGTTGTCCAGGTCGGAGCGCACGGCGTCGGCCACCCCCGGGTACTGGATCTTGACCACCACCAGGGCGCCGTCGGGCAGGGTGGCGCGGTAGACCTGGCCGATGGAGGCGGCGGCGATGGGCTCGCGGTCGAAGGTGGCGAACAGCTCCTCGGGCTGGCGGCCATCGAACTCGGCCTCGAACACCTCCCGTACTGCCTCCCACTCCATGGGGGGCGTGTGGACCTGGAGATTGCCGAGCATCTCGTTGTAGACGCCCTGGTGCTCCGGCGGCAGGATCTCGTCGATGTAGGACAGCATCTGCCCGGCCTTCAGCGGTAGGCCCTTCATCTCGCCGAACACCTTGAGCATGCGCTTGGCGGCGTGGCGGTGCAGCCGCTCCGCGGCCTCGTCGGTGGAGTGGGCCACCAGATCGGTGGCGGCGGCGGTGGCGTCCCCGGCCAGGCCCACGGCCATGCCCCCCAGGCGGGCCAGGCGGGCCAATCGTCCCTTGCGCATCATCGGCTCGTTCTCCTTTCGGAAAGGGAGCCTAGCACGCACAATCGGGCTGGGAGGACCCCATGGTCCGGATCTTGTTGGTGCACTGGAAAGAAGAAGAACTGGCTGAACGCCGGGCACGCCTGGAAGACGGGAGCCTGCAGGTCGTGGAGGCGACCCACAACCCGCAGGCCGTGCGGCGGGTGGCCGCCACGGACCCGCCCGATGCCATCGTCATCGACCTCACTCGCCTGCCCGCCCAGGGGCGTGACATGGGCTGCGCCATCCGCCAGTCCCCCGCGTCCCGCGCCATCCCCCTGGTGTTCGCAGGCGGCAAGCCCGGCAAGGTCGAGGGGGTGCGCCAGCGGTTGCCGGACGCCACCTTCGTGGGATGGGACGAGATCGGGACGGGGATCGGGAAGGCCATCGCCGACGCCCCCGCCTCCCCTGTCGTGCCCCCGCCCTACATGGAGAGCTTCGCCGGCACGCCGCTACCGAAGAAGCTGGGCATCAAGCCCGGCGCGGTTGTGGCGCTGGTGGGGGCGCCGGACGGGTTCGAAGGGACGTTGGGGGAGCTGCCCAAAGGGGTAAGCTTCCGCCGGCGGGCCACGGGGGGGCTCGACCTGATCCTGTGGTTCGTACGGTCCGCCGTCACACTCCGCCGCGGCATCAAGACCAAGCGGGACCAGGTGGGCCGGGACGGGATGTGGATCGCCTGGCCCAAGAAGGGTTCCGCACTGGCCAGCGATCTGACCCAGCAGATCGTCCGCCAAACCGGCCTGGGCACTGGCCTGGTGGACTACAAGATCTGCAAGATCGACGAGACCTGGTCCGCCCTCAAGTTCACCCGCAAGAATAAGGGACGCTCATAAGAACATAAGAAACTCGCCGGCCTCAGGGGTCGTCATCGTCGGAATCGAGCATGTCTGGGTAGAGCTCCTGCGCGCAGTCGGGGCACACGCCATGGCTGAACTCGGCGTCGGTGTGCGTGATGAGGTAGGCCTCGATCTGGTTCCAGTACCCCTGGTCGTCGCGGATCTTCTTGCAGTTGGCGCAGATCGGCAGCATCCCGCTGAGGGCCTTGATCTGGGCGACGGCCTCCTCCACGCGGCGGGCCAGCTCTGCCTCGCGGGCGCGCAGCTGCCGCGTCCGCAAGCTGGCGATCCCGGCCCCCAACGAGATGAGGGCCACGCAGGTGAGCAGGTAGAACCCGAACGTGTGGTAGTAGGGCGGGAGCACGGTGAAAGAGAATGCGGCGGTGTGGTCGCTCCAGCCGCCGTCCGTCCGGCCGGCCTGCACCTCGAACCGGTAATCCCCCGCCGGCAGCGTGTGGTACGACCGCGAGCGGGAGTCGCCGACCTCCTCCCAGTCGTCGCCAAAGCCCACCAATCGGTAACGGAAGCAGACCCGATTGGCGGCGGTGAAGGTGGGCGCCGAGTAGCGCACGTTCAGGTGGCGGAAATCTGGCGGGAGTTCGATGGGCTGGCCCGGATCGATGGGCTGATCGTTGACCTGGACCTCCTGGATACGCACGACGGGGATCTCCGCCCGGGTCAGCTCCATCCGCGGGTCGACCACCACCGCGCCTTCGGCCGTCCCGAACCACATCAACCCCTGCCGGTCCCGCCATGCCGACGGCTGGACCGAGCCGACGCACTCGGAGCTGGGCATCCCGTCCGCCTCGCTGTAGACCACCGAGTGCACATGGTCCGCCTCGCCCCGCGCGCACCGGTGCAGCTCCTCGATGACGACCGAGAACAACCCCGCGTTGGTGCTGAGCCACAGGTTGCCGCGGTCGTCCTCGAGGATGGCGTGGACGCCGTCGTGGAACAGGCCCTCCTTCATGGTGATGGCCGTCGCCTCGCCATCGCGCCACCGCAGCAGACCCCCGTCGGTGGCGATCCACAGGGTGCCGTCCTTCCCTTCGTGGATGTCCTTGATGATCAGCTGGGTCGGCGATGGCGCATCGAGCACCGGTACGGGCACGAACCGCTCCCCCTCGAGCCGCGCGAGACCCCCGCCCCAGGTCCCGGCCCAGAAGGTGCCCCGGCTGTCCTGGGCCATCGCCCGCACGGCGTTGGCGGGCAGGCCGTCCTCGACCTTGAAGGTGCGTATCTCCTCGCCACGGATACGGCTCAGCCCAGAGGTGGTCCCCACCCAGATGTCGCCCTGGGCATCCTGGAGCAGCGCCGCCACCCGGCCGCTGCCCAGCTCCTCGATGTGCCAGTGCCGCCAGCGGCCCTCGTGAAAACGCATCAAGCCCTTGGTGTACGTGCCGACCCACAGGGCGCCATCCCGGTCCTCGAGCAGGGACAGCAACGCCAGCCCATCCATCGCCGCCTGGCCCTCGAACGGCTCGGGGACCCCATCCACCAGACGATCGAGGCCCCCGTCCGTGCCGAGCCACACGCTCCCGTCCGCGCTTTCGTGGATGGACCAGACGATGCGGCCCGACAGGCCCTGGGCCTCTCCAACCGGCCTGAACAGGGTGGGCCGCAGCTGTAGCAAGCCGTCGTTGAACGTCCCCAGCCAGAGGTTGCCTTCGGTGTCCTCGACCATCGAGCGTACCCAGCAGGACTGGAGGACCTGGGGATCTTCCACAAGGTCAGAGCGCCCATTGTGATAGCGGATGAGCTTACCGGCGGTACCCGCGACCCACAGGCCACCGTCGCGGTCCTCCAGCAGGTCGATGATCGCGTCGAGGGGGATCGACTCGCGCATGGAGATGAGCTGGCCGTCGTGGAGCCGGAACACGCCCTTGGTCTCCGTCCCGAGCCAGAGGTCTCCGGCACGATCCTCGACCATGGCCATCACCGTATGCTCGAACGGCCTGCCTTCGATCATCACCTGCTCGAAGCGCTCCCCCTGATGGCGGAAAAGGCCCGGCCCGCGCATGCCCATCCACAAGGTACCGTCGCGGCCGAGCATCAGACTCGAGACGTGATCGTTCGTCAGGCCAACCGCATCGCCAACGGCGGTGATCCTCCCATCCGCCATCCGGGCCAGCCCCTGCTCGGTCCCGATCCACAGGACCCCGCCGGCATCCTCCGCGACGGCCCGGATCACCGAAGACGGCAGGCCATCGGCCCTCGAATAGAGATGCATGGACCCATCGCGATAGCTCAGCAACCCGGCGCTCGCTCCCGCCCACACCGTGCCGTCACTGGCCTCGAACAGGGTGTTGATGCCGTCGTCTGCGAGGAGGGCCGACGTGCTGCGATCGAACACCTCGAACTCCACGCCATCGAAGCGCACCAGCCCCCCCTGGGTGCCCAGCCACAGATAGCCGTCTTGCGTCTGAATCAGGGCCTGGACCGTGTTTTGCGGGAGACCGTCGTCGTGGGACAGGACGTCGAGGGCAAAGCGCTGGGTCGCCGACGCAGCGCCGGCCAGCACACACCAGCAGACCGCCGCGAACCAAAGCACCCCACGCGGATCAAGTGACCGCACCGACACCTTCATACGGCCCAAATCTTCCCCCGGAAACGGGTTTCGCCCTCGCTTCTAAAAGGGTATCCGGAGCATGCGGGCGGGGGGGAAAAATATGAAAACGGGCGGACGGGGCCGGCCCACAGTGCCGTCGCGCTATCCCCCGAAGTAGAAGTACTCCCAGTCGGCCCATTCGCCGGCTCCGGCGTCGTTCTCGCCACGCACGGCCCAGGCGTAGTAAGCGCTGTCCACGGCCGGCCAGAAGGTCTTGTAGGAGCTGGTGGTGGAGTAGTCGTAGTACCAGTTCCAGTCGTAGCCATCGTGGAAGTAGATGCTCACCTGGTAGCGGTCCGCCGTGGCTCCCACCGGGGCCCAGTCCAGGGTCACGGAAGATGTGTAGATGCTCTGCCAGCCGGCGGGGGTCAGGCCGGTGGGCTGGCCCGGGGGCTCGTCGTCCGGCTCGGAGGTGTTGCCGCCGCCGTTGCCGCTGGCCTGGACCGCCACACTGCGCCAGTTGGTGGAACCGGCATCCACGCCCAGCCCCGAGTAGGCCGTGTCGTAGCCGCTGGCGCTGACGGTGATGTCCACCCAGCCCTCGGGAACGTCGTCGATGAGGTACAGGCCGTTGCTGTCCGTGGTGTCCGACTGGCCGCTGGACAGGGTCACGGTGGCCCCGGCCACGCCGGCGCCGCTGTTGTAGATGCTGCCCACGCGGACGTAGCCGATGAGGTCGCCGGTGTTGCCGGTCTCCGGCTCCTCGGGCTCCTCACCGCCGCCGCCGCCCCCGCCACCGCCGCCCCCGCCGTTCCCCAGCAACCCCATCAGCCGGTCCCAGTCGAAGCCGTTCCCCGGGTCAGTGTGGCAGCTGGCGCCGCCGCCGGTCCCTGAGCAGCCGGGGACCTCGTTGTGGCCGATGATGTGGCTGCGATCCAGCGGGATGTTGTTGCGGTCGCTGATGTCCAGGATCAACGTCGCCAGGCTGTTGTACATGGCGTCGGTGTACCAGGTCTGCGGCGCCGCGATGTAGCCCTCGAGCTCGATGCCCACGGACCTGGAGTTGGTGGTCCAGTGCCCGGCGTGCCAGGCCACGTCCTCCTCCCAGATCATCTGGGTCACTTCGCCGTCGGAGGAGCGCATCACGTAGTGGGCCGAGCCGCCGGCGGCGGGATTCTGGAACCAGCTGATGGTGCCGGCGTAGGTGCCCTGCATGGTGTGCACGACGACCATGTCGATGTCGGCGGGACCCCGGCTGTAGTTGGAGTAGATGGAGGAGGTGGCCGGGATGAAGTCGGCGTTGCCGTAGTAGTCGCCACCGACGCCGCTCATGGGCACCAGATCCAGGGTCGGGGCGTGGACCTCCCGCGATTCCACCTGGATCCACTCGCCGGCCGGGGTGCGCACCTCGAAGCCGTCGCTCAGCCAGCCGTAGACCTGGCGAGCGAAGGAGCGCTGGATGCCCGCGTCGCTCTCGCTGACGTAAGCACCGACCACCGGCGCCCAGTCATCCAGGCGCTCCAGCGTCCAGCCGGTCTCCTCTTCCCAGGCGTCGGCCTGGGCCGCCAGGTAGGCCGCACCGGCCATCACGTTGAGGTGCGGGTCCTTCATCAGCGTCTCCGGCTGGACCCCCAGCTCCGTGGCCGCCCAGTGGAGCTGGGGGCCGCCGTCGGCGCCCCCTTGCATCAGATTCATCACGCCGTAGCCACCCGCTGTGGAGGGCACCCCGTCCCGGTCGTCCATGCGGCTGACGGAGTAGGCCACCGCGGCCAGCAGGTCCCTCGGCACGTCGTAGGTGGTGGCGGCCTCGGTGAGCGACTGGTCCAGGGTCGTCGCCGGCGATTCCGGGTCTCCCCAGACGCCGGGCGAGCACGCCAGGGACACGAGGCAGGGCAGGGCGATGAGGAGCACGGGGCGGTGTAGGCGGATGCGCATGGCCTTTTTTCCTATCTGACTTGTTTTTCCGTTACTTCATGCTTTTCTCGCTTTCTGCAGTAGACCAGGCATTGGAAAGCCCTGTCCAAGGGATTTTTGTCAGGTATTTGTCAACTATCGGCGTCGCGAGCACTAAAGGTGTCGAAATGAAAAAGGGACGCTCATCAGAACATAAGTTTTTGCAGACGGCGGACACCTACCGGTTCGTAGCTTCCCGCTGCTCGCTCGGGCCAACGAAGGACGAGTTTCTTATGTTCTTATGAGCGTCCCTTTTTCTGACGGCGGCGTATGGCGAGCAACGTGGGCAACAGCAGGGCACAGGTAGTGGTGGCGGTGACATTGGCTGAGGTGACCGCCGGCCCGTGTGCCTTTCCACAGGAGCAGCCCTGGTAGGGGCAGTCGGCGGAATCGTCGTCGTCCCCGGTGTCATCGTCGGCCGAGTCATCGTCATCGTCCGCGGAGTCGTCATCCCCGCCGCAGTCCGCGTCCTCGTCGTCCACGTCCCCGTCGCAGTCGTTGTCGATGCCGTCGTCACAGATCTCGTCGGCGTCCGGGTGGATCTCGGCGTCCGCGTCATCGCAGTCCTCGACGCAGCTACCGGCCCCGTCCCCGTCCTCGTCCACGCAGCAGTCCGTGTTGCCGGCCCCGGGGGTGCCGTAGTCCCCCCCAGCACCACCGTAGCCATACGCTTCGTCGGCCGGGGTGGCGCACCAGTAGCGCCCGTCGTCGTTGAAGATGTGATCCCGGGCCACCGGGTCGACAGCGTTGGAGCGCCCCTCTGCAACGGGCCAGGGAGCCACGTTGGCGTAGGCCACCCGGTCCACCTCCAGCTCCTCCATGGCCAGCACGATGGCGTCGGCGTCGTAGGAACGCAGGACGAACTGGGCGTAGCTGTAGACGTAGTCCACGGCCGGTAGATCGCCGTTGATGGCCGGGTCTCCGTCCACGGCCAGCAAGAGGTATCCCTGGGACGGCACCACGAGGGTGTCCTCGATGTCGATCCCCTCCCCCTCGTCGTCCAGCAGCCTCCAGCCCTTCAAATTGAGGTCGATGTCTTCGGTGTTGTACAGCTCGATCCATTCCCCGAACTCGTCGTCCACCGCGAGGGGATCGTCCATGAACTCGGAGATGACCACCGATCCGGGGCCGACAAAATCCTCGTCGGCCAGGCCGTCGCAGTCGTTGTCCAGGGTGTCGGGGACTTCCGGGTTCCCCGGGAACTGCGTCGCATCGCCGTCGTCGCAGTCGCCGTCGCAGGTGGACGAGCCGTCGCCGTCGTCGTCGGCGCAGCAGATGCCCGCGGGGTTGGGTCCGCCGGGGGTGCCCACATCTCCCAGGCCGCCGTAGTCGTAGGCCGGCTCCACGGGGGTGATGCACCAGGGCCAGGGATCGTCGTTGAGGCCACCATCGGCGTAGTCCGGATCCAGGTAGGTGGAGGCGCCGGGGGCCAGCGGCCACAACGCGGGATCGTAGGCCAGCTGGTCGATGACCACCCCCCCCATCGCCAGCGTCAGCTCGTCCCCGCCGTTCCCCAGGCTGAAAGAGGCGGCCCAGTCCACGGCCGGCAGCCCGCCATTGAGCAGGGGATCCTCCTCCACCGCGACCAGCAGCGCCTCACCGTCGGCGACGACGAGCGAGCTGCCCACGGTGACCTCCCCGAGGTGATCGGCCAGCGTCCAGCCCACCAGGTCGATGTCGCGGCCGGCGACGTTGAGCAGCTCCAGCCACTCGCCATCCGCCTCGGCCACGGCAGCTGGGTTGATCATCAGCTCGTTGATGATGATGTCCCCGGGGGCGATGAAATCCTCGTCCACCAGCCCATCGCAGTCGTTGTCGATGCCGTCGTCCCCCTCGGTGGCCGCCGGGTGGATCGCCGCATCCGCGTCGTCGCAGTCCCCGTCGCAGGGGCCCACGCCGTCCCCGTCGTCGTCTTCACAGACCACATCGAACAGCACGGCCAGCTCGTCGTGGAGGATCTCGTCGGAGATGCACGAGTACTCCAGCCCGTCGTTGAGCGCCGGCTGGATCCCCACCGTCGCCGATTTGCCATGGGTGTACTGGGGGTTGGGCCCGGCGACGGTCTGGTACTGCATGAGGATGGAGGAGGTGGACTCCTCGAGGATCACCTGGAAGGTGAAGTAGGTGGCGCTGCCCCAACGCAGCACCTCGTTGTACTGGATGACGAGCTGGCGGTGAGGGGCGACGCCGATGGTCTCCACGTAGACGTCGTCGGAGGTGGGATCGGAGGGGTCCAGGTCGTCCCACAACACCATGATCAGGGTGTCGTCCCCGTCGGCGTTGTTGGCCGGCACGCAGTTATTCTGGTCGTGGATCTCCGTGTTCTCGCCGAACAGCATCGCTCCATCCCCCACCGTCACCTCCGTGTAGCGGACGCCGTAGAAGTAGAACGGGAACGGGATGCTCAGCGTGACCTCGTCGTCATCCCCCATGCCCAGCGGCGTGCCGGCGGCGGTGGCGTCGATCCACGAGTAGGCCGGGCCGCCCGGTTCGTCCGAGTCGATGTAGGTGTACCCACAGGTGTCCGGGCCGCCGGTGAGGGCCGTGGCGGTGCCCGGCAGCAGCAACCACATCGCCAACAAGGAGGCCCTCATCGCGCCTCCTCCGGCCCGCGGTTGAGGGCGTAGAGGTCCTCGATCATCGTGTTGTGCCCGGTGAGGTGCGTGTTGGGCACGGAAGGCCAGACGATGTCCCAGGCGGTGCGCCGGTCCATGGTCACCTCCCGCAGGGAACCGTCGGTGCCGTAGCAGAGCAACGAGTTGCCGTTGTCCAGCCGCAACGCCTCGCCACCGTAGCGGGCGTAGTGCTTCACCTCCTCGCCGTAATGCCACACCTCCTGCATGGTCTGGCTGGCGTCGTCGGGGAGGAACTCGCGGGCATACTGCCCCACGCCGCCAGGGGCGTGGGTGGACACGATGATGGTGCCGTCGGGGGTGTAGTTGGGGTAGTGCTGGTAGTCCACCTCGGTGTCGGCGGGCTCGAAGGCCCAGCCCCCGTCCAGCTGGCCCCACTGGCGCAGCAGCTCGCCCGTCTCCCGCTGGACCTCCACCACGGTGTCGATGTTGTACATCGACCACATCACCGTGTCGGTGGCCGGATTCCAGATGACCGAGTTGGCGGCGCAATGGAAGTCGGAGCCGCCGTGCTCGAAGATCCAGTCCGAACAGTTCCACACCTCCCGCTCGACCCCGTCGGCGTCCCGCTCCACCAGGGCCACGTGACCCTCGGCGTAGTTGTAGAGCACCCGACCGCCGTCGATCTCGTCGAAGGAGAAGTTCAGCTCGGGGATCTCCACGACCTCGTGGTACGAGAAATCCAAGGTGACGCGGCCCAGGATCGACAGCACGGTCTGGTCGAAGACGTAGTTGGTGCTGCCCTCGTACAGCAGGTGAGTGCCGTCGCTGGACACCTGGGGGAACAGGGAGCAGCGGCGGTCGGGGAGCAGGTAGTACCAGACGACCCGCGCCTGGCGGTCGAGGATGAACAGCCAGAACGGGCCGGCGTACCAGTTGATGGACTGGTCCACGCTGCCCAGCATGTAACCGGCCGGGTGGGCCAGCTCGGGGTCGTAGCTGACCAGCTCGGGGGCCAGCAGATCCTCGGGGAGGGGGCCGGTGGTGCCGCTATACAGCTGCTCGCTCACCCGTTGCTCGCCGCCGATCTCGTTGACGATCTGGACGCTGACGTCGGTCTCGGCGGGGACGCCCAGGATCACCTCTCGGTGCTCGCCTGCCGCCCGGGCCTCCGCCGGGGACTGGCTCCAGCGGCCGTCCTCGAAGGTGAACTCCAGGTAGGCGGCGTCCGCGTCCTCGTCCTGGGTCCAGGTCACCTCCAGGATGGTGGCCACCTCCGGGTGCACGGTCACGGTGACAGCCGAGACCGGGGCGTAGTTGTCCGGCAGGTCGGCTGAATCGTCATCCCCGGGATCGTCGATTACGGCGGTATCGTCGTCGTCGAGGCAATCCTTGGGGCACCCGGCAAGCAGGGCCAGGGCCGTCAGCACCGCAATCAGGCCGGCTCGGTCGAACATGCTCCCTCCCGGTCAAGCCCGTTTCCGAGCTGCCGTACTACTAGCACGGGAAACCAGCGAGCCGCGAATGAAGGGCGTGGACGATTTCGTCACGGCCCCGATGACCCTTGACAATCTCCATTAGGTAACCTATTACCCTTTTATAGGTAACAGGTTACCCATCGGAGTCGAGATGAGCCGTACCCCCTCCCACCGCGACGAGCTGGCCAGCCGGGCTTTCGGGTCCCTGTTCCTGCTGGAGCGCCGCTGGACACGCCTGGCCGACCGGGCCCTGGCCGACGCCCAGATCACCATGAAGCAATGGTTGCTGCTGGCGGCGGTCGTCAAGCTGTTCCCCGAGCCCCCGTCCATCAAGGAGCTGGCCCACGCCCTCAACACCTCCCACCAGAACGTCAAGGGCATCGCCACCCGCCTGGAGCAACGGGGCCTGCTGCGCATGACCCACGATGCGGCGGACCGGCGGGTATGGCGGGTGGAGGTCACCGAGGCCAATACCCTCCTTTGGGAGGAGCGGGGAGACCGGGACCTGGCCTTCATCGGGTCCCTATTCGAGGGGTTGGAGGACGACGAGCTAGGGGCCTTGGCCCGGTTCATGGGGAAGCTCGCCCGGCGGGCTGAAGACCTCGACAAGAACGCGAATTAACGGAGATATGTTCATGAAAACTCTTGGGATATGCATCGGAATCACGGCCGGACTGGCTCTGCTCTTGATGGCCCTGATGCGCTCCTCGGAGGCCACCTTCAACCGCACCGTGGACAAGGAGATCAGGCGCCTGTTCGCCGCCGGCGCTCAGCAGCCGTGGTCCGAAGCGGCCATCACCGAAGGGGATCTGGCCGGCCTGCCCGAACCCGCCCAGAGGTACCTACGCCACAGCGGGATCGTCGGCCGCCCGCCGGTACGCTACGCCCGCATCCACCAGCGGGCACGGTTCCGCATGGCCGCCGACCGGCCGTGGATGCCCACCACCGCCGTGGAGTACTACGCGGTGGACGCACCGGGCTTCGTCTGGCAGGCGACGGCGCGGATGAAGGGCGCACCGATCCATGTGCGGGACTACTTCCTCGCCGGCGTGGGTGGAGTCACCGTACGCCCCCTATCGCTGTTCAAGATCGAGTACGAGGCCGGGCCGGAAATCAATCAGGGCGCCATGGTGCGCTACCTCAACGAGATGATGTGGTTCCCCAGCGCCTTCCTGGGGCCCGGGGTGCGCTGGGAGCCGGTGGACGACGGGTCTGCGCGGGTCTTGCTGACGGTTGGAGAGCTGGAGGCAACGGCGGTGATGTCCTTCGACGACGCCGGCCGGCTGACCAACTTCCACGCCCCCCGCTACTGGGAAAACAACGGGGCCTTCGTCCTGAAGGACTGGTCGACCCCCATCACCCGCTATGGCGAATTCGACGGGCTCCAGCTACCCGCCGCCGGCCACGCCGTGTGGCACCTGGACGACGGGGATTTCACCTACATCGAGGATCTGGAACTGCTGGACATCGAGTACGGGGTACCTGCCACCTTCGAGTAGGCCCTCCCCTACCCTTCCGGCACCACCACCTTGTTGAACGCCGCCAGCTTGAGCTCCCCCATCTTGCGCAGCATCCAGCGACGGCTCCACGGCAGGGCCATCATCGCCGCCATCATCCAGTTGAGCAGGGTGCGCCGCCAGTCCCACTGGGGGAAGTCGTACAGCCCTTCGCGCCGGTAGTAGGCGTGGTCCGCGCGCACGATGCCCCGCACGGTCCACATCAGGTCCCGGAAGATCTTGCGCCCACCCACCCCCAGGAAGGTCGCCGGCCGGGTCCAGGCCTCCTCGTCCCAGTGGTCCACTTCCCGGGCCATGGCGGTGATGCGGCCGGTGATGGCCGCCTCGTCCAGGTACTCGTCGGTGATGATGCCCAGCCGCGGGCTGCTCTGGACCTCCGCCACGGCCTCCAGGATCTGACGCAAGTTGGCCAGCTGGCGCAGGGGTCCGCTGACCAGCCAGCCCACCGGCTTGCCGTGAAGGACCGGGCGGTGGCCGTTGCGGAAGTTGCGGTCGAAGTACGCCTTGAAGGTGGAGGAGAGGTATCGGTGGCGGATGGTGGAAGCAAAGACCAGCACGTCCGCGGCGCGGATGCGGTCATCGAAGTGGGCGGCAAAGCCGTCCTTGTAGATGCAGGTGCCGTCATAGACGCACTTGAGGCAGCCCAGACAGCCCCCCTTCATGTCGATCTCGTGGAGGTTGAGCACGTCCACCGGGTGCCGGCTGTGGTGGACGAAGGCCCCGATCATGTGGCCCAGGTTGTCGTCACCCTCACGGTGATCGGTGATCAGCGTGATGCGCCGGCCGCCGTCGGTGGGCACCTCCGCGCCAAGCTGGGGCTCATAGGCCGGGGGGGTCCAGCGCACGCGGTCGTGATGGATCTCCAGGGCCGTTCGCTCCCGGGAGGCCCGCAGGAACTGGCGCACGAATCCCTTGAGGTTCCGCTGCCCCTGCTCCTCCTGCAGGTCCTCCATCGCCGCCGAGTACCCCTTGAGCACCTGCATGCCCAGATCCTCGCTGATCTCCTCCATGTACAGATGCGCGGTGTGGTCGAAGAAGTGCTCCGATGTGGTCAGCACTGTGCTCACCTGACCCGCGAGTGGGCTGCCGTCCCCGGAACGCTCGAACAACAGCTCGATGAACCGCACCACCGCCACGGGGGCCAGCATGGTGTACACCGGGAAGGTCCAGATCACGCCATCGGCCTCCGCCATCTGCGACACCAGGCCGTCGAAGCGGTCCCGATCCCGCTCCATGCGGCGGATCCCGCGGCCTATATCGATGGCCTCGAAGGCGTGGTCGGGGAACTGCTGCTGGATGTAGCGCACGTACAGGCGGGTCAGGCTGTCCTTGCCTGTGGGGCTGCCCAACAGGACGACGAACTTCATGGCGTGACCTCCCCGATCTTCCCCTGCTCGTGGGCGATGACCGCCTGGCCAGCCAGGGCCAGGTACTCGCGGGCCATGGGCATGGCGTCCTCACCGGTGTCGGCGGTGAAAACCGAGGCGATGCCCTGGCTGAAGAACCACAGCAGGGTGTGGATGCGGCGCAGCTGGTCGTCGCTCATGGCGTCCAGCTCCGGTATCAAGCGCATCTGATGCAGGACGAAATCCGGCGGTGAGTCACCGGCGACCAGCCCCCGCACCACCTCGTCGGCGCTGGTGATGACCTGGAACAGGTGGGGCTCCTGCTGGGCAAAACGCAGGTTGCCGTACCCCATCGCCAGGAAGGGAGGATCGCTGCCGTCGCCGGTGAGGAACTGCAGCGCCACCGCGCTGGCCCGGCCGAATACATCGTCGTGCAGCTTCGTCATGGACCCGTAGGCTCGGTAGATGGGCTGGGTAGAACAACCCAGGGCCTGGGCCACCGCGCGGGCCGAGAGCTTGTCGCGGCCCTGTTCGCGCACGATGGCGAAGGCGGCGTCCAGAACCTGCTCGCGGGTGACGGTTACCTTGGGTGGCATACTTGACTCGTTTCGTTACAGGTGTTACGAAACATACGTTATCTATCAACAGGGAGATTGTCAATGGCGGTTCGTCCATCCCGATACCGAGCAGCGAGGACACTGTTGGCCGGGCTGTTGCTGGCCGTGCCGGGCGCCGGCCCTGCAAGCGCGGACGAGGCCCAGCTGGAGCTGGAGATCACCGGCGTGCGCAACGCGACGGGCACCATCAAGGTCGCTGTATTCGACAGCGCAGAGGACTACGAGCTGATGCGGGATCCGGTGGCATCCACGTCGCTGACCGCGGTGGCGGGCACGGTGACCACGCGCATCGACGGTCTTCCCGCCGGGAGCTACGCCGTGACCATCTTCCACGACGAGAACGGCAACGACGCGCTGGACACGGGGCGCCTGGGCATCCCCGTCGAGGGGTACGGATTCTCCAACGGGGCCTCGGGGCGGTTCGGCAAACCCAGCTTCAAGAAGATCGCCATCGAGATGGACACCGGCCCCCACAACGAGAGCATCAAGCTGCTGTACTACCTCTGATCCGCCCCCCCACGGCCTCCCCTACTCCGCCGGGCAGGTAACGGCAGGTAACGGCAGGTAACGGCAGGTAACAGCATGGTAATTCCCCTCGCCACGCCACTGCGGTTTTGTGTTGCATGCGCTTTTTTGCGGACCCTGTGTGGCTGATCGTCGCAATCCTGCTGGGGATGGGCAGCGGCTGCTTCGATTACGTGGACCACAGCGGGGACTCCCACACCGTCGAGGGGGCATGCCTGTTCGAGGCTCCGGCCGATGAAATCGGCTCGTGGGCCATCCAGGAGCAGGGCGGCTACTGGCTCAACTGCTACCGCAACCTGGCCGGCCTGCCACCCGCCCCGCTGGGTACCGACGTGAGCGTGGCGGCCTCGCGGCACGCGGCCTACATGGACGAGACCCAGGAGTTCGGGTTCCTGGAGGAGGACGTGGCGGCGGCCAACTACAGCGGCTACGACGTCCTCGACCGGCTGGACGCCACCGGCTTCGAGCTGGACCTGGCCAGCCACTATCTGGACGACATCATCACCTACGCGGGCGAGGACAGGACGGCCGCCCCGCGGGACGCCATCGACGCCTGGATCGACACGGTCTATCACCGCTCGCCGTTGCTGCGCCCGGCCGTCGATATCGTCGGCATCGGTGCCAGCGGGCCCTATGTGGATCTGGTCACCGCAGGCCCCTGGGACTCGCTGGCCGCAGGGGGGGCCGGGGATGTGACCGCGGCGGCCTACCCGGCGGACGGCCAGACCGGCGTGCCGGTGAGCTTTGCCACGGACAGCGAGCAGCCCGACCCGGTGGCGGACCGGAACCTGGTCGGCTACCCCATCTCGGTGACCTTCCATGGCGAGCTCTGGCACGACAACGGCAACCACTTCGACGTGCGGTTGGACCCCGACGGCTGCTCGGTGCAAAGCCGGGATGGCGACCAGGTCCCCCTGCTGTACCGCGAGCCCGACACCGACCCCCACTTGCACGATTCCGTGTTCCTGATCCCCATGTCACCGCTGCAAGCTGGCCAGACCTACGATGTGCGGCTCACGGCCAGCGTCCACGGCCAACCCTGGGCGAGCGCCTGGTCCTTCACGACCTCGCCGTGACCCCACCCCCGTTCGGTTCAGTTAGGGTCCACCCGCACGTCGTCGAAGTAGTTGATGGTGAAGCCGTTGTCCGACACGCCACCCTGCTGAAACTCCACGAACACGGTCACCGATCCGGCCGCCGCGACAAAGGACACATAAAGCGGCGACCAGATGTTCTGGGCGTTGCCCGGCACGCTCCAGATGACGGCCGGATCGTTCGGATCCGTGCCGCCGAAGGGGTCCACTCCCAGCAAGCTGGCCACTACGCCGTCCTCGGTGGTGTGGTGGTAGACCTGCACCGAAGCCAGGTAGGGGTTGCCGGCGATGGCCCCGGGGATCACCTGGTGTAAGGCGCCGTTGAGGCGGCTCCCGTCGACCACCGCGCCGAAGATGCGGGACCCCTCGGCCGCCGAAGTGATGCCATAGGTGGGCGGTTCGTAGATGCCTCCGGGGTCGCCGATGCCCAGCCAGGGCCAGACGCTGTCGCCGTAGGTTTCGAAGCCCGCATTCTGGGGTAGCAAGGGCGCCGCGGCGGAGGTGTCATCGTCGCCGGAGGTGTCGTCGTCGCCCGTGGTGTCGTCGTCGCCCGTGGTGTCGTCGTCGCCGGAGGTGTCGTCGTCGTCGCCGTAGGTGTCGTCATCCGCCACGTCGTCGTCATCCACCGCGTCATCGTCCCCCGCCGTGTCGTCGTCCCCCTGCTCGTCCGGGCGCGGCGTAGAGGCCCGTTCAAAGCCGACGTTGCATCCGGATGCGACGACCAGCAGGCCGGCCAGATAGGTGCTGATTCCGGCCCGCAGCCACGTCCCCATCTTGGTATCCTTTCTGGGTGCTCCCGTCTGGAAGCTAACCAATGGGCCGCTAAGAGGGGCCTAAAATTCAGCGGATGGTGGAGGCTGATAGTGAGCAAACGGAGGACGAAGCGCCGGCTCGCGGCGCTGGCGCTCGGGGCGGCGGTGTGCTGGCTGGGAGCGGGGGGCTGCGGGGGGGACGACACCACCTATGCCTACGACTTCGACCACGACGGCACCAACGACGAGGACGACTGCGATCCCCAGGACGCCTCCATCTACCCCGGGGCGGAGGACGTCTACGGCGACGGCATCGACCAGGACTGCGACGAGTGCGACGGCTTGGTGGGCGACGGCATCGATCGGGACTGCGATGGATACCCCGCCAACCCAGAGGTGAACGAGGAGCTGCTGGACTGCAACGACGCCGATGCCACCGTGAACCCAGGCGCCGATGAGATCGCCGACTGCATCGACAACGACTGCGACGGCCAGCAGGACGAGGAGCTGGACAGCATCGACGGCGACGGCGACGGGTACTGCCCCGGGGCGCAAATGGACGGCACGCTGGGGTGCTGCAACGACGCCGAACCGGGGGACTGCAACGACGGCGACGACGGCATCTACCCCACCGCCGAGGAGATCTGCGACGGGCTGGACAACGACTGCGACCCCTCCACGGTGGAAGACTCGGATGACGACGGGGACGGGGTCACCACTTGCGAGGGGGACTGCGACGACGGCAACATCCTCATCAGCCCGCTGGCCATCGAGCTGTGCGACGACCTGGACAACAACTGCGACGGCGTGGCGGACGAGGACTGCGTGCTGTGCAGCGCCACCGTGCCCGGTGATCACGCGACGGTCCAGGACGCCGTGGACGCGGTCCCGCCCAACGGAGTGGTCTGTGTGGATCCGGGGACCTGGGCCACCAACACAGCCGTCGATGGGGAGCGTCACGTCCAGATCGTGGGGATCGCCGGCCCGAACCTGACCATCCTGGACGGCGGGAGCGCCGGCAGCATCTTCTCGTTCGCCAACTCCAACGGCATGGAGGTGACCATCGCCGGCTTCACGCTGAGGCGCGGCGAGGCCGAGCAGGGAGGAGGGATCTACGCGGGCGGGGGGCTGCTCCAGCTGACCCATCTGATCATCGAGGCCAACGACGCCGATTTCGGCGGTGGCCTGTACACCGGCAACTCGACCGTCGCCATCCTCGACCACGTCCTGTTCGACGGAAACAACGCCGGGCAGTCCGGCGGCGGCCTGGCATCCGAGGACAGCAGCCTGACCCTCTTCGACGTGACGTTCACCGGCAATCACGCCGCCAACTGGGGTGGCGGCCTGTTCCAGACGCACGGCTACACCACGATGGAGCGGGTGGAGGCCAGCGGCAACGACGCCGCTCAGGGGGGCGGCCTGTTCATCCTCGAGACGTCCACGGTGATCCAGCAGCTGGTGCTGGTGTCCAACACGGCGGAGACCTCCGGCGGGGGGATGGCATTCTCGATGGAGACCGCGGAGCTTCACAACGCCTGGGTGGCGGGCAACGCGGCCGAGAATGGTGCCGGCATCGCCTTCCTCTTTTCCCAGCAATCGCTGTGCAACAACTGCCTTTTCACCGACAACGAGGCCACTGACCAGGCGGGCGCGGTCTGGGTCCACGGCGGCCAGGTCAAGCTGCAAAATACCGCCGCGCTGGGCAACACGGCACAGAGCATCGGCGGCGCGGTGTGCGCGCAGGAGGCGGCGATCGTCGAGCTGTTCAACTCGAGCCTGGCGGCCAACAGCGCGGTGGAAGGCGGCGGCGGGGTGTACCTCGATGGCACGTCATCGCTGTCGCTGCAAAACGCGATCATCGCCGCCAACGACGGGGGGGACCGGGGGGGCGGCATCGCCGCATCGGACGACCCCTCGTTCCCGATGTACCGGAACAACGACGTGTGGGGTAATCTCCCGGAGGACATGGCAGGCTGTACCCACCCCGTGGGCACGGAGGGAAACCTCAGCGAAGATCCGGCGTTCCTCGACACCAGCCCCGAGGAGGCCGGCAGCTGGGATCTACACCTGGCCGGATCCTCCCCGCTCATCGACGCCGGCGAGGCCGGCCAGACCGATCCCGACGGCTCTCCCGCCGACCTGGGGGCCCACGGCGGCCCCGGCGCCGGCGACTGGGATCTGGACTGGGACGGCTACAACGGCTGGTGGAAGCCCGGGCCCTATGATCCCGCCACGTCGATGGGGTTGGACTGCGACGATCTGGACCCGGGTGTGTTCCCGGATCAGGGGTGCTGAGATACGGGCCGCGCATTGAGCAAATCCCTCCACAAAGATACCCGCTCCACTGGTACAAGGTTTGCTGTGGAGTAGCGGTGCGTTTCGCCCCGGCGGGGTCTGGGAGAATCCGGAATGTGTGACCGATACGGATGGATGGGTTGGTTCGCCGCGCTCTGTGCGGCCATGCTCCTGTGCCTGGGCTGCCCGGACGACGATGACGACGCGGCGGACGACGACGACACGGCGGATGACGACGACGACTCCGGCGACGATGATGACGACGACATCGTCCACGCCGAGGGCTTCATCGGCGGCCTGCAGGTCAACCACCAGATCATGGCCCACGCGGACGGCAGCGAGGACACCGAGAGCCACATCGCGTCGGTGTGGGGGTTCTGGGAGCAGCCCTGGCCCGGCGAGATCTTCGGCCTGGTGCAAAACCCCATCCACGGCGCCACCGGGTGGGAGGTGTCCGACGAGGGCGAGGACTGTGGCCGGATGACCTTCGATTTCACCTACTGCGAGCCGGAGTGCACGTTCGACGAGTACTGCGATCCCGTGGAGCTGGAGTGCCGGCCCTACCCTGCGGAGGCCGGAGCCGGCGCGCTGGCGCTGCAGGGGCCCGGCCTGGCCCTCGTGTGGACCGCAGGCGAGTACTGGAACCAGGAGGTCCCGGCGGGCTCCGTCAGCCCCGGCGACCTCATCGAGTTCACCGCCACGGGGGATGCGACCCCGGCTTTCGCCGTCTCCACGGCGGCGGTCAGCCCCCTGCAGCCCGACCTCGAATGCCATCCCACCGGCCTGGGTATGGTGCCCGGCGAGGACATGATGTTCAGCTGGACCCCGGCCGGCGACGGCCGCATCCGGCTAGAGGTCATCGCCTGGAATCACGGCGGGGCCAAGGACCGCATCTACTGCGATGTGGCGGACAACGGCTCGCTGACGGTGCCCGCTGATCTGGTGGACTCGCACATGCTGGGCGACGACGAGTTCCACGGCCTGTTCATCCTTACGCGCTACAGCCAGTCGCTGGAGGATATCGGCGGCGACCACAAGGTGGGGCTGGAGCTGGCCAACTCGTGGATGTGCTACAGCTGGTATTGAGCCCCGAAGGTCAGCGCCGGCTCCGCGACGACAGCGAGCGGGCCTTCTCCACCACCTCGATGAACTCCTCGCGGTAGCCGAAGCGATCCCCGCCGATCCCCTCCTCCGCCAGCTCCAGGACGCCGTCGTAGCTGGACGTGCCTTTGTAAGGTGAGTCCCTCAGCAGCATGCCGAAGGCGGCCACGGAGGCCGCGAACTTGAAGTCGGCGGAGGCACAGGCATAGCTGTCGCCGTCATCGGTGACCGGGAAGCTCAGCCGCCGGCTGGTGGTGCCGGTGGGCTGCTTGTAACGAAGCTTGACGGTCATCAGCTCGCCGTTCCAGGAGGCCGGGGACAGCTCGAGGGAGGGAGGGGCGTCGGGGGACTGCTGGTACTTGAGCGGGTCCACGCCCGGGATCGGACCGGTGGTTCCAGCCGGCACGATCTCGTACAGGGCGGTCACCGAGTGGCCGGCGCCGATCTCACCGGCGTCCTTGGAGTCGTCGTTGAAATCCCGGGCGGCGAGAATGCGGTTCTCGTAGCCGATGAGGCGGTAGGCCTGCACCTGGGCCGGGTTGAACTCCACCTGGATCTTCACGTCCTTGGCGATGGTGACGAGCGTGGCGGTGAGTTCGTCCACCAGCACCTTCTGGGCCTCGTTGAGGGTGTCGATGTAGGCGTAGTTGCCGTTCCCCTCGTCCGCCAGCTGCTCCATGGTGGCGTCCTTGAGGTTGCCGATGCCAAATCCCAGGATGGTCAGGAAGATGTCGCCGGCGGCCTTCTGCTTGATGAGATGGGTCAGGGCGCGGCGGTCGGTGATGCCCACGTTGAAGTCGCCGTCCGTGGCCAGGATGACGCGGTTGACGCCGCCCTCGATGAAGGCCTCGGCGGCGGTGTCGTAGGCCTGCCGGATGCCGGAGCCGCCGTTGGTACGGCCCTTGGCTTCCAGTCCGTCCAGGGCCGCGAAGATGGTGGCGGATTCGTTGCAGGGGGTGGGGGGCAGTACCAGGCCTGTATCGCTGGCGTACACCACGATCGAGACCCGATCCCGTTCATCCAGCTCCAGCAGCAGCAGCTTCATCGCCTGCTTGAGCAGCGGCAGCTTGTTGTCCGCCGACATGGATCCGGAGACGTCCAGCAGGAACACCAGATTGGTGGGGGGCCGCCTGGATGGAGCCATGTCCCGGCCCTGGATGCCGATGCGGGCCAGGCGGTGGTCGCTGTTCCATGGGCAGCCTGCGATCTCCACGTGGGTGGCGAAGGGATCGTAGCCGCGGGGCTGGGGGTAGTCGTAGGAGAAGTAGTTGACCATCTCCTCGATGCGCACGGCGTTTCGGGGGGGCAGCTGGTCCGAGCGGACGAAGCGGCGGATGGGCGTAGGAGGCGGTGTCCACGTCGATGGAGAAGGTGGATAGGGGGTCGGTGGTGGGGTAGCGGAAGGTGTTTTCGGCGATGCGGGAGTAGGACTCGGTGCCGGGGGATCGGTCTTGGGGGGTGGATTTGCCGCGGCGTCTTTCCAGGGCTCTCTCTCGGGCCGATGAACGTCTACCGTTGTAGCTGGTGGGGTGCAACTCGTCCGTACCGGTGTGACTCGCGATTAGGTCTTCGGCTTCATCGGTTTCAGGCATGGCATCCTCGGCGGGTGTCACTCCCTCAAAACCATCCACAACGCCGTCCAGGGACTCCGTGTCGGTACGGATCCGATCCTGTTGCTCCTTGAGCTGCCGGTCGATCTTTTCCCTCGCTTCCTCACGGAAGGTGGCGTCCGCCACCCGGACCTCCTCGGCTCTCGGCCCCGCGTCGAGCAAATCGCCCCCGCTCGTCCCGAAGATATTCACCAGCAACACCCCGCCGCCCAGCAGCAACACGAACGCCGCCACCGCCGCCCAGGTACCCCGGTTCGTCCCCTGGGGCCGGGGGCTCGGCGCCGGCGGGGCCTCCCGGGAGGTCCCCCGAGCGCTCTCGTGGATCTCCCGCCGCTGCGTCTCCGTCAGCGACACCTCCGGCTGCGTCCCGAAAACATCCATCACCAGCTGGGAGGCCGCCTCCAGCTCGGCCAACGTCTGGCGGGCCTCGGCGTCCTCCTCCAGCGCGTCTTCGACGGCGCGCCGCTGCAGGTCATCCAGTTCGTCCAGGAGATAGGCGGTGAGCTTCTCTTGGGTCAGTAGTTTGGTCATCGCTCAGCCCTCCTGTCCCAGATGGCCGCCGGCCATCAACTGCTCGCGCACCGTGCCCAGGGCCGCGCCGATGAGCTGGCTGACCGTGCCCAGCGATTTGCCCATCACCCCGCCGATCTCGCGGTAGGTCAGCTGGTCGCGGTACTTGAGGTAGAACGCCTCCTGCTGGTCTTCCGGGAGGGCCGCGAGGATCTTCGTGACCGCTTGCTGCGCCTCGCCCAGGGAGGCCATCTCCCGGGGGCCGGCGCCCTTGGACGCGATGGCGTCCTGGCTGTATGCGGGTAGCGGTTTCATGCGGCCCTCCTTGTCGCGGACGTCCAGGGCCCGGTTGCGGCACACGGTGTACAGCCACGGCGCCAGGCGCGCCTCGACCTTGCCGCGGTCGGCGGCGCAGAGCTTCATGAAGGTGTCCTGGACTACCTCGCGGGCCCGCTCCAGGTCGCCGGTGAAGCGGGCGGCGTAGCGGATCAACGGCTGCTCGTAGCGCTCCAGCGCGGCCTGTACCCAGTCGGCCCGGCTCGTCGCGTGGTCGCTGCTGGCTACCATCCGTGTCCCCTCGTCTGAACGTTGCTCCTACCCCCGTAACGATTGACCGCGGATCTTGTTCATTCTCCTTTCTGGTGGGTGCGGCGGCGCCACCACCACAGCGGCCCGACGGCAACCAGCCACCCGGCGGCCACGGCCGTCGCCGCCGGGGCCAGCCAGCGGTCCAGCGGGCGGCGGCCGGGGCGGCCTGTGTCCAGCCTCGCCTCGATCCGCTCCCCCTGGCCGGGAAACGGCGCCATATCCGTGATCGTACCGTACCGGTTCACCGCCTGGGAGATGCCCGAGGTGGCCAGGCGGAAGATGGGGATCCCGTACTCCGTGGCCCGCGTGGGGGCCACCCGGGCGTGCAGCTCGTGCTCGTGGCGGCCCCAGCTGGAGGCGTCCATCGTCGGCACGATCAGGGCCACGGCCCCCTGGCGGATCAGCTCGTCCGTCACCCGCGTGTAGCTGAGGTCGTAGCAGATGCAGATCCCGATGGGGCCCCACGGCGAGTCCCACACCTGCTGCGTGGGGGCGGGCTTGCCGTCCTTGAAGAACTGGATCGGCACGGCCTTGACCTGCTTGAACACCACCTCCCCTTCCGGCCCGACGACGAAGGCGGTGTTGTAGAAATCGGGCTCGTCGGGGACCGGGTAGTCCAGGCTGCCGACGATGAGGTGCTTGCGGTGGGCCCGGCACCAGTCGCGCACCCGCTCGGGCACGCCGTAGTCCAGCGTGTACTCAGGGAGCACGAACAGGTCGGCGTCCGGGTGGGCGGCGACGGCGTCATCCAGCAGCTGGACCAAGCGGCGGCTGTCCACGCCCTCGATCTGGATCCCCACGACCTGGGGGCCATCGGGATCCGTCGGTGGCGACGGGGCCGGCAGGTTGGTCAATACCGCCAGCAGCAGCAGGGCCACGGCGTGGGCGGGCCAGCGGGCCTTGCCCGACATGAGCGCCAGCAATCCCACCGCCAGCATCATCGCCAAGCCCACGCCGTACATGCCCAGCAGGTGCTGGGGCAGGCGGGCGCCGTCCGTGGCAAAGGAGTAGCCGGGGATCAGCCACGAGAAGCGCAGGTAGTACAGCTCGCAGCGGGCGTATTCGAGGCCGGTCCACAGCAACGGCACCAGCGCGACGGCCACCGGGCCACGGCACATCGTCACGCAGAAGCGGGCCAGCACCAAAAAGGCGGTGAGCCACAGCGCCAGCAGCAGCCACAACGCGCCGGCCATCTGCCCGAAGATGCCCCAGAAGAACCCCAGCTGGGGCCCGTACATCGCCATGCCCATCGCCAGGGCCGGATAGAAGACCACGCGCATCGACGGCGCGCGGGTGAGGTGGAACAGGCAAAACAGCTGGATGCCGGCGAAGAACCCGGCCCAGGGGGTGGTGAAGGCCAGATGGAAAGAGACGACGGCGCCGAGGATGCAGGCGATGGCCTGCTTGTAGCTGATGGGCGCCAGCACCGGGCTCCCCGCTCCTAGAAGTCCGACAGCAGGTCTTCCTTCTTGCGCTCGAACTCCTCCTCGGTGATCAACTCGGACATGCGCGCCTCCCGCAGCTGGTCCAGCTTGTCCTTGAGGGTCTCGTTGTCCTTGTGGGCGGCGGTCTTCTCCTTCTTCTTTTCCTTGTAGACCCGGTCGAACATGGTCCGCAGATCGTCCTGGGGCACGCCGCGGCCGTGGCTGAAGTAGTAGTCGCTCACCTCGCCGATGGCGTAGGTCAGGGCGTAGGCCATGGCGATGGCCACCATCCAGCCTGCGAAGGGCACGAACTTGGCCGCCGCCATGAGCACGTTCTGGGCCACCAGCGAGGCGCCGAAGGTGCTGAGGATCTCCAGCACCGATTTCTTGTCGAGCTTGGAGCCGTGGATGCGGCCGATGGCCTGCACCATGGCGATCTGGATCGGGGAGATGAGCACCGTGTCGATGAACGGGATCGGCTGGAACGCCACCGCACCGGCGGCCACGGAGCAGACCTGGATCACGTCCTTGACGGCTTCACGTTTTTCTTCCTCGGTGGCGTCGTCGTAATCGCCCTCCATCACCCGCTTGAGGGTCTCGAGATAGCTGGATTCCTGGGCCATGGGGTCCGCCTTTCGGGGTTACTGGGCCTTGCTGGGCTCTCCGTCGCCCGGCTCGGTGCGAGCCTCGGGTAGGAGGGCCTGTTCATAAGCACGCTCGAGCTGCTCGAAGTATTTCTTCTCGGCGCCGAGGCCGGTGACCACCTGGTCGAGCAAACCCTCGAGTTCCCCCGCCTGTTCCACGTCCAGCTCGTCCAGGGCGGCGTCCACCTTCTCGGGGTGGCGGGCCGCGCCGCCGCTGCGGATCATCCGCGCCAGGGCGGACGCGGAGGCCTTCATCATCGCCTTGCTGCCGGTGAAGGCGCGCCGCAGCAGCTGGTTGATGGGGCGGGTGTCGATGGCCTCGCAGGTCCGGCGGATCAGCTCGCGGATCTCGCGGATCTTGTCGTCGTCGGCAAACGTCTCTGGGGTCACCCGCCCCTCACGGATCGCGTGCTGGAACAGCCACCCTTCGTGGAACATCGACGAGGCCACGTCCACGCAGTCCTTGACCGCCAGCACGTAGAAGATCTTGCGGAAGATGCGCTTGAACACCGTCCACACCGCCCCGATCAGGCACCCCAGCATCATGCTGCGCAGCGGGGCATAGGCCAGCACGTCCAGCTGCAAGCTCGTGGCCTGGATCCCCACCGGCCGCAGCTGCCCGCGGTACATCCGCTTGCGCAGGTAGCGCACGATGGCGTCGTCTAAAAACGGGATCGGCAACAGGGGGCACAGGCCACCCAGCAGGCTGTACCACACGATCCGCCGCAGGCCGTCGCTGGGCGGTGCGGGCGCTTCGGCATCGGGAGTGAGATCGGTCATGGTGATGCGGGGATCCTACCCGTGTCCGCCGGTCGCGGGTGATGGGGGTTTGATATTCTCGGATGGAAATTCCAACAGGGGCCGAACCGTTCCCTTCGATGAGGCGTTATTGATCTCAAATGAAACCACGATTGACGATCCCGCTCCTCTGCTGCCTCACCGCCGCCCTCACCATCGGCTGCAACACGATGAATGGCACCCTCGATGGCCAGGACGTGGGCCCGATCCGCTCGGCGATCTTCGACGACTTCGTCCCGGCCAACGAGGACGAGCGCCAGGTTCAGTACTGGGTGCGGGCCGGCGGGATCGAAGACTCGTGCGCCTTCTACCGTGACAAGCGGGACATGGACGTCGACAGCTGCGAGACGAGATGCGTCGATCTCGCCGTTTTGGCCGAGGATCACCTGGACGGGGACGAATACTGGAGCCTGGAACTCTCCCTGGCCCACTACAGCTGGGATGATGCGGACACCTACGAAATCGGCAGCCCATTCGATTGCAGTAAACCGGCTGATTCGTCGGCCCTGATCCGTTTCATCCAGCCCGATGATTGGCTGGACGTCGACACCTGCATCGCCGATTGCGAAGCCGGCCTCGCCCTCACCGAGTCCAGCTTCGCGATGAGCGGCGAGGTGAAGATCACGGTGTATCGGGAAGAGGCCCAGCTATCGGGCAAATACACCGTCCAGTTCGAGGACGGCGAGGTCAGCGGCACGTTCAGCGCCCAGTACTGTGATCTGGGGTACGAGTAGCGACAAAAACACCGGAACAAACACTTGTCCTGGGGATCCTGTCACTCCATCCAGATGTAGCAGACACGGAAAAGCGGCCAGTAGACGAGATGTGGGCGTCGTGCGGGATAGATCGATGGGTTGTCAACGAACCGCGTAATCCATCACCCCCGGCGCCGCATAGATCGGCACCCCGGCCCGCAGCGCGACGGCGACGGCGTCGCTGGATCGGCTGTCGATCTGCACCGTTGTGCCGCTGGCCTGCTCCACGAAAAGCGCTGCGTGGAAGGCGTTGTCGTCCACCTTGCGGATCATCACGCCCTCCAGCTGGCCGCCCAGGCCATCGATGACATTGACCAGCAGATCGTGGGTCATCGGCCGGGGCATCTCGATGCCGGCCAGCTCCCAACTGATGGCCTCCGCCTCGGCGGTTCCGATGAACATGGGCAGCACGGCGCCGTCCGTGGCCACCAGCTCCAGCACCATCCCGTAGCCGGCGGGATCCGCATAGGGCTCGGTGGCCCGTAGCTGGACCGAGCCCGGCTCCGGATCAAAATCGGCGATGACCACCGGCGGTTCCGCCGGGCTGTCGTTGAGCAGGAACGCCGCCCCGAACAGGGCGCCCATGCCACTGCAGACGATGGCGGTGACCCCCACCAGCCCGACGATGGTGATGATGATGCCCGCCCAGGGCGTGCTCTTCTGTGGCTGGTTTTGCATTGGCCGCCCTCCTCGCCCGCTAACCCTCTTGGCCAGCGTACCATTCCCTTCCGCCAGCCACGAGCGGTGGGTGGAACCCCAGGAGTCCTAGGACGTCGAGCAGCGCGCGGCGCTATAGGTTGCAGGCCACCGACCCATTGTAGATGTACCAGTTCACCAGGGAGGTGTACGGCACGTAGAGTTGCGGCAGGTGCGCGTCGATGGCGTCCACGACGTCGCCGCCAACATCCTGGAAATCCGCGCTGGGCTGCCCCCCCGCGTTGGCGTTGAAGGCCGCCAGCGCATCGGACAGCACGGCGGCGTGGTCCACGCCGAAGTCCGGGGTATCGGGGAACAACGGGAGGATGTTCTCTACATATTCCGTGACGATTTCTTCCGTGATATCACCATGATAGCACTCCTCGTTGGCCACGGCCGTCTCCAACTCCTGCTGAACGGCGGAGATGGTCGTGACGTACTGCCAGACGACGGAGTTGTAGGACAGGCAGTCCTCGATCTGGGCCTGGTTGCAGCCTTCCAGCGCGAAGATGAACTCCCCATCCCAAGCGCCCCGGTTGTACACGACAGCCATCATCTTGTCGGCGGCCATCGGATCGGATGCGCTGTTGAGCCAGTCGGTGGGGTTGTGCTCGTGATAGCAAAACATGCCGTAGGCGAAGGTGTGGTAGTACCCCGCGGCCAGCGCGGAGGTCTCGAAGTTGTCCCGGTCCTGGCCGGGCTCCAGGGATGAGATGATCTCGGTGTGGGTCACCCCGTAGTTGTACTGGTCGAAGGGGTAGACGAACATCCGGTTCATCTCGACGAAGGCGGTGCCATTTTCGAACTGGAAACAGCCGTCCCCCCACGACGCCTCCAGCGGCGGGAAGTAGGCCCCCGCGTGCTGGGGATCATAGGAATTCTCATAGGAGCACCCCATGGAGCTCTCCTTCATGGCCGTGGCGAAGAAGAACGAGGGGGACGGGGAGACCGGCGCCATGTCCGGCCCATACCTCCGACTGGCGTGCAAGGTGGCAAAGGCCCAGGTGGGCTGGGGCACGTAGAAGTGCCAGTACTCGCCGTTGACCATGGTGGCCACGTCTACGTGATCCGGGACCGGCAAGGGGCAGGACGTCTCGACGGTGTCGTCGTCGTCGCCGGTGTCGTCGTCGTCGCCCGTGTCGTCGTCGTCGCCCCCGGCGTGCGCCCCCGTGTGCTCCTAGACC
>CAZDDH010000016.1:23894-65350 GCA_964504165.1 uncultured Rickettsiales bacterium | reverse complement strand
ACGACTACAACGCCAACGTCAATCCCGGCGCCGTGGAGATCCCCTACAACGGCGTCGACGAGGACTGCGACGGCGAGGATCTGGACGACATGGACGGGGATGGCTTCGCCGGCGGCACGTACGGCGATGACTGCGACGACACGGACGCCGACATCAATCCGGACGCCGTCGAGGACTGCACGGACGGCGTGGACACGGACTGCGACGACCTGGTGGACGACTACGACCCGGACTGCGGTGGCGACGACGACGACGATGACAGCGTGGACCCGGGCCAGGGCGGATGCCCCTGCAACGCCGCCGGCCCCTCCGACGGCACCCCCACACCCTGGGCAATGCTGGCGTTGTTTGGGATGGCTGCGCTACGACTCAGGCGTCGTTTCTGATCCCCCTCATCTTCGTCCCTAGGCTCCGGCCTGGGGACGTCCCTCCCGGACGCTCCAGCGTCCTTCCCCCTCCTACTCCTCAGGCCTGAAAGCAATGATCACCAGGATCTCCGTCGTACTCCCCACGAAGATCGGCTCGAACGTATAGCCGTCCGCCTCACAACCCCACGACGCCACCATGCCGCCGGGTGAGACCCACAGGCCGTTGCCCTCCACCGTCGTGGCCCCGTTGGGCGCGCCTGCGCCGTCGTCGAACATGCCCGACCCGGCCGCGTCGCCGTCGGCGTAGTAGATGTCGCCGCCCATGGAGTCCACGGTGGCGGCGGCGATGGGATCCAGGTTGTCCAGCTGCACGAATCCCATCATGGCGCCCGTCTGGAACAGGTCGGACCCATCCCAGCCGGCCGTCGTGAGGTCGGCCTCCATGTCGGCGACATAGTCCGTCTTCACGGCAAAGGCCACCTGGTCCTCCACCACCGTGCCGTCGGTCCAGCCCTCGTAGTCGTTGATATGGATGCCCGTGGCGGCGCTGCGGTAGGCGCTGGCCGAGTCACCGATGCCATCGACGATCATGATCAGCCCGAAGCTGGCATCGGTGGCGTCCACGCCGGTGACCTCGAAGGTGCCATCGGCCGCCGGCGTTGCCGAGCCGAGCACCACCGGATCCTCACCGGAGGTCAGCATCTGCGCCGGATCGGCGATCACCAGCATCAGGTCGTCGTTCACCTCGGAAAAATCGGCCAGGTCATGGACCGTCCCGCGGATGGTCAGGCCGGCCGGGTCGCCGGTGTCGTCGTCCCCCGAGTCGTCGTCATCGTCGGTCTCGCAGGCTACAACCAGCGTCAGCAACCCCACCAGCACACCAAAAATGAACAGTTCGAGCCGTTTCATGCCACCTCCCGGTCGGGAACCCTCGCCCGACCCGTTGGTCCTACCGCGGGAATGAGCGGATGGCAAGACCGGCCAGCCATGGAATAATGGCGACGGCGGATAGGACTGAGGGAGCACTCATGATGACGAAGAGGTTCTGGTTTCCGTGGCTGGCCTTGGCCGCAACGCTCGCACTGGCCATGGGCGGCTGCCCGTCCGGCGACGACGACGGGGACGGCCTGACCAACGGCGAGGAAGAGGAGCTGGGCACGGACCCGGACGACCCCGACACCGACGGCGATGGCCTCACCGACTACGAGGAGGTCAACGAGACCCTGACCGACCCGACAGTGGCGGACACGGACGGCGACGGCTTCGATGACGGGGAGGAGTGGGAGGGCAACACCGACCCCTTCGACAGCGCCGACCACCCCTACACCGGCGGCTGGCCCATCGACGACTGCCGCGCCAGCGTCCAGCCCACCGGCAACGGCGTGGGGGACGTGGCCGAGCCGTTCCAGCTGCAGGATCAGTACGGGGAGCTGGTGCGCTTCCACGACTTCTGCGACCACGTGGTGTTGCTCATCTCCGGGACCTTCTGGTGACCCGGCTGCAGCGGGGCGTCGGAGACGGCCCAGGGCTGGTATTACACGCACAAGGACGACGGTCTGCTGGTGCTCTATCTGGTCTCGCAAAACGAGTCCAGCCAGACACCGCTGCCGGACGAGCTGAACCTCTACGCGCTGGAGAACAACCTCACCTATCCGTTGCTGGTCGATACCGACACGATGGTGGGTTCCCGGTTCTCCACCGACAACTACATCCCGTCTCTGAGCCTGTTCGACCGGGGTGCGGTGGTGATGGTGACCGACGGTGAGGTGACGGAGCAGGACATCATCGATCTGCTCTGAATCGCCGACCCTCGATCCGTTCCTACTTATCTTCCCCCCGCGTAGACTCCTCGCTCGGTTCCAGGGATCCCGTGTACTCGGAGCCATCCGAGCTGTCGGTGGCGTCGGAGAAGAAATCCTCGCTGCTGGGCAGGATCTTGGTCTCCTGTAGGTCCCGCTCCCGTGGGTTGAGACCGAGCACCAGCGCCTCTCGCACGGCCTGGGCGATGCGTTCGCGGTCTGGATCCTGCACCGAGGTGAAACGCAGCCCCACGGTGGTGAAGCCGCCCTTGTCGGTCTGGCCGGCCCAGGCCACCCGGCTGCGCAGCAAGATGGCGTCATCGCCATCCTCCAGGTCCAGCTCCACGAAGAAGCTGACGCCGGCTTCCGGCGGGGCATCGGTCCACAACAGGCAGCCGCCGGGGGAGATGTCGAGGGTCTGGCCGCGGCGCACGATGTCGTCGTCGTCCCGCCACAGGCGGAGGGGCATCTCCACCGGTGCGCGGGCGTCCCAGCGGGCGTCCGGGCCCAGCACGTCGGTGGAAGGGCCGGCCCCCCCTCCGACCCGCGACAGGGCCGCAGCGAACTCCTCGCAGGAGCGGAAACGGTCCCGCGGGTCCTTCTGCAGGGCGTGGGCGATGATGTCGTTGATGGCCGGGGGCAGGTCGGGGCGGAAATCGGTGGGTGGGGGAGGGACGCGCTCCTTCTGCCACGACAACAGGGTCTCCAGATCCTTGGCCCGCTCGAAGGGGTGGTGCATCGTCAGGCTCCAGTACAGGGACATCCCCGCCGCGTAGATGTCGGCGCGGGAATCCACGTATCCACCCCGGATCTGCTCGGGGGGCATGTAGGCCGGCGAGCCCACCATCTGGCCCTGGACGATATCCGTCCCCACCACGTGGGCTACGCCAAAATCCAGCACCGAGGCGTAGCCTTCACCGTCGATCATGACGTTGGCGGGCTTGAGGTCGCGGTGCACCACACCGCGCCGGTGAGCGAACCCCAGCGCCTGGAGCACCTGGGTGAAGTGGTGGCAGGCCTGGCCCACGGTGAACGCCTGGCCGGTCTGGCGCAAGGTGCCGTCCATGGACAGCCCCTCGATGAAGCGCATCACCACGAACAGGTCCTTGCGCTTCTCGACCAGGTCATAGATGGGGACGATGGAGGGATGTTCGAGCCGGGCTTGCAGGCGGGCCTCGGTGAGGAACCGGCGCTTCAGTCCCCGGCGACGGACCAGCTTGCGGTCCAGGACCTTGATGGCCACGTCACGGTGCAGCCGTACGTCATGGGCGCGGAAGACCTCGCCCATGGCACCCTTCCCCAACTGCTTGAGGAAGCGATATCGTCCGACTACTCGATCCAGCACGTGATTCGTAGCCTCCCCCGGCCGGGATCAGTGCCTGATTTCATAGACCAGGGCGATCTCGTCCTTCGCCACAGTCAGGAAATCGTAGCTGGTGGTATCACCCTCCATGACGACATTCGTCAGGGGGATGAAGGCCCGCCCATCGTTGAGCACGTCGGAGACACGGCCGTCCGGGTATTCGACGTGGAGATCACCGATGACCTGCACCCCGCTATCCAGCTGCAGGCGGATTCGAACGGTCGACGTACGCTTGTACTCAGGGTGGGCGGCCCGTTCGGAACTTTCGGAACCTGATGAAGACTGGTCGTTCATGACCCCGTTTTCACTCCGTGTTGTTCTCGTTTTCCGCGGCAGGCCACAAATGCATACGCGCGGGTACGGTCGATTATAGCCTCGGAGTTCATCCGGGTGTGAACGCAGCTGGAAACGTCCGCCGTGTACGACTACCCTGTCCGTCGTGATGACACCAAGACCCCGAACCTCCGGAGCCGTCGCGGCGGGTGACAGCCGGGCTGTCGACGCGGGCCTGTTGGCCCTGCGCGAGGGTGGGAACGCGGTGGACGCCGCAGTGGCCGCGGCCCTGGTGGATTGTGTCGTGGAGCCCCTGCTGACCAGCTTGGGTGGCGGGGGTGTGGCGCTGGTGAGGCGGGCCGGAGATGGCGTTATCCGGGTCCACGATTTTTTTGGCGCCGTGCCCGGTATCGATCGAACAGCTGACGAACCACCGGTGATGATCCCCGTGCCGGTGGACTACGGCGCCGAACAGCAGATCTTCCACGTGGGCCCGGGGGCCATCGCTGTGCCGGGCTTGCCCGCGGGTATCGAGGCGCTCCACAAGCTGTACGGGAGCCTACCGCTGGCCGTGCTGGCCGAGCCCGCGGTCCAATACGCGCGGGACGGGTTCGCCATCGGGCGCAATCTGCTGACGCCGGCGGATCTCATCGGCCAGCTGCTCAAGGTGGATCCGGACATCGGCGAACTGTACTTCCCCGGCGGGCTGCCGCTGGAAGAGGGGGCTCCGTTCCATCACGATCAGCTGGCCGAGACCCTGGAGCTGTTCGTGGCTGAAGGGTCGGCGCCGTTCTACCGCGGCGACCTGGCCGACCGCCTGCTCACCGTGGCCGGTGGCGAGCAGGGCAACCTCACCGCCAAGGACCTGGACAGCTACCGGGTCGTGGAGCGGCCGCCGCTGCGGTTTTCGTACGGCGGCGGCGAGGTGGTCACCAATCCTCCGCCATCGGCGGGGGGCACGCTGCTGGCCTATGCCCTGGGCGTCTGGTCCCGCTGTCCCGCCTCCGCCGGCCTGGACGGCCCGGCGTTGATCCGTCTGGCCCGGACGATGGAGGCCGCCGACGGCGTGCGATCCCGGGAGTTCCACGAGCGGCTGGACTCCCCCGAGTACCTGCGCGAGCTGCTGAGTGAGCGCACCCTGGCCCGCGGCGCCCGCGACGTCGCCGCCGCCAGTACGGTCCGGGGCGGCGCCCCCCGGGGGCCGGGCTACACCACCCACATCAGTGCCGCCGATGCCGACGGCTGGATGGTCTCCTTGACCAGCAGCAACGGCGAGACCGCGTCGCGGATGATCCCGGGGACCGGCGTGCTGCTCAACAACTTCCTCGGCGAGGAAGATCTGCAGGCGCCACCGGACATGCCGGCCCAACCGGGCAGCCGTATCCGCACGATGATGACGCCGTCGATGATGGCGTTGCCCGACGGATCCTGGGCGGCCCTGGGGAGCGGCGGCGCCAACCGCATCCGCTCGGCGCTGATGCAGGGCATCGTGCACCTCATCGACGGCGGGGTACCGGTGGCCGAGGCCGTCTCCCGCCCGCGCATCCATCACGAAGCGGGGGTCTGCCGGGTGGAGGACGTGGGATTCGACGCGACGGCGCTGGCCCAGCTGGAGGGGGCGCTCGGGGAGCTGGTCCGGTTCGACGAGCTGCACATGTACTTCGGGGGGCTGCACGTGGTGCAGAGGTTCCCCGACGGCCGGTTCGAGGGTGCCGGCGATCCGCGCCGCAGTGGCCGATTCGGCCGCTGTTGAACCCACCTGACGTGGCCGTTGACCGGGGCCGGTGTTAGCATTCCTACCGTCGGACGGCAGTCCAATTCCTGGAGGGACCGATGACTGAAGTGGGCAAATCACCGCCGCGCCTGGACGGCCGCGAACGGGTGACCGGTGGCAGCCGGTTCACCGACGACCTGGTGGCCGACGGGATGTGGTTCGGCGGCACGGTCCGCACCAAGGTGGCCCACGGGCGTCTGCGGGCCATCCGCTGGGATCCGGGATTCGACTGGGAGCAGGTCACACGCGTGACGGCGGCGGACATCCCCGGCCGCAACCTGTCCGCCTTCATCGACGAGGACCAGCCCATGCTGGTGGAGGACGTCGTCCGCCACGTGGAGGAGCCGGTGGCGCTGATCGCGGCGCCGACCAAGGAGCTGCTGGCCGGGGCGCTGGCTGCCGTCACCCTGGACATCGAGGAGCTCCCGGCCCGCCTGGACTACCGGGACGCGGAGGCCGACGACGACGAGCACATCATCCGCCGCCAGCACATGCGGCGTGGGGACGTGGACGGGGCGCTGGCCCGCGCGGCTCACGTCATCGAACAGACCTACGAGACCGGCGCCCAGGAACAGCTCTACATCGAGCCCCAGGGCATGCTCGCCGAGCCAATGGACGGCGGCGGCGTGAGGGTACGGGGCTCCATGCAATGCCCGTATTACGTGCACAAGGCGGTCAAGACGATGCTGGGCCTGGCCGATGAGCAGGTGCGCGTCGTGCAGGTCGCCACCGGCGGCGGATTCGGCGGCAAGGAGGACTACCCCAACCTCATCGCCGGCCACGCGGCGTTGCTGGCGCTGGCCGCCGGCCGGCCGGTGAAGGTGGTCTACTCCCGCGTCGAGGACATGCGCTCCACCACCCGGCGCCACCCGTCCACCATCACGATCACCGCCGGCATCGACGGCGCCGGCACCCTGCTGGGCGTGCGGGCGCGTATCCGCATCGACGCGGGCGCCTATGCCACCTGCTCACCGGTGGTGCTCGCCCGGGCGGTGATCCACGCGGCCGGGCCCTATCGCTGCGCGGACGTGGACGTGGAGGGGGTGGCGGTGGCCACCCATCGCCCGCCGTTCGGCGCCTTCCGCGGCTTCGGCGCCCCCCAGGCCGGTTTTGCCCTGGAGCGGCACATGGATGCCCTGGCCCGGGCGGCCGGGCTGGATCCGGCCGAGCTGAGGCTGCGCAACGCCCTGCGGGTGGGGGACACCACCGCCAGCGGACAGCAGCTCACCCAGAGCGTGGGCATGGTGCCCTGTCTGGAGAAGGTCATCGAGGACAGCGAGTACGCCCGGCGGCGGCAGGAAGCATCCAACCAGCGGGCGCGGGGTGAGCGTTTGGCCCGCGGCGTGGGGCTGGCCGGCTTCTACCACGGGGGCGGTTTCACCGGATCCGGCGAGGATCGCATCCGTGGGCAGGTGGGGGTCGAGCTGGTGGACGGCAGCCCGCACCGGTTCCGGGTGCTGGCGGGTAACACGGACATGGGCCAGGCCTCCCACACGGCCTTTGCCCAGATCGCCGCGGACGCCATGGGCGTGCCGCTGGCCCAGGTGACGACCGCCCAGCCGGACACGGCGGTGGTGCCGGACAGCGGTCCCACGGTGGCGTCCCGATCGGTACAGGTCGTGGGCCGGGTGGTGGCCGATGCGGCGGCGTCGCTGCGCCGCGCGTTAGAGGAATGGGCAGCGGGCCAGGGGCTGGCGGCAGATGTTTCCCTGGAAGGCGTGGCCCGGGCTCATCTGGATCAGGCCGGGCCGCTTCGGCGGGACGCCATCTACGCATGCCCCGAGGGGACGGACTGGGACGAGGACAACTACATCGGGGACGCCTACGCCGGCTACGGCTACGCGGCCGACGTGGTGGAGGTGGAGGTGGATCGGGACACGCTGGAGGTGCGGGTCACCGGCTTCTGGACCGCCCACGAGATCGGCAAGGCCATCAACCCCGGCATCGTCGAAGGCCAGATCCAGGGCGGATCGCTGCAGGGGTTGGGCTACGGCTGGATGGAAGAGATCCACAGTGACGAACACGGGGGTGTGGCCAACCCCACCTTTGGCACCTACATGGTGCCCACCGCTGTGGACGCCCCGGAGATGGAGGTGTCCATCCTCGAGGAGCCGTTCGACCACGGCCCCCACGGCGCCAAGGGGCTGGGCGAGCTGTCCCACGACATCCCCGCCCCGGCGCTGGTGGCCGCGGTGGAGGACGCCACCGGGCTGGCGCTGACGAGTATCCCGGTAACGCCAGAGCGACTGCTCGAGGTTGCGCGCGCAGGCGGGAAGGAGTGGCCATGGAGCTGACATTTACGGTCAACGGCGAGAGCCGCCAGCTGCAGGTGACGCCCATGCAGCGCCTGGTGGACGTGCTGCGCGTGGAGCTGGGGCTGACCGGGACCAAGGAGGGCTGTGGCGAGGGGGAGTGTGGCGCCTGCACGGTGCTGCTCGACGGGGAGCCGGTCAACGCTTGTTTGGTACCGGCGGTCCAGTTGCAGGGGCGCGCCGTGGAGACCATCGAGGGTCTGGAGCAGGGCGGCGAACTACACGCCGTCCAGCAGGCGTTCATCGATCGAGGCGCGGTCCAATGCGGGTTCTGCACGCCGGGCATGGTGCTGTCGTCGGTGGCGTTGCTGCGGGTCCATCCTCACCCGGACCGGGGGGAGATCCGCCGGGGGCTGGTGGGCAACATCTGCCGCTGTACCGGCTACCACAAGATCGTCGATGCGGTGGAGTCCGCCGCCGAGGAGGTGGAGTGATGGACGCCCACATCCAGGTGGTCACACCGAGGACGATGCAGGAAGCGGCCGAGGTCTATGCCGAGCATCCGGACTGGACCCTGCTGGCCGGCGGCACCGACGTGATGGTGCTGATGGACCAGGGCCAGCTGACCCCGACGGGAGTGGTGGACCTGAGCCGCTGCGCCGGCCTCGACGAGCTGCGCGACGACGAGGGAGCGTTGCAGATCGGGGCGACGGTCACCCACGCTCAGCTGGCCGACTCGGCGCTGGTGCGGGGCCGCTGCCCGATCCTGGCCGAGGCCTGTGGCCAGGTCGGTTCGCGCCAGATCCAGCACCGGGGCACCCTGGGGGGCAACCTGGGCAACGCCTCGCCGGCCGGCGACACGCTGCCGGTGCTGATGGCGTGCCTGGCGATGGTGAAGCTCGTCGGCCCGGACGGCACGCGGCTGGTGAACATGGACGCCCTGTACACCGGGTACCGCACCCTGTGCACGCGGCCGGGTGAGTTCATCGCCGGGGTCGTGCTCCCGCCCCCCGAGCCGGACACCCGGTTCTGGTTTGCCAAGGTTGGCTCCCGCCGGGCGTTCTACTGCTCCAAGGTGGTGCTGGCCGGCGTGGGCACCGTGCGGGGCGGCACCTTTGCCGGCATCTCGCTGGCCGCAGGTTCCGTGGCGCCCACCGTGGTGCGGCTGGAAGCCACCGAGCGGGCCATCGAGGGCCGCGACACCGCTGGCGTGGAGGCCGTGGCCGAAGCCGCCGCCGCTGCCACCGCCGAAGTCCAGCCCATCGATGACGTACGGTCGACGGCCTGCTATCGTCAGACGGTCACCGCCAATTTGATCCGACGTTTTGTGGCCGAACTGGCCGCCCAAACCTTGCCGGGAATCACCGGCTAGTACGGAGTATCGATAGGACAATGAAGCACGAATACAGGGTCCAGTGCTGTCCGCGCCATCTGGCCGCGGGCCGCCGCCAACAGGTCAAGGTCGTCGACTGCACCATCCGCGATGGGGGACTGCTCAACGCCTGGCAGTTCGAGCACGAGCTGGTCAAGACGACCTTCCGCGCCCTGGCCGATGTGGGCGTGGACATCATGGAGGTGGGCTACCGTTCCTCCCTCAAGACCTTCGACCCCGAGAAGTATGGGCCCTGGCGGTTTTGCACCGAAGATGATCTGGCCCGGGTCACCGAGAGTTCAGCGATGCGGTTGTCGACGATGGTGGACGTGGGCAAGGTCGAGAAGAGCGACATCCCCCACAGCCGCGACACCATCATCGACGTGGTGCGCATCGCCACCTATGCCCACCAGCTGGACGAGTGCCTTGAGATCATCGACCACTGCCTCGCCTGTGAGTACGAGGTGTTCGTCAACCTGATGGCCGTCTCCGCCATCAGCGAAGAGGAGATGGACACCTTCTTGGAGGCGATGACCAAGACCCCGGTGAAGAACTTCACGCTGGTGGACAGCTTCGGGGCGCTGTACCCGTACCACGTGCGTTTTTTGATGATCAAATACCGGGAGATCCTCGGTGACCGGTCCGTGGGGATCCACGCCCACAACAGCCAGCAGAACGCCTTCGCCAACACCATCGAGGCCATCAACATGGGGGCCGACTACGCCGACGCCACGGTGCACGGCATCGGCCGCGGGGCGGGCAACACCCAGCTGGAGCTGCTGCTGTTCTATCTGAACAACCCGCGCTACAACGTGGAGCCGTTGCTGGGATTGATCGAGGAGTACGGCCAGCTCCGCGACCACCTGCGCTGGGGCTATCATCTGCCCTATGTCATCACCGGCTATCTCAACGAACACCCCCGCTCGGCCATGGCCCTGATGGAAACTGACGACCGCTACAAGGTGCTGGATTTCTACCAGCGCCTGGTGGTGGCCAAGCCGGGTAGCTGGGTGCGCTAGGAGAGGGGTATGGACGGGCGCTTCAACTGGGATCTGTACCGGGATCTTCCCGTGGTGGGAATCTTGCGGGGGTTCGAGGAGGCGGCGGTCCGGCCGATGGCGCAGGCCGCCGTTGCCGGCGGCGTACGTTGCGTCGAGGTCACCATGAACACGGACGACGCCCCGGCGCTCATCGGGGCCGTGCGTGCCGAGGTGGGCAGCGAGGCCAACGTGGGCGCGGGTACGGTCTGCGACCTGTTCCAGCTGGGGCAGGCGCTGGAGGCCGGCGCCGAGTTCATCGTCACCCCGGTGGTCTCCGTGGATGTCATCTGCGCGTGCGTGGATCAGGACATCCCGGTTTTCCCCGGCGCCTTCACCCCCACGGAGATCTGGCAGGCCTTCGAGCTGGGGGCGGACGTGGTCAAGCTGTTCCCGGCCCACCGCTTCGGCCCCGGCTACCTGCGGGACGTGCGGGGGCCGCTGGACAAGGTGCCGATCATGCCCGTGGGTGGCATCACCGCCGAGGGGATACTGCCCTACCTGGAGGCCGGCGCCGACGGTTTCGGCGTGGGTAGCAGCCTGTTCGACAAGGGGCGGGTGCAGGCGCAGGACTGGGGCTGGATCCGGGAACAGGCGGCGCCCTACCTGAGCACCTTCCGCGGCTGGAGGCCGGTGTGAACATCCCCCCGGAGATCCGCGCCATCGAGCGGCCGCACCGCAGGCTGTGGAAGGTCTACCTGGTGCGGATCATCGCGTCGGGGCCGCTGTTCGTCATCACGTTGCCGCTGCTGTACTTCCGCTACCACACCCTGCGTTACCGGTTCGACGACGAGGGCATCCACATGCGCTGGGGCATCCTCTTCCGCCGGGAGGTCAACCTCACCTACGCCCGCATCCAGGACATCCACCTGACGTCCGGGCCGGTGCAGCGCTGGCTCGAGCTGGCGGACGTACACATCCAGACCGCCGCTGGCGCTGCCACCGCCGAGATGAAGATCGAAGGGCTGCTGGAGTACCCGCTGCTGCGGGACTTCCTGTACAGTCGCATGCGGGGAAACCGCCAGCTAGCGGCCGGCGAGGCCCGGGCAGTCTCGGAAGGCTCCCTGGGCGACGCCCAGCTGGTGGCCGCCGAGCTGCAGGCCGTCGCCGAAGAGCTGAGGGGAGCCCGCCTGGCCCTGGAGCAGCTGGCCCACCGGGACGGCGGCGATGTATAGCCCGTTCAAGCGCTGGACCATGGCGGCGCTGCGTATCCCGCCCCAGCCCCACGATCCGGCGGGGGCCGATGGCACTCTGCGGGTCTTCCGGGCGGCACCCAACTACTTCAAGTACGCCCTCTTCCGGTGGTTCCTGAGGCAGCGGGGGGGGGTGGGGGGTGGGGGGTTCTTGCTGGGGGGCTTGGGGGGCTTGCGGGCCGCCGGCCTGGACGGGGTGGGGGACTATCTGATCCTGGCCTCCGAGGCGTTCGGTATCTGCGCCGTGCTGGGCCAGGCGCTGTTCTCGTTGCTGCTGGTGCGCCTGGATTACGAGCTGCGCTGGTACAAGCTCACCGATCGTTCGCTGCGTATCCGCGAGGGGGTATGGAACGTCCGCGAGATGACCCTCACCCTGGCCAACATCCAGAACATCTCCGTCAGCCGGGGCCCGGTCCAGCGACTGCTGGGCATCGCCGACGTCAAGGTCCAGACCGCCGGGGGTGGCGCGGGGGCTGCGGCCGGCGACAAGGGCCACCAGGGGGTTATCTCCATGCACGAGGGGGTCTTCCGCGGTGTGGACCAGCCCGAGGAGATCCGCGACCTGCTTCACGACTACCTCAAACGCTTCCGCGACGCCGGCCTGGGGGACACCGACGAGATCCCCGACGCGGCCCAGGCCGCCGGTGATGCCCCGGCCCCCGCCCTCGGCCTGCACGAGGCCCTCACCCAGTTGCGCACCGAAGCTGCCGCCCTACGCAACGCAGCGCAGGGGGCTCGGTCCCGCTGATGTCCCTCCGGCTTGGTCCGCCTCTTGCACGCCCCTTGGAGCCGGGGGAAGACGAGCACGGAACGTAGCAGGAGAAGGTGGATGCACACGGGTCGTCGCGCGGTTCGGAGTAGCGGGTTGGGGTTGATCCTGGGGATGGTCTTGCTGGTGGGTTGGCCCCAGGCCGGATGGGCCCAGGCGGAGCCCCAGGAGACGGCGTTCCAGGCCTTTTACGAGAGGTGCCCGGTGACCCCGGACAGCCCCCAGGGCCAGCAGCTGCCGGTCCAGTGGGACCTGCTGCTGGGGATGGGCTACACCCCCCAGCGGCTCGAGGAGCTGGCTGCCGGCATTCCGGACGACTGTGGATATGTGTCCTTCAAATCGGCCGTCCTCGCCGTGGATCACGGCGTGGCCGAGACGGATCTGGCGCCGGTGCCCACCACCGGTGCTGTGTCGGATGAATCAACAGCCGTGGCGGCCGAGGCCCCCCCGGCGCCCCGTCTGAGCCCGTGGCAACGCAAGCTACACCGATGGACCACCGGACACGGCAAACAGTGGGCGCTGCCATCCGCGCTGGGGATCGGTGCAGGCGTACTCGGGATCATCATCGGCGCGAGCATGAGCCAGGATCCTGGGATGTGTCATGCCTTGCTTCCCGGATATTGCATGGACGGCTCAGGTGCGGCCCTTCTGATTCCCATGTCCTCGTACGGTATCTACTACGCCGCCCTGGGAGCCGCCGCCGTGCACGACACGTTGATCAGGGCCCACACCATCATCGATACCTCGCCATCGGCATCGGCCGCCTCGGAGACCTTCCGGTCGACGGGGACCGTCCAACTCGTGGGGGGACTGGTCGGGGTCAGCACCTGTGCCATGCTGGTAGGCATGGGGATCCGATTCGAGGTTTCCGGGCTGAGCTGGCTCGGCGCGGGATGCATGACTCTGCCGATGGCCTTCGTGCATGCGGCGATCACCAACCTCCGCCTGGCTCGTCAGGCCTCGGCGCAGGCCAATACCGGGGCCTCCCGTCGACGGAGTGGCGGGCTCCGGCTCACCGTGGTCTCCCCGTTCCTGATCGCCGGTGAGTGGTAAGGGTCCGAAGCCCCATCTTCCCTCCCGCCCGTTTTTTCCCCCTGGATTGCCCTCGGCACGCCGCATTGGCACACCTCTTGAATAACGTTCACCCCGACCGCAGGGTTCGGCGCGTAGAGAGGTCGGAGGGGTTCGATGCGATGGAACTGGAATCTCAACTGGAAGCACTACGTTGTGCTGGTTGCCGCCTCCCTGTGGGCGATCGCCTGTTCGGGCGGATTCAACGGGGACGATAGCGGTGGAGGGGCGTGGGTTGGCTCCCAGGGGAACGACAACAAGGGGGATCTGGGGGACGACGACGACGCGGCGGACGACGACGATACCGCGGACGACCTGGAGGACGAAGAGGAAGGCCCCTGCGACGATCTGCCCCCCGGCCCGGTGACCCTGTTCATGTCGGCGGACGATTCCAACTCCCAGGCGGCCCCGGCCCTGGCTCGTCAATTGATCAACGAGGGTTCTCAAATCTACAGCGGCATGCGCAGCTGGGAGTTCCTCAACTATTACGAGTTCGGCTACGAGCCCGCCGCCCCGGGCCACGTCAGCCTCGAGCCCCAGGTCCGGCTCGAAGGGGACGGCAGCTACACCGTCACCGTGGCGGTGGTGGCCCCCACGGCGTCGGCCTTCGAGCGCCGGCCCCGCTCGCTGGTCTACTCGGTGGACGTGTCGGGCTCCATGAGCGGCCACTCCATCGATACGGCCAAGCAGGCCATGCGCGCCAGCGCCTCCAACCTGGAGCCCGGCGACATCGTCTCCATCGTCACGTGGGACACGGAGACCCAGGTTCTGCTGGAGAACCACATCATCACCGGCCCCAACGACGCCCAGCTACTGGCGGCCATCAACCAGATGGACACCGGCGGGATGACCGATCTGCACAGCGGCCTGGTGGCGGCCTACGATATGGCCGATGCCGCATACAGCCCCGACCGGATGAACCGCGTCATCCTCGTCAGCGACGGCAACGCCAACGTCGGCACCACCGACGAGCAGCTCATCGCCTCCCACGCCGAGGACGCCGAGAGCGAGGGGATCTACCTCTCCGGCGTGGGGATCTGCCCCTACGCGTACAGCTTCGAGGACGTGCTGATGAACCAGGTCACCGATGCAGGCAAGGGCGCCTACATTTTCCTGGACTCCGAGGACGAGGCGGACGTCATTTTCGGCGACGACGAGCGCTTCCTGTCCGCCATGGAGATCGCCGCCCGCGAGGTGAAGCTCATCGTCGAGCTCCCCGAGGGTTACCTGATGAGCGAGTTCTTCGGCGAGGAGGCGGTGGCCAACCCCGCCGAGCTGAAATCCCAGCACCTGGCCCCCGGTGACGCGATGATCTTCCACCAGACGCTGGTGGACTGCGACGCCAGCCATGATGGCTCCGAGGAGTTCACCTTCACCGCCACGTGGGTCGACCCGCTCACCCGCGAGGACCGCTCCGATACGCTGACGCTGTCCATGGCCGACATGCTGGCCGCGCCCCACGATCAGCTCGCCAAAGCCGACGCGCTGCTGGACTACGCCCACGCGCTGGTGGGCGTCTGGGACGTGCCGTCCATCGGGCGCTACGACTACATGCAGGTCGCCATCGGCGACGCCCTGTACGCCCACGACATCACCGGAGACGAGGACCTGTACGAGGCTGCCCAGCTGATGGCCGTGTACCGGCAGCAGTTCGGCGAGGACGCCGGGCCCATCAAGGCCCTCAACGCCGAGTTGGAGGCCTGGTGGGAGGAACACTCCGACGAAGAGGAGCGGGAGCGCACGCGCGACACCGGCGACATGCCGCGGCGCGACGATCGCTGAACGCGCGACAGGCCTTTTTTTGCGGCCAGTTTCTTATGATCTCATGAGCGTCCCTTTTTCTGACCCCTGCTAGACTGGCCGCCGAGGTCAGCCATGCAATACACCTTCCGTCTCCTGATCCTTGCCCTGTCCGTGGCGGCCTCTCCGGCGCTGGCCGCCCCCACCGCCCCCGAGCTCACCGACGACGAAGAGGCCCTGCTCCAGGCCGGTGAACTCGTGGTACGCATGGGCATCGACGACATCCCCTACAAGACGATGGGGGTGGTGGAGATCGACGCACCCCCCGCCAAGGTCTGGGAGGAGATCCTGGATTTCCAGGCCCGGGTGGACGAGATCAAATCCTGCAAGGGCTACGAGATCTACGGCGACAAGACCGCAGGCAGCGTCCGCACCATCAGCGCGTTTTGGGAGATCAAGGTCGTGGGCACGGAGATCGTCTACAACCTGCACTACAACTACGAGGCGGCCGGATCCTACCTGTGGTACACCCTGGACACGGACAAGGAATCGGATCTGGTGGTCTGCGACGGCTCCTACCAGGTCATCCCATCCCCCATCAACGACGGCGGCTCGCGTTTTTACTACACCATCCACACCGAGTCGGCCCGCTCCCTGCCCGAGTCGGTGAAATCCTGGCTGGCTGCCCGCTCGCTCAAGGACTTCCTGGGCAAGATCCGGGGGCGGTCGCAGGACTGATCCGCCTGGCTTTCGCCGTTCGTTGGTATGATCGGTGAATGGGCGCACCAGAAACCGGGTGGGGAATCCCGTACTTACGTCGTTTCGGAGCTACCGCTGGCGCTTCGGTGTTGGGGCTGGCGGTCGGACTCCTACCCCTCAGGACTGCGGCGGCCGACCCCATGGAGCTGGTGCCTACCGCTTCCTTCCATGGCGAGTTGGCCAACGATCGTGCCGGGGCCTCGGTTGCCGGCGTCGGGGATGTCAACGGGGATGGCTTCGACGATCTGCTGATCGGCGCCACCCAGAGCAGCGAATCCGCGGTCTCGGCTGGGCAGGCCTACCTGATCTTCGGGGAGCGTTGCGCCTTGCCTCTCGATCAGCTGTTGTGGGGGGCTGATGCGTCTTTTCTGGGGGAGTCCTACGAAGAGTGGGCCGGGGCCTCGGTTGCCGGCGTCGGGGATGTCAACGGGGATGGATACGCCGACATGCTCGTCGGTGCGCCGAGTTTCGGCGTCATCCCGGATGCGACGGGGAAGGTGTACCTGATCCTGGGTGGAACCGGCGGGTGGAGCATGGACACGCCCCTGTCTCAGGTGGACAGCTCGTTCCTCGGGGAGGCGAATGGCGACGAGGCGGGGTACGCCGTGGCCGCTGCAGGGGATGTGGACGGCGACGGGTACGGAGACGTGTTGATCTCGGCGGCGCGGAACGGCCAGCTGCAGGCGGATGCGGGCAAGGCCTACGTTCTGCTGGGAGGCCCCGGCGCCTGGGGGTGGGATACCCCGCTGCAGGACTCGGACGCCTCGTATCTCGGTGAGAACGCCGGTGACGAAGCCGGGTACAGCCTCGATGGCATCGGGGATTTCGACGGCGACGGATTCGCCGATGTGGCCGTCGGCGCGAGGAACAACAGCGACAACGCTCCGGCTGCCGGCAAGGTCTACGTCATCTTGGGGCGGTCGTCCGGCTGGGCGCCGGACGTGGGCCTGGGCCAGGCGGACGCGACCTATGTCGGCGAGTCGACCAATGACCTGGCGGGCTCGACGGTAGCGGGGGCAGGAGACGTCAACGGCGACGGATATGACGACTTGCTCATCGCGGCCATCGGCAACAATCAATCCGCCGTGGACGCGGGCAAGGTCTATCTGGTGCTCGGGGGCAGCGGCGGGGCGGTGGGGCTCAACCTGGGCTACTGCGATGCCTCATTCCTCGGAGAAAACGCCGGCGACAAAGCCGGCCAGAGGATCGCGGGCGCGGGCGACATGGACGGGGACGGCTACGACGATTTGTGGATCGGTGCACCGTATGGCGACGGCTTGATGGTCGACCGAGGCCGGTCCTACCTGGTGCTGGGACAGCCGGCGGGTTGGAGCCTGGACGTGAGCCTGTTCGACAGCGCCGCGTGGTTCGGAGGAGAGGCCATCGGAGACTACGCGGGCTCCGCGCTGTCCGCGGCGGGAGACGTTGACGGCGATGGCTACGCCGACCTGCTCGTGGGCAGCCGCCTCAACGGTGAAAACGGGACACAGGCGGGGCAGGCGTACCTGTTTTACGGGATACCGGCCGTTGACTGGGACCGGGACGCCGACGGCTACACCGTCGATCTCGGCGACTGCGACGACACCGATCCATCGATCTATCCCGGGGCTACCGAACTGTGTGATCAGCTGGACAACGACTGCGACGGCATCGTCCCCGCCGACGAGACCGACGACCTGGACGGTGACGGCTTCCTTGGCTGCGAGGACTGCGACGACACCAACCCCACCGTCTACCCCGGCGCCCCCGACATCTGCGACGCCATCGACAACGACTGCGACTACGTGGTGGACGAAGACTCGGACGCCGACGGCGACGGCTACTCGGTGTGCGAGGGGGACTGCGACGACAACGACATCCTGTTCCGCCCGGGCGCCCCCGAGCAGTGCGATGGAGAGGACAACGACTGCGACGGCACCCTGGGCGCCGACGAATACGACAACGATGGCGATGGCTGGATCGAATGCATGGACTGCGACGACCTGGACCCCTCCATCTACCCCTACGCCCCGGAGACCTGCAACGACTACATCGACAGCGACTGCATGAATGACCTGGTCCACACCGAGTACGACAACGACAACGACGGGTACACCGAGTGCGCCGGCGACTGCGATGACGTGCAGCCGTCGGTCCACCCGGGCGCCGAGGAGATCTGCGACGGCCACGACAACGATTGTTACAGCGGCACGGATGAGTCTGGCGACATGGACGCCGACGGCTGGAGCCTGTGCGTCGGCGACTGCGACGACTTCAACCCAAACGTCCATCCGGCCGCCGCGGAGGTCTGCGACCAGCTGGACAACGACTGCGACGGCCTGGTGGACAACGGCGAGGACAACGATCTGGACGGCTACTCATCGCTGTGCAACGCGGACTGCGACGACTTCAACCCCAACGTCAATCCGAGCATGCCCGAGATCCCCTACAACGGCATCGACGAGGACTGCGACGGTGCAGACATCAAGGATGTGGACGGCGACGGCCACGACGGCGGGCACTACGGCACTGACTGTGATGACGTGGACCCGGACATCTCCCCGTCCACGCCGGAGGACTGCGGCAACTACCTGGACGACGACTGCGACGGGTTCCCGGATGCCGCGGACACGGACTGCCAGGAGCCACCTCCGGACGACGGTGGCTGCAGCTGTGACCAGGACGGGCGCGGAGGCCCACCGTGGGCCGTGGCGTGGCTGGGGGCCTGGGTGTTGTTCAGGGGCCGGCAGCGCCGGCATCGGACCCGGTAGCGGCTACTCGCGCGTCCAGCGCAACACCGGCTTGCGGGCCGCGGTGACCTCGTCCATGCGTCCCACCACCGGATTCTGCGGCGCGTCCTTGAGCACCTGGGGCGCCTCGTCGATCTCCCCGCGGATGGCGATCAGCGTGTCGCAAAACGCATCCAGCGTCTCCAGGCTCTCCGTCTCGGTGGGCTCGATCATCAGCGCCTCGTGGACCACCAGCGGGAACGACATGGTGGGCGGATGGAAGCCGCTGTCGATGAGCCGCTTGGCCACGTCGATGTTGTTGGTCTCGCCGCTGCCGGTGCCCTCGGTGGTGATGATCACCTCGTGCATGCACGGCTGGTCGTAGGGGATGGGGTAGTGGCCCGTCAGCCGCACTCGCATGTAGTTGGCGTTGAGTACCGCCAGCTCGGTGACCTTCTTGAGCCCCTCGGCCCCCAGCTCGCGGATGTAGGCGTAGGCCCGCACCAGCACGCCGAAGTTGCCCATGAAGGCCCGCACCTGGCCGATGCTCATCGGGCGGTCGGCCATGGATGACAGGCGGTAGCCGTCGTCGTCCTCGATCACCAGCGGGTTGGGCAGGAACGGCGCCAGCGTCTCCACCACACCTACCGGGCCGGCGCCCGGGCCGCCGCCGCCGTGGGGCGTGGAGAAGGTCTTGTGCAAGTTGTAGTGCATCACGTCCACGCCCTGATCGCCGGGGCGGGTGATACCCATCATCGCGTTGAGGTTGGCGCCGTCCATGTACAGCAGCGCACCCACCTCGTGCAGCATGTCCGACAGCTGGGCGATGTGGCGCTCGAACAACCCGATGGTGTTGGGGTTGGTGAGCATCAGCCCGGCCACGTCCTCGTCCAGGTACTCGGCCAGGGTGTCGGGGTGCAGCACGCCGTCTTCGCCGCTGGGGACCTCCACCACCTGGTAGCCGCATAGCACCGCCGACGCCGGGTTGGTGCCGTGGGCCGTGTCCGGCAGCAGGATCTTCTTGCGCGGATTGCCACAGGCGGTGTGGTAGGCCCGCATCACCATCAACCCGGTGAGTTCCCCCTGAGAGCCGGCGGACGGGTGCAAGGTGACAGCGTCCATGCCGGCGATCTCTGCCAGCATCTCTTGCAGCTCGTAGGCCAGCTGCAACGCGCCCTGGGTGGTCTCCGGGGGCTGGTACGGGTGGAGCCCGGTGAAGCCCGGCAGGCGGCTCACGGCCTCGTTGATCTTGGGGTTGTACTTCATGGTGCACGACCCCAGCGGGTAGAAGCCGCTGTCCACGTCGAAGTTCCACTGGGACAACCGCTGGAAGTGGCGCATCACCTGGGGCTCGCTGAGCTCGGGGAAGTCCTCGATCTCGTCCCGCAGCAGGTGCTGGGGGATCTTCGCGCCCGGCCGCTCCTCGCCGTCATCCACATCGGACGGCGGCAGGTCGCAGGCCCTGCGGCCGGGGACGGACTGATCGAACAGGGTCGGCTCGACGAAGGCCAAGCCGCGGGTGCCGGGGCCGTTGAGCTTGCTCATGCCTGGGCCCTCCTCAGCTCGACGAGGGTGTCGATGTACTCGTCCATCGTGGTGCGGTCGTTGCGCTCGGTGACGCACACCAGGAACCGTCCGCGGGTCTCCTCGATGGGGATGCCCCCGTAGAAGCCCTTGGCCTCCAGGCCCTCCATCAGTGCGCCCAGGTCCCCGTCGTACTCCACGACGAACTCGTGGAAGAAGGGGGCGTCGTAGGGGATCGTGAAGCCCTCCAGCTCCCCGATCTTGGCCCGCAGGTAGGCGGCCTTGGCGTGGCAGCTGTGGGCCACCTCGCGGATGCCCTGCTTGCCCATCAGCGCCATGTAGATCGTCGCCGCCAGTGCCATCAGCCCCTGGTTGGTGCAGATGTTGGAGGTGGCCTTCTCCCGGCGGATGTGCTGCTCCCGCGTCGACAGCGTGAGCACGTAGCCGGGCTTGCCGTGGATGTCCTTGGTCTGGCCGCACAGCCGCCCGGGCATCTTGCGCATGTGCTTCTTCTTGACGGCGAACAGGCCAACCCCCGGGCCGCCGAAGTTGGGGGGCAATCCCAGCCCCTGGCCCTCGCCGCAGACGATGTCGGCGTCGAAGGCACCGGGCCCCCGCAGCAAGCCCATGGCGATGGGATCGGGCACGGACACCACCAGCTTGGCCTTGGCTTCCTTGGCGATGGCCGAGACCTGGGCCAGGTCCTCGATGTTGCCCAGGCAGTTGGGGTAGGCCACCACCACCGCTGCCGCCCCATCGATCTGCCCCCGCAGGGCGTCCAGGTCGGTGACCCCGTGGCCATCCAGCGCCACCGGCTCCAGCTCGATGTTGTCGCGGAAGCGCAGGTAGGTGCACAGCGCCTCGGCGTGCTGGGGATTGATGCCGTCGCTGACGAGGATGCGGGGCTCGGTGCCCCGTTTGGCCAGCCGGTCCACCAGCAGCACGGCCTCGGCCAGCGCGCTACCGCCGTCGTAGAGGGAGGCGTTGGCCACGTCCATCTCGAACAGCTGGCAGATCATCGTCTGGAACTCGAAGATCGCCTGCAGCGTGCCCTGGGACACTTCCGGCTGGTAGGGGGTGTAGGCCGTGTAGAACTCGGACCGGATCAGGATCTGATCCATCAGCGCCGGTCCGTAATGGTCGTAGACGCCGCCACCGAGGAAGCTGCGTGGCCCGGCCAGCGGCTTGTTGCGCTGGGCCAGCTCGGTGAGGTGCTGCAGTAGCGGCTCCTCGGTCATCGGCTGCGGGAGGTCCATCTCCCGCGGCAGATGCAGCTCTTCGGGGATCATGCTGAACAGGGATTGCAGATCGGGGACGTCGATCGCTTCGAGCATCGAGGCGATCTGCGCTTCGGTGGCAGGCAGATATCTCATGGGGTTTGGATCAGCTCTCTTCGGCCAGGTACTTGATGTACGCCTCGGCGTTCAGCATGTCCTCCATCTCGTCCGGCTCGGTCATCTTGATCTTGATGATCCAGCCGTCCTCGTAGGGGCTCTCGTTGACCAGCTCGGGGGCGTCGTCCAGCTCCTCGTTGACCTCGACGATGACGCCGGTGACGGGGCTGAAGATGTCCGAAGTGGCCTTCACCGATTCGACGACGCCGATGACGTCTTCCCGATCGACGGCATCTTCCGGCTCGGGGAAATCCCCCAGGTAGACGATGTCACCCAGGGCTTCCTGGGCGTGATCGGTGACGCCGATGGTGGCGACTTCGTCCTTGATGAGGAGCCACTCGTGCTGAAGCGTGTACAGAAGCTTGTCCGGAAAATCCATGGATCGTCCTCCCGCAAAGTGTTCTCAGTAGGGCCGCTTGTAGAAGGGCGGCTTGACCACCACGGCACCCACCGGTTTGTTGCGAATTTCCACATCGAACGTGCTGCCGGGCCGCCACCAGCCCTTGGGCAGATAGGCCAGCCCGATGGGCTTGCCCAGTGAGGGGCTCAGCACTCCGGAGGTGACCTCGCCGGCGGCCTCACCGTCGATGAGGGCCGGATCGCCGGGCCGCGGCACGGCGCGTTTGGTCAGCTCGAAGCACACCAGGCGGCGCTTGAGGCCCGCTTCCTTCTGGGCCTGTATCGCCTCCTTGCCGATGAAATCGTCCTTGTCCAGCTTGGTCACCCAGCCCAGCCCCGCTTCCAGGGGGGTGGTGTCCTCGGAGATATCGTTGCCGTACAGGCACATCTTCATCTCCAGGCGCAGGGTGTCGCGTGCCCCCAGGCCGATGGGAGCCAGATCGAAGGCCTGGCCGTGCTCCATCAATCCCTCGAAGATGGGTGCCGCGGCCCCGTTGGGCATGTAGATTTCGAAGCCCTCTTCGCCGGTGTAGCCGGTGCGGGACACCATGGCCTGCTGTCCGGCGACCAGGCCCTCGGCAAAGTGGTAGTAGGGGATCTGGTCCAGGTCCAGGTCGGTGATCTGAGCCAGGATCTGTGGGGCGTGCCGCCCCTGGAGCGCCAGCTGGCCGAATTCGGGGCTGCGGTCGATGACCTCTGCCTCCGGGAGGGCGTGCTCGGCCATCCACGCGACGTCCTTGGCGCAGTTGGCGGCGTTGACCACGAACAGGTACCGCTGCTCGTCGTAGCGGTAGACCAGCACGTCGTCGACGATGCCGCCGGTGGGCAGGCACATGGGGCTGTACAGCGCCTGGCCGTCGGTGAGCTTGCTGGCGTCATTGGTGATGAGCTGCTGGGTCAACTGCAGCGCCTTGGGGCCGCGGATCTCCACCTCGCCCATGTGGCTGACGTCGAACAGCCCGACCCCCTCGCGCACCGCCTTGTGCTCCTTGACGATCCCGGTGAACTGGAGCGGCATCTCGAAGCCAGCGAACTCCACCAGCTTGGCTCCGAGCTGCTTGTGGAAGGGGAGGAAAGGCGTAGCACGCAGATCGGTCATCTTTTATCCCAAGGTTGCGGTGGCTGGAACATATTGATCACGCGCGAGGCGCTTGTCAACGGCGCAGGGAAGGGGCTCGGATTCGTTGACAGTGCGTGGAACGGGTGGATAACTTTTGGGAGTCCAGGAGCGCAATGGCACACGCTGCAATCGTCCTATCGGCACTGTTTTGGGTGTTGGTGCTGGCCGTCGGCTTCACGTACGGGGTGCGGGCCGTCATCAGTGGCCAGCGCTTGCCGCCCCCGTCCCCCCGGAACCCGGCCGGCCCGCGGGCCGCGGGGCTCGGTGCTTGGATCCGCGAAACCGTGCTGACACTCCTGACGGTGGCGGCCTGGCCCGTGGGGGTGTTGCCGGCAGCCTGGGTCTCCGACAAGGGGCGCGGCAGGACCGTGCTGCTCGTGCCCGGCGCCTGGATGACCTGGACCAGCTGCCTGCCCTTCCATCTGTGGCTCCGCGCCCGGCGCCGGGATCCGGTGGCGATGGCGTCCTATGGCCCGCTGGGGAGCGCCCCCCGGAGCGCCGCCGGGCGGCTGTCGGCCCGCATCCGGGACGTGGCCGAGGCCAGCGGGAGCGACGTTGCGGTGGTTGCGCTGGGGGATGCCGGCCGCGCGGCGATGCGTGCCCTCGAGCTGGACCCCGAGCTGCCTTGTGATTGTCTGGTGACCGTCTGCACGCCGCTTCGCCGCCCCCGGCTGGGCGTGCTCTTGCCCGGGGGCGCCCAGCGGTACGACCGGGACGAGGAGGGCAACGATCTGCCCTGGAGCCGGCTGCCGGATCTGGTCATCCGCTCGGAGGGCGACAACCTGGTGATGGCGGACGAGTCGCTGCCGGACGGCAGCTGCCCCGTGCGATCGCTGTCGTCTGCCGGGCACCTGTCCTGCTGGTACTCCCCGTGGACCTGGCGCCTGGCCCTCGATGCCATCGACCCCCCCGCCGAGGACCCGACGCCGGAAGCCGGGCCTACCGAATGAAGGAGCTATTGGAGCGCGAGCTGATCGTCGTCGCCGGCAAAGGGGGGGTGGGCAAGACCACCATCGCCGGCGCCCTCGGCGCCCTCAGCGCCGGCACGGGTCGAGCCACGGCCGTGGTGGAGATGACCGGGGCCGGCTCCCTGGCCGGATTGCTGGCGGACGGCAAGCCCAGCTACGACGGCCGGGAGATCCGGCCGGGGCTGCACATCTTCAGCATCTCGGCCAGCAAGGCGGTGGAGGAATACCTCCTGCGTCACATCCGCTTCCGCCGGCTGTACGACCTGGTCTTCGGCAACCGCTTCATCGCCCCGTTCATGAACGCCGTGCTGGGCCTCAACGACCTCATCTCCCTGGGCAAGGTGATGGACCTGGGCTGGGAGGTGGACGCCGAGGGCAAGCGGCGCTTCGAGATGCTGGTGCTCGACTCGCCGGCCACCGGCCACGGGCTGACCATGCTGCGTTCGCCGAGGGCGATGATGGAGCTGGCCCGCAAAGGGCCCTTGCACAACAACGCTCAGCTGGTGGATGAGCTGCTGTCCGACCCGTCCCGGGCGGCCCTGGTGCTGGTGACGCTGCCGGAGGAGACCCCCGTCAACGAGACCGTCGAGATGGCGGCCCAGCTGGAGCAGCAGGGGGGCATCCAGGTGGCGGCGATCGTCATCAACGGGGTGCCGGTCTCGCCCCTGTCCGACGGTGAGGAGGACGCCTACCGGCGGTTCGTCGCCACGACGGACAGCCGCGCCGGCGGCGAGGTGGGCCGGGCGCTGCGGGAAGTGGGCCGCATGATCGCCCGCCGGGACCGGGCCCAGGTCCAGATCGACCGCCTGCACGCCGCCCTCGACGTCCCCACCGTCGAGGTCCCCATGTTGCCCTCCCGCCACCTCGGCGAGGAGCAGCTGGCGACCGTGGTGGGCCTCCTGGAGGATCTCCCGTGAGCCTCCTCCCCCTCATCGACCAGCGACTGCTCATCTGCTGCGGCACCGGCGGGGTGGGCAAGACCACGATCTCGGCGGCCATCGCCCTGATGGCCGCCCGCAAGGGCAAGCGGGTGCTCGTGCTGACCATCGACCCGGCTCGCCGCCTGGCCGATACCCTGGGGGTGAGGGATCTGCCCAACCAGGCCATGCCCATCCCGGTCAAGCAGCTGGCGGACGCCACCCCCATCACCGGTGAGCTGTCGGCGCTGATGCTGGACGTCAAGAGCACCTGGGACGACGCGGTGCGCCGCTACGCCCCCGCCCCGGAAGTGGCGGACCAGATCCTGGAGAATCGCTTCTACCAGAAGATCACCGAGGGCATCAGCGGCACCCAGGAGTACAGCGCCATCCTCCGCCTGCTGGACGTGGTGGAGGAGGAGCGCTACGACCTCATCGTGGTGGACACCCCACCGGCCCGCAACGCCCTGGAGTTCCTGGACGCGCCGCGGCGCATCAGCGGGGTGCTGGAGGAGGGGGTTCTGCACTGGCTGATCACCCCGCGCTTCACCTCCAAGTGGGCTGGCGCGCGCATCTTCGGCAAGGGCAGCGCCGCCCTGTTCCAGATCTTCGAGCGCTTCGTGGGGGCGGACGTGCTGCGTAACATCAGCGAGTTCCTCACCTCGTTCTCCTCGCTGTTCGATACGATCCACGGCCGGGCCGAGCGGGTCCAGAGCCTGCTGCGCCAGCCCAGCTCTTCCTTCCTGCTCGTGACCCAGCCCACCACCATGGCGGTGCGGGACGCGGTGGCCTTCCACGGACAGCTGCAGGACGCGCAGGTGCCCTTTGGCGGCCTGATCGTCAACCGCATGCACTGGAGCACCCCGGGGGTGCCTGCAGCCGAACCGCCGCGTGGCCCGGACGCCTTCCCCGCCGAGCCCCCCGGAGAGGTGGACCCGGTCATCTACGAGCGGATGGTGGCCCGGGTCTGGGAGCTGCATCAGGTGTACTGCCGCTGGGCTCGCCACGACCGGGAGGTGGTGGACGGGCTGCAGGAGAGTTTTGGTGCGGATTACCCCTGCCAGGAGGTGCCGGATCTGCAGATCGATCTGACCGACTTGCGGGCGCTGAGCATGCTGGAGCCGTATCTGATCTAGGTGGGAGCTATTCGACGCAGTCCAGGTCGCCGTTCCCCGGCTGGTAGGTCACCACGATGGTGGTGTCCCGTTCCGGCACGGAGGCTCCCCAGAAGTTGAGGTAGTTGTTTTCGGCGTCGTAGCTCCAGCCGTTCACCTGGGTGTCGTCCCGATCGATGATGGCGCTGTTGACGGTGACGTCGATGGAGCACACGTCCGGCACGCGGACCAGGGCGAAGGAGGAGCGGATACCCGCCACGCTCAGGCCCAGCTCGTCCATGATGTCGTCGTATTCGCCGCAGATGGAACGGGTCATTCCACCCATCATGCCGGCGGCCTTGATGTAGCGGTGGCCGGTGGCGGCCTCGCCGCAGAGCCCGTCGGGGCTGTCGGGGCCCAGCTCCACGATGGCGGACAGGGTGACGTCCCGGGGGTCGTCCTTGATCGTCCGCAGGCGTGACACGAAGGTCGGCACGGTGATCAGCGTGTCCGATTCGGTGTGGCAGGCTTCCGGGTCCTCGCCAGAGATGCTGCCGTTGTCCGAGCAGTCGTTTTCGTCGCTCACCGCGATGATGGTCAGCTGGGCGTCGTCCCGGACGAATCCCTCGTTGTCGTGTGTGGCGATGGGGGCGGTGACCGCCGACAGGGCCGCCGACAGGCCGCGCTCGATGGGGTGGCCTTCGGTGCCCACGTGGATGTTGTCCCAGAAGGCCTGCTCGTAGCTGGGAGTCATGGGCGTGATGATGGGGATCGTGCCGTACAGCCGGCCGCGGTGCAGGGGGTCCACCATGTCCGTGGTGACCACACCGATCTGCCAGTCGGCGTTCGTCTCCTCGATGTTGGTGATGAACTCCTGGAAGTTGGACGCGACCTCTTCTTGCTCTTCCTGCATCGACACGGAGTTGTCCATCACGAACAGGATGTCCACCTTGGACGCCGGCTCCTGGTAGAAGATCTCCTCGATGAACGACCCCGCCAGGTTGTACTCCTGGCAAGACGCCAGCCCCAGCCCCAGCATGAACGTCATCAGGAAAAACGCGGGTAGCTTGTGTCGCGTATTGCCCAGCATGTCACCTCCAACACCGCCGAACCATGTCGGCCTCGACACGACAGTATGACACGGACTCGGCCGTCGCCCCACTCCATCGTCGAGACGGCGCCGCAGCTCTAGCCGTGATCCTATCGCCGTTTGAAACCGTGCAGCGTCAGGTCGGGCTCCAGCACGGCCGCCCGTTCGCTGCTCAGCAACACGATCAGGGACCGCATCAGCCGCTGGTGCTCCACCTTGTAGAAACTGGTGCTGTTCTTGGGCGTGTGGGAGCCCAGATACTCCTCCAGGTGGATCTCGTTGCAGCGCATCATGTACGTCGAGAGGATCTCGCACAGGGTCTGGGCCGTGTCCGGCTCCAGCGCCTGCTCCTCGATGAAGCTCTGCAGCCACTTGGGCTCACCCCGGGCGACGCGGCTGACCTCCTGGCGATCGAACAGGACCCCGGCGCGTTCGCGCACATCCCGCCGGAACTCGTCGTTGTTCTTGATGATCTCCTCGGTGAAGTAGGCGCGCTGCTCCGGATCGGGGGGGGGCATCTCCCGCGTGCCGGGCTGCGATGGTCCCCGCTGATTCCAGGCGAACAGACTCCCCGAGGCGATGGCCACCAGCAGTAGCACCGCCCACAGTGCCTGGATGTGCCGCCGCAGCCGCAGGAGTTCGGCGCCGTGGGGGTCGGGATGGTCCGGCGTGGGTCGTTCGTCCTGCATACGCTCCGTGTTTCCTTCGTTTCCAAACGGGCCACCAACTTGGCACGGTTTCCATAATAAACCAAAGGGTGCGCGCCGCTGCTATGATACCGGCCTCACTTCGTGGATGGACCATGCTGACCCCTCGCGGCCGACACTCCTCATGGCTCGCGACGACCCTGATCGTCGCCGTGGTCGTCGCATCGGGTTGCGACCGGTCCGCGCCGCCGGCCGAGGCCGAGGACGGGGTAGCCAAGCAGTCCAAGGGCCCGACGCCCGGCTGGATCCCCGACGGGGTGTTGCTCTACGAGCAGGTCTCCCACACCTATCCCAACCACAACACCTACTCCCTGGATCACCAGCTGCTGATCCGCACCGAGGACACGGCCAAGGTGATGGAGATGATGGCCATCGAGCCGGGCATGACCGTCGCCGATCTGGGCTGCGGCTCCGGCTTCTATACCTTCCGCTTTGCCGACGCGGCGGGCCCCAAGGGCAAGGTCATCGCCATCGACATCCAGCAGACGTCCGTCGACTACATCTCCGAGCGGGTCAAGGACCCGGAGCTCAACCCCCACGGCAACGTGGACGTCCGGCTGACGAAGGTCGACGATTGCCTTATCGAGGCCAACACCCTGGACCGGGGGCTGTTCATCCACGCCGATTTCTATGCCTACGCCGGCCTGCTCGAAGAGAATGTGCGGATGATCGCCAGCGTGTACCGGGCCATGAAGCCCGGCGGTACGCTGACGATCGTGCAGGACACCACGGTGACGGAGAAGGCCAGCGCCGAGGTGATCATCAAGAACTTCGGGGCTGCCGGCTTCGTCGTGGACCAGCAGCACCCCCTGGACGGCAACTTCGATCTCTACCTGAGGATGCGTAAGCCAGCACCATGACCAAACAAGGACCACGCCACCCATCCCGTCCAATCCGCCGGGGGCAGCTGCTCCTGCCGCTGTTACTCGCGCTGCTGGCGACCTGCGGCGCCCGGGCGGGGGAGGCCGACCCCCGCGTGAGGTTGCTCTTCACGGGCGACGTGCTGGGCGATTTCGAGCCGTGCGACTGCAAGGACCAACCCCTGGGCGGGCTCGCGCAGCGGGCCTATGTGGTCAGCCAGCATCGGCATCAGCCGGTCAAGGCGCTGGTGGTGGATGGGGGCAACCTCCTGTTCCGCAATGCCATCGCGTTGGGGGCCGACGCCGAGGCCTACCGCAAGGTGGCGGCCATGCTGCTGATGGATGCCTACACCCTCATCGGGGTCGACGCGGTCAACGTGGGCGCCCGGGACCTGGTCTTCGGGCTGGAGTACGTGCTCAAGCTCCAGCAGCGCGCCGATTTCCCCCTGCTGAGCACCAATTTGCTGGATCCGGAGACCGGCCAGCCGGTGTTCATCCCGTCCCTGAACGTGGACCGGGACGGCACGCAGGTGGTCATCTTGGGGGTGCTCCCTGGCGGCATGGTGGGCAAGGGGTACGTCACGGCCGATCCAGTGGAGGCGGTGTCCGCTGCCGCCACCCAGGCCCGCGAGGAAGGCGCCGATCTGGTGGTGCTGCTGTCCGCCTTGGGCCAGGACGACGAGAAGGTGCTGGCCCGCAAGATCCCCGAACTGGACCTGATCCTGGGCTGCGGCGACCGCACCCGCACCGATCCCCCTGCGCGCATCAAGGGTGTCCCGCTGGTCCACCCCGGGACCCGCGGCAAGTGGGTCGTGGAGGTGGGCTACCACCCCGAACAGAGTGTCCGCGAGCGGTTCAGCACCACGTTCCACCCCGTCGAGCGCGGGGCTCCGGTGGACGAGCAGATCGAGGCGTTGGTGCAAGAAACGCTGCTTCGGTATCAGAGCCCTGCTTTCATCGAGGCGGGTGGGGACGCGGTGCCGTAGGAGGCCCGGGAATCAATCCGTCCAGAGCCGGATCTCCGCGATGGTCGTGTCGTTGTAACGCTTGCCCAAGGTGGCTTCCTCGATGGTGAACTTGACCCAGTCGGCCGACACGCCGCTGACGTCCAGGTATTGCCATTGCGCGTGGTCTTGCAGCTCCCAGGCCTGCGTGGTGCCGTCGCTGAACTGCACCTCCAGGGTCTTGGGACGGCTGGAGTAGGTGAACGTCTGCTCGTCGTAGGTGTCGCCAATCATGATGCCCACGCGGCCGATCGACCGTTTACTGCCCAGGCCGAGCTTGATCCACTCACCGATGCCCGCATCTTCCTGGGTGAACTCACGGGTGCTGCCCATGGCGGTCGCGGGTTCGGACTCGGCCCCCTTTTTGCGTGCGCTGGCGTCTTCCTCGCTGCCTTTGCCCTCGCACCACATGGTGTCCTCGAAGGTGTCCACGGCATTCTCGGGTCCGTACGCATCGCCCTCGAGCGAGGTGCTGGCCTCCGCCGTGACGCCGGTGATGTAATCCACGTCGTCCCCGTCGATGAACCGGATCTCCGAGATGCTGATCTGGTCCCAGGATTTGCCCTTGAACAAGCCCTTGAGAAAGAGGGTGACCTTGTTGACGGTGTAGGTCTTGTCGAACGTGATGACCTGCTTGCCGTAGGTGTCCTCGACATCGACCTCTAGCTCGTCGAAACCCAATCGGAGTTTGAGCTTCTTGGCCTTGCCACGGGCATCGAAGCTCTCCTGTGTCGCCTGGGCGCCGTTCCAGATCTCCATCCCGGTGATGGGTACCTGGCCACCAAAGCTGAACGCGACGTTCGTGTTCAGGCCTCCCCCGTCACCCCCGGCAACCCAGAAGGTGTCCAGCCGGTCGTCCACCATCGCTCCGGGCTCGAAGGTGTACCCCTCGTAGGTGTCGCTTTGCGAGGCGGTCACCGAGGTGGGGGGGATGGGCTTGGCGGTGGCGGTCCACGAGCAAACCGTGACGATGGCGAGGGTGGCGAGGGTGCGGACGACCATTTGAGGCTCCCCGGATTTGGACCGGATCGGGCGAGTTACCGCGCCATTGTTGCGCTATCCAGGGAGCGGGATCAATGAAGGCTTCGATTCGGTCACAAAAGCAACGGGAGAGGGGAGGGCGAGGTGTCGTGAGGGGGGCGCTACAAACTCAGTCCGTCCAGAGCCGGATCTCCGCGATGGTCGTGTCGTTGTAACGCTTGCCCAAGGTGGCTTCCTCGATGGTGAACTTGACCCAGTCGGCCGACACGCCGCTGACGTCGAGGTACTGCCACTCGGACGTGTCCTGCAGCTCCCAGGTCTGCTTGGTCCGGTCGCTGAACTGCACCTTGAGGACCTTGGGACGGCTGGAGTAGTTGAAGGACTGCTCGTCGTAGGAGTCGCCGATGATGATGCCGACGCGGCCCACCGAGCGCTTGCCGCCCAGGTTGAGCTTGACCCACTCGCCGGTGCCCGCGCCCTTCTGGGTGAACTCGCGGGTGCTGTCCATGGAGGTGGTGTTCTCCGGCTCTTCACCCTTCTTGCGATCGCTGCGGTCCTCCTCGTCCCCCTCCTTGACGCCCTCGCACCACATGGAGTCCTCGAAGGTGTCCACCAGGTTCTCCGGGCCGTAATCGCCCCCCTCGAGGGAGGCGCTGGCTTCCGCGGTGACGCCGGTGATGTAGTCCACCTCGTCGTCGTCGATGAAGTGGAGCTCCGAGATGCTGATCTGGTCCCAGGATTTGCCCTTGAACAGCCCCTTGAAGAAGATGCGGATGTTGCTGACTGTGTAGGTCTTTTCGAACTTGATGACCTGCTTGCCGTAGGTGTCCTCGACCTCGACCTCCAACTCGTCGAAGCCCATCTTGAGGGCCAACTTCTTGGCCTTACCGCGGGCCTCGAAGCTGTCCTGGTCCACCTGGCAGCCGTTCCAGATCTCCATGCCGGAGATGGGCACGCTGCCGTCGAAGACGAACTTGACGTGCTGCTGCAGGCCGCCCCCTTCACCCCCGGCGACCCAGAAGTTGTACAGGCGGTCGTCCGACAGCGCTGCTGGCTCGAAGGTGTAGTCGTCCTGCGTATGGCTGGCCGAGGCGGTCACCGATGTCGGAACGACGGGCTTGGCCGAGGCCGTCAGAGAGAAGACCACCGCCAGGGCGACGGCGATGACGGTAGCTAAGGTGCGGAATACCATTCAGTTCTCCTTGGGGTGCGCGCATCCGATCGGACCGGTTGAAACGCCATTGTCGCGCTTCACCCTGCCCTGATCAACGTCTCTTGCGGACCGACGGTTCCACCATGCCGATCATTCGATGGAATTCGGGCCAGAGTGTTTAGTACCACGGAAGGGTAGGTCAGAGCGAGAAGGTCAGAGTGAGAAGGTCAGCTCGGTACGGAAGCCGCTGAATCCGGGCAGCCAGCGGCATACACCGCCGGTACAACGCAGGCCCTGCTTGTTGGCCCCTGCAAAGACCTTGATGCCCATGCCGGGTGCGGGCCGGATCGTCACCTCGGCGGCGCCGAAGATGCCCAGCGGATCGTCGGCGTCGTCCCGGTTGAGGATGTTGCCCGGCACCGCCAGCGGCCCGCTGAGAGCGGAACGCTCGTTGGTCACGTCGAACAGCACCGCCACGGTGAGCACGCCCTTGTAGTTCCAGCTGAGCGACGATTCAGAAGAGATCCAATCGTAGGGATCGTCGGTGGCCTCGTGGAAGGTGCGGAAGTTGGTGCTCAGCTCCAGCGTCGATGCCTTGACGACCACCGCCCCGTCGAAATAGGCGTGGATCATCATGTCGTTGCCATAGTCCTTGCCGGTGGGGCTGTCGTCCTCCACGTTGAACTCGCCGCGGTAACCGCCGGTGAAGAAGATGTGGTGGCCCTTGTCGAAGAACAGCTGGGTGCCCACGTAGGGGTGGATGATCACCTCCCGGTCGTGGCCTGCCACATCGTAGTCGTCGAAGAAGTTGGCGAAGTTGAAGAAGAGGCTGTGGGCCGTCTTGGGGATATAGGCGGTCCAGCGCAGCCGGTAGCCGGTCATGTCGTTGCTGGTGACGGCGTGCTGGCTGTCCGGCTGAATCGCCTCCTCTAGCTCCAGGGTCGGGGCGGCCGTCAGGGCGTTGTCGGTGACACCGGAGAGGCGGCTCTGCTGAAGGTGGTTGTGGTAGCGCTTGAATTCCACCTGGAAGCTCACCGGGTCGCCGAAGATCTGGGCGCCGGTGTAGATGGCGTAGCCCTTGTCCAGGTCCTTGTCCGTCCCCTCGTGGTCGAAGGTGGCGGTCTCGCCTGTGGGCGACTTGCCGTACACGAACAGGTCCCCTTCGGTATACCAGTCAAGCGGCCCCAGGCTGGGGAACCGCACCGACCCACCGAAGACGCCAAGCTGTACCGGCTCGTCGATCAAGTTGAGGTGATCCACGGAGAGGCGATCGACGCCCACTTCCGTCCGCTCGAAGGTGGACCCTACCGCGTGCACTCCGATCTCCACGGCGGAATGGGGCCGTATCAGGCCAGCGGTCCCGAAGACCAGCTCGTGGGCCGGCATCATCATGTTGCGGTTGATGGCCACCACGGAGATGTTCTGGGCATTGGCCCAGCCGCCGAACAGGTTCCAGTCCACGTTGTCGCTGGTCACGCCGAACTTGGCGCCCCGCAGGCTGGTGTCCTGGTCGATCTCGGTGCGCTTGGTCAACGACAGGGCGATGCCCTTGCCCACGTTGATGTAGTAGTCGCCGAAGTCCATGCGGAAGTGGCGCGTACGGTACTGCAGGAACACCTTTTCGGGCAGCAGGTAGCCGTCCTCGGTCAGGTGGGGTGGCGGCTCGCTGCCGAACAGGGGGTTGACCGGGCCGTCGCCGGTGTCGGGCGGTGCGTTGACCACCGCGTCCAGCTGCGCGCCCACGTTCCAGCCGTCCTTGCGCACGGCGGTGTAAGTGCGGTTGACGATCTCCAGGAAGTCGGTGTAGTTGCTGCCGTCCTCGAAGTTGTGGATCTTGACGTACAGGCCCTCGTCCAGCATCCAGTTGGCCCCCTCGAGGGGGCTCTGCTTGTCGTACCCCTGCACCGTCGCTGCGTGCGTACCGGTGGCCGGTACGGCGAGGAGCAACAGGGGTAACGCGATTCGGGTGAGCGTGCGGGCGCTACTCACCGCTCGTTCCGCCTTCGGGGGTAAGGCCCAGCAGCTGCATCACCTCGGCCTTGAGGGCCACTTCGTCGCCGGGGGAGTAGCCCTCGTGCGTCGAGTGGATGTTCTTTTGCTTGTCGATGACCACGGCGTAGGGCACGGACTTGCGGGAATTGAACAGGGTGACCACTTCGGTGGACTGGTCCAGCAGGACCGGGAACGTATAGCCGCCGGCGCGGGTCTGGTTCTTCACCTGCGGCTCGTTCTTGGCCTCGTCCACGGAGATGGACAGCACCACCAGGCCGTCCTTGCCCAGCTCCTTGTACATGGCTTCCAGGTGGGGCATCTCCGCCTTGCACGGGGTGCACCAGGTGGCCCAGAAGCTGATGATGATCACCTTCTCGCCGAGGAAGTCGCTGAGGTTGACGGTCTTACCGCTAGTATCCTTGAGTGAGAAATCGGGGGCTTTGCCGCCGGCCTGTGCGCCTGCGGTGAATCCGAGGACGAAGGTCAGGGCGATGGCGAGGGTTAGGGTGCCGAGCAGGGTGCGTTTCATTTCGGATGGCTCCTTCTATGCGCCGACCAGTGTACGTTAATGGTCGTTGATGAACCAGACTCACACCAATCTCCCGTGCGCGGGAAGATGGACGCTTCAGCTATACTTCGATTCGATTCGAGGTATTAGACAATCAAGTCCACGTCTCATTTGAGGGACCGAGGACACCTATGACAAGGCGTATCCTCGTCGTTGACGACGAGCAGAACATCCGCACCGTACTCCGCGCTCTGCTGGCCCGCGATGGCCACGAGGTGAGCTGCGCATCGGACGGCGACGAGGCCATCGAGGTGCTCCGCCGGGGGGGCGTCAACGCCGTGCTGACCGACCTGCGCATGCCCGGCACGGACGGCATGGCGCTGTTGGGCTTCGTCAGGGAGCATTACCCGGGATTGCCGGTGGTGATCCTCACGGCCCACGGCACGGTGGACACGGCGGTCGAGGCCCTCAAACAGGGTGCCTTCGACTATCTGACCAAACCCTTCGACCACGCGGAGATGCGTCAGGTCGTCGACAAGGCGCTGCGCACGGAGGCTGCCAAGGAGCGCTCCACCGTGCCCGGCGCCTCCGTCGTGGACGATAGCGACGACCCCTTCGCCGGCATCATCGGCTCCACGCCGGCGATGCAGGACATCTTCAAGATGGTCCGCAAGGTGGCGGCCTCCCCCACGTCGATCCTGATCCGCGGGGAGAGCGGCACGGGCAAGGAGCTCATCGCCACCGCCATCCACCGGGCCAGCGACCGGGTCGACGGCCCGCTGATCATGGTCAACTGCACCGCCATTCCCGAGAACCTGTTCGAGAGCGAGCTGTTCGGTCACGAAAAAGGATCCTTCACCGGTGCCCACGCCTCCAAGCCGGGCCGCTTCGAGCTGGCCTCCGGCGGCACCCTGTTCCTCGACGAGGTCGGGGAGCTGCCCCGGGAGCTCCAGGTCAAGCTGCTGCGGGTGCTCCAGGAACGCTCTTTCGAGCGGGTGGGGGGGATCCGGCCCATCGAGGTGGACGTCCGCCTGATCGCGGCCACCAACGTGGACCTGGAGGAGCTGGTCAAGAACGGCGAGTTCCGCGACGACCTGTACTACCGCCTCAACGTGGTGCCCATCGTGTTGCCGCCCCTGCGTCAGCGCATCGAGGACATCCCCTCCCTGTGCGCCCACTTCCTCGACAAGTTCAACCGCAAATTGTCCCGGGAGGTGGCGTCCATCGGGCCGGCGGCAGCCAGCGTGCTGGAGCGCTACCCCTGGCCGGGCAACATCCGCGAGCTCGAGAACATGATGGAGCGCGTGATCCTGCTGCTGGAGTCGGACACGGTGACCATCGAGGACCTGCCGCCCCACATCCGGGAGATCCGGCGCCCCGCGGGCGAGGCGGAGGTGGCGTTACCGCAGGAGGGGGAGTCCCTCAAGGAGGTCGTGCGGGTCCACACCGAGGAGCTGGAGCGGGATCTGATCCTGCGGGCTCTGGAGAAGGCGGGCTGGAATGTCACCCATACGGCCCAGCGGCTGGGCATCAGCCGTAAGGGATTGCAGCTGAAGATGAGGGATTACGGTTTGCGGCGCGAGCCGGCACGTGAACCGGCGGAGTAGACGTTCGGGTATTCGGCGGATACTCTTGGCCATCGAGGTACCGTTATGCGCTGGTGGACTACCTTTGTGTTCCTGACCTTTGCCCTGGGCGTGGCGCCCCATGGGCAATGTGCCCAACGTACGGAGCTGATCCGGTTCCTGCACATGGACGCCGAGCTGGGGTACGACGGCGAGTACCAGCTGGGCAAGTTGCGTGAGCAGGACAGCGACGATCAGTTCTACGAGGTGGCCAAGTACAACCACGCCCGCCACCAGATGAACATCGACATCGAGTTCGGCGTGGCGCCCATGCTGGAGCTGGATTTCACCTTCCCCATCGTGTTCCAGGACCGGCTGTGGTACCGCTCCGCCACCAACCTGACCTATGACGTGGCCGAAGATCGCGCCACCATGCTCTCCGATAGCGACGTCGCCGCTGCCGAACTCAAGGACGACAAGCGCGCTGGCTTCGGCGACATGTGGATCGGCCTGCAGTTTGCCCCCTTCGACGAGGCCAACGAGAAGCGGCCCGCCGCCGCGACGCTGCTGTTCGAGCTGGGCATCTCCCCCCCCACCGGCAAGAGCCGCTACGACGTCAACAGCAACGGCACGATGAGCCCCGGCACCGGCGGTACGGATGTCCGCCTGGGTGCGGCCTTCTCCAAGCGCATGCAAGACGGCGAACCCTACCTGTGGGTCAACTACGTCGCCACCGGGCCCTACGAGCATGAGTTGACCAACTCCATGGGCCAGTCGGTGTACGGAGCGCCGGTCCAGCTGAACCCGGCCAACGTCGTGCAGGTCCAGGTCGGGACCGAGATCTACGCGATGCACAACCCCACCAGCTCCAAGGCGATCAACGTCGATATCTGGGGTGGCTTCAGTTACTACACCTGGGCCGACATCGAGGCCGGTGACATCCTGCCGGTGATCCACGAGAACACCGAGGGCTACCTCACCACCACCGCCGAGTACCTGCAGCCGGAATTCGGGCTCGGCCTGTACATTCGGCCCACCGACATGGTGCAGGTGCGCCTCAACGTGGGCGCCGACTACGAACTGAGCCACCTGGTGGAACGCCTCAACGAGCGCAACTACGAGATCTACACCGGCATGGATACGCTGCGGATCAACTTCGGGCTGGTGGTCGCCGGGTCGTTCGCGCCGCCGAAGAAGGGCGCCGCCGCCGTCTCCCCCGTGAACTAGCCGCCAGCAGGGCCAGCATCAACCACGCCACGTTTCCGTGCGAACCCTGAGCCGAGCAGGCGCATCCTCCGTCGTCCACCTGCGGTACCCGGTCAATAGAGCACCTCAATTCCAGTGCGTCCCGGTCCCCCAGGGGGGCCGTCACAACCAACAGCTTGCCGCCGCCGAGGAATACCTCCCGGTGGGCGACGATGTTGTCGACGGCCTCACATAGGACCTCGAAGGACTCCACGTCCTCCGCCCCGGCGGTGCTCACGGTGACCAGGGAGAGGCCCCAGGGTGAGGGGGCCGGCTCCACGGTCCAGCTGGCCGGCACGCCGGACAGCTCGTAATCCACGAACGCCTCCAGCTCCAGCAAGCAGGCCAGCTCGTCGTCGATCCAGTGCTGGCCGTCATTGCGGGAGCAGACGTAGTACAGCCACTCGCCGTATTCGGCCAGCAGCTCGCCGGCGTCGCCCAGCCCGGTCTCCTGGGCATGGATCGCCATCGCCTCGCGCCAGTCCGGCTCGTCGGCGAGGATCTCCCACCAGGCACGGAAGGCGGCCTGGTCCCCTCCCTCCCGGTCCACCAGGAACTTGACCCACACGAAGGCCGCATACTCCATGCGGTCGCCGGTGACGTCGATGGCGGCGTGGGGATCGGCCAGCCGCAGCCCCCACAGCACCTGTAGCGCCGCAACCAGCGACACCGCATCGGCGTACAGCAGGTACTGGCCGTAGGTCGCCGCTGACTCGTAGACCCAGCTGTCCGCGTCCACCGTGTAGCTGTACTGGATGGCGTGCAGCAGCTCGTGGGCCGCCACCGATCCCAGCAGCTCCGGCCCGATCTCGGCGATCTCCGGCTCCAGCTGCAGGTAGGCCGACCAGTGGTCTTCTTGCCACTCGGCGGTGGCCAGGCCGTTGTAGTCCAGGTGCTTGAGGTACACGTCCAGCCGGCTGTCACCCCCTTCACCGAGGTCGTCCCCGGGGGGGCGCCATCCCTCTGTGTCGATGAACCGCTCCCAGGTGCGCCCCAGCCCCTCCTCCACCACGTCGACGGCGTCCGGCACGCCGTTGGCCGGGTCCAGGTCATCGGCCAGGTAGGTCACGGCGTCGGCGCCCTCCAGGCAGTACCAGATCTTGAAGTGCCCGTCGGCGGTGTCGTGGGTCAGCACGGTGCCCAGGACCTCGGGGCGTGGGTCCTTGGAATCCGGGGATTTGATCTCGACGGTGGCCGCCGCCGGCAGCGGCGCGGCGAGCAGGAGCAACAGGGTGGGCAGGAGCGCTCTCATCGGCCCGCAGCGCCGCCCCGGCCGGTCCCCGCGATGAGCAGGGTGATCTCCCCTTTGACCTTGCCGTTGCCGTATTGCTGCTGCAGCTCGGACAGGGCCCGCCGGTCGAAGGTCTCGTGGATCTTGGTCAGCTCCCGGCAGACGCAAGCTGGCCGATCCCCCAGCACCTCCAGTGCCAACGTCAGGACGGTAGCCAGCTTGTACGGCGACACGAACAGCACCAGTGTGCCGCTGAGCTCGGCCACCTCGGCCAAGGTGCGTCGTGCCTTGCCCTTCTTGGGCGGCAGGAACCCCAGGAAGTGGAAGCGGTCCGTGGGCAACCCGGCCCCGGCCCGCGCCACCATCACCGCGCTGGCACCCGGCAACGGCACCACCGGGATGTCCGCCTCCCGCGCCGCGCGCACCAGCTTGAATCCCGGATCGGAGACCGTCGGCGTGCCCGCGTCGCTCACCAGCGCCACGGTGCCGCCGTCCTCCAGGCGTTCGAGGAGCTCGGGGATACGCCGGATGGCGTTGTGGTCGTGGTAGCTGACCTGCGGCGCGGTGGCCCCGATGTGGGCCAACAGCCGGCCGGTGTGACGGGTGTCCTCCGAGGCGATCAGATCCACCGCCTTGAGCACATCCGCTGCGCGTAGGGTCAGGTCTCCCAGGTTCCCGATGGGGGTCGCGACGATGTACAGCGTGCCGGGTTGAGCGTCCATGGTGCCCCCAGGGTAAAGGAATTTTCAGCTAGAGAATCATAAAGTCGCCGGCCACCTTGATTCTCCCCCAAGGGTGATTAGAATCCCGCCGTCTGAAGAAGGACGACTGAACAAGGAGTGTTCACGATGTGGCTGATCGGAGTCTGGAACGCCAGCGACCTCTATGAAGGAGGCGAACCCTTCGAACTGGACCGGGTGGACAATCTAGTTGCCGCCGAGAATCGGGTCATGGAGCTCGTGGGCGTCTTCCGTGGATTCCGCTACACCATGAAGCCAAGCGGAGACAGCCTCTTCTGGACCGGCCGCAGCACGGGCGGTCGCTCCATCGTCATCCAGGCCGTTCGGGAAGCCTGAACCCCGTCAGATCGGGCCGATCCCCCGGGGAGGGAAACGGGCGGCGGGATAGTACGCCCCGGCCGGCAGCAGTCTGGGCTCATCTTTGCCCAGGTGAGGGGCTTCCGGCTGCCTCTTGAATCCGGATTGCTGGCGAGCCTTCACCCGTTCGCTCTCGTTGCCGGGCGCCGGTACCACGCGGGCCATGTGTTCGTAGCGCGCCTGGATCACCGCCTCGTCGACCCGGGCCAGGCCTGTACGGCGGTAGATGGCCACCCGATCTTCCATCCCCCAGTAGGTCCCCCGGGCCACGAACTCGTAGTCCCTCTCCAGCGTCCCATCGGCCATCAGCAGCGCCTCGAGGGGCCCGAACAGGCGAGCGCCGTGGTTTTGCAGGCACAGCACGGCGGGCCGTTGCTGGTGGAAGTCCTCGAGCAAGGCCGTCGCCACCGGATCCTCCAGTGCGCTGGGGCCAGCCGGGAGGATCGCATTAAGCGCGTGCGCCATGGGGGCCCAGTTGAGTCCCCGGCCATCCAGCAGGGAGGCATCCACCATCACGTAGCCCACCATGCCGACGTCCATGAAGACGAACGACTCGCCAGCCGGAACGTTTTGCATCAGATAGGCCAGGTACCAGTCCGGCTCGCCGCCCCCGGGCTGGTTGCGCAACATCTCCAGCAGGTTGTGGCTCTCCGGTGTGGCCATATGGACGGCGGAGTAGGGAGGAGCGAAGCGGGCCAGCCTGCTCAAACCGCTGAGCTCCTTTCCGCCGGGATCCAGCAACGGCTGGATACGGTGGATACGATAATCCAGCTGCGCCGCGCCCAGCACCAGCACCACGAGACCGGCCAGGATGGGGATGTCCAGGCGGGTCCTGGCCAGGCGCCGGCGGGTCAGCTCCAGGCCGACGAGGCCGGCGGCCACCATCGTGGGGGCCACCGGGGCGAAGAACCGCAGGTGAGCGAACTGGTCGCCGCCGACCCGCAGGATGAACACCGTGCACACCGCTGCGGGGAGGAGCAGAGCCCCCCGCCGGTGCCACAGGGCCAGGGCTCCGCCCCCGAGCCACAGTACGCCGAGCCAGGGATTGACGGTCAGGCCGGCCAGCAGGTACCGCACGCTCCTGACGTCCGCAAAGCTGGACGGCCCTCCGCCGCCCTTGACGACGTAGGTGTTGGAGAGCCACTCGCCGTAATAGGCCAGCCGGAAGGCGAACTGCCCAATGGCCGGGGCGCATAGCAGCAACAGGTGCCACGCGTCCCGCCGGCCCAGGGGCTGGATGCGGATCCGCAGCAGCCGGATCACCACGGGGATGCACAAGTAGATCGGGCCCTCGACCCGCGTGACGGCCACCAGCCCGAACAGCAGCAACGACCACGCCCTGAGCCGTCCGCCCTGGCGGGCCGCCCGGTCCTCCGCCAGAGCTCGCCACGTCCCAGCGGTGAGCAGCAGGCACATCAGCGGCGACTCCATCCCGGAGACCCCCCACAGCACCACGACGGTCGAACAGGCCGTCAGGAAGGCTGCGGCGATGGCCGTGGGCCGGGATCCGCCTACGGCCCGCACGCAGCCGGCGGCCGAGATCACCGTCCCGGCGGTCAGGATCACCCCCGAGGCCTTGCACCAGCCGAGCACGGGGGCGCCCAGGGAGATGCCCACGGCCGCCCAGAGGGTCCACAACAGGTTGGAGTACCCCTCCACGGGCTGCAGGCCCGGATTCCAGGTCAGCCCCGAGCCGTGGACCAGGTTCCACGAGTATCGGTAGGAGATCCACGCGTCGTCCGAGCTGAACCACAGGTCCGGCGAGGCCCTGAGGGCCGACAAAAGGACACACAGCGCCAGCAGGCCGAACCACACCGCCCTAGCCTGCCGATCGGTGAGTCCGCGGCGCTCGTGGGCCTTCCTGCGGGGCGACGGGCTGGGCACGCGTTTACCTCGATGGGGGTGAAAAGGTGACAATCATGTCAACAATCCGCACCGTTTACTGGCTATAACAGATATCCGGGTAACGCATATGCGGAGGGAGGTTGACGATGTTCACCGATCACCATCACACCTTGGTTCTCATGCTGGGGCTGCTGGCTCTGGTATTCATTGGCGCCGGCTGTACGGAGGGGACGGCGTACGTGGGTGACCTCGAGGATCAGGAGACGGACGACGACGACGATGAC
>CAZDDH010000016.1:1237-23884 GCA_964504165.1 uncultured Rickettsiales bacterium | reverse complement strand
GCCCCCCCCCCCCCCGCACCCCCACCACACCACGACCGGCGACGACGACACCGAGGGCGACGACGACACCGAAGGCGACGACGACACTCAGGGCGACGACGACACCGAACCGCAGGAGCCGGTGTGGCTGGCCTACCAGCTGGCCTTCGAGATGACGGGCGGGGACCCCGAGGCCACGGGCACCATCTACGTCACCGTCACCGCTTATGACGGCACCCCGCAGCAGGTCGGCCAGGAGATCTGCAGTCAGTCCCTGGCCTTCGAGGCCTCCGTCAGCAACGCCCCCGGGACGTACGGGGACGAGTACTGGGATCAGATCGACGGTCTGGTCCGCTGGGGCGGCCAGGAGTATCCCGTCGAAAACAGCTGCCCGTGGGATCCCATCGATCTGTGGGGCGTTCCGTGGGACGAAGCGATGGCCTGGGACAGCCCCTTTGGCCCGCCGTTCAACCCGCTGACGTACGTCAGCTGCGACCGGATCACCAGCGATGTCGATCTGAACGATCAGCACATCGGCCCGGATCCCTACGGCATGACCCAGTCCACGACCCTGGGCGAACATTGTGTGGACGCCAGCGAACACATGGAAACCAACTACGGCACGGGGCCCATGGAGGCCATCTGGGTGATGTCCGTGGGCGACGGCGTGCTGGGCGCGGACTACGAGTACTTCCTGTCCCCGGACGGCAACCGGTACTGGCACTACGCCGGATGGATCATCGAGGAGGCCGGCAACGTACCGGGCCCCGGATTGGAAGGGATCTACTACGGCCTGATGCCCTGGGTCTGGGGCGCCTGATCCTGGTGCTCTAGGGCTTGCGGGCCGGCGGCCGGACGGCGCCGGGGCGGTAGTCCCCGGCCGGCGTCAGCTTCGGAGCCCGTGCGTTGGCATAGGGGGCCTCGGGCCGGATGCCGTGCCCCGGGAGTTGGGAGAGGGATAGCCAGCGTTCCCAGTCGTTGATCAGCGGGGCCTCGTCGGCCATCCGTCGGTACCGCTGCTGGACCGTTTGGGCGCTGACCCGAGCCACGCCCCGTCGCCGGTAGATCGCCACACGGTCTTCTTCCCCCCAGTACGGCCCCCGGGCCACGAATTCATAGTCCCTTTCGAGCGCGCCATCGGCCATCAGCAGGGCCTCGAAGGGCCCGAACAGGCGCGGGCCGTTGTTTTGCAGGCACAACACCGCCGGCCGCTGCTCGTGGAAATCAGCCAGCACGGCGGCGGCCAGCGGATCCTCCAGGGCGCCTGGGCCGGCGGGGAGTTTGGTGTTGATCAGGTGGGCCATGGGGGCCCAGTTGAGCCCCCGCCCGTCCAGCAAGGAGGCGTCGTACATCGTGTAGCCCACCAGGCCCACGTCCATGAACACGAAGGATTCGCCGGCCGGGACATTCTCCATCAGGTAGGCGAGGAACCAGTCCACCCGATCACTCCGGGGCGGTTCGTGCAGTACCGCCGGCAGGTTGAACCGCCGGAGTGGGTCGAGCTGGATCTCGGAGTAGGGAGGGCTCAGGCTTTCGGTGAGGCTGGGCCCCGAGGCATGCTTCGACCACGGCTGCTCCGTCAACAGGCGGATGCGATGGATGCGGAAATCCAGTTGAGCGGCGCCCAGCACCAGCGCCACGATCCCGGCGAGCACCGGCCAGCGCCAGCGGCTCGCGCCCATGTGCCGTCGGGCCCGGTCCAGGCCGACGAGCCCGGCGGCGGTCAGCGTCGGAACCGCCGGAGCGAGGAACCGCATGTGCGAGAAGGCATCCCCACCGACGTACAGGATGAACACGGCGCACATGGCCACCGGGAGGAGCAGGCTGCCCCGGCGGTACCACAGCGCCAGCGCTCCGCCGATGAACCACAACACCCCCAGCCATGGATTGGCGGTCAGACCGCCCAGCAGGTATCGCAAGCCGGAGAGATTCCGCTCGCTCAGGAGTCCATCCCCGCCCTTGACGACGTAGGTGTTGGAGAGCCACTCGCCGTAGTAGGCCAGCCGGAAGGCGAACTGCCCCAGGGCCGGGGCACAGAGCAACAGCAGGTGCAGGGCATCCCGCCTGCCCAGCGGCTGGACGCCGAGCCGTGCCAGGCGGATCACCACGGGGATGGCAAGGTAGATGGGGCCCTCGACCCGCGTGACGGCCGCCAGCCCGAACAGCAGCAAGGACCAGGCCCGGAGCCGCCCACCGTCGCGGATCGCCCGGTCCTCCTGCAGCGCCCGCCAGGTGCCGGCGGTGAGCAGCAAACACAGCAGCGGGGTCTCCATGCCGGAGGCCCCCCACAGCACCACAAGCGACGAGCAGGCCGTCAAGAACGCAGCGGCGAGCGCCAGCGCCCGGGAGCCACCCGAGGCCCGTACACAGCCCGCCGCAGCCAGCACCGACCCGGCGGTCAGGGCCATGCCGGAGGCCTTGCACCAGGTGAGCACCGGGGCGCCCACGGCGATGCCCAGGGCCGCCCACAGTACCCACAGCAGGTTGGAGTAGCCCTCCACGGGCGGCATGCCGGGATTCCAGTTCAGCCCGGCGCCGTGGACCAGGTTCCAAGCGTAGCGGAACGAGATCCAGGCGTCGTCGGTGCAGAACCGCAGATCGGGTGTGGCGCGCACCACGGAACCCAGGACGCACACCGCCAGCAGGCCGAACCATGCCGCCCGAGCCTGGCGGAGCGTCAGCCCGCGGCGCTTTGGGGCCTCCCTGCGGGACGGTTCGGGCACGCGTTCACCTCAGTGACATCGATGGGAACGATCCGCACGTGCCGGGGCCCGCTGGGATCCCCGGACCACGTGGAAGGGGGCCCCCTTCACTGTGTTTCCACGTCTCGGATATTCATCAGCTCGGGATCGAATTCGCCGGCGTCTGGCAAATCGGGCTCGCGGCTGCCCAGGAAGGGGGCCTCCGGGCGGCTCGCTTCTTTGTCGATTTCCCTGACCACGATCCGCCCGTTCCAGTCCGTCATCAGCGGATCTTCGAAGATCATCCGTTCGTAGCGCGCCTGGATCACCTCTTCGCTGACCTCTGCCACCTCGGCCCGGCGATAGATCGCGATCCGATCGTTGATGCCCCAGTAGGGCACCAGGGCCACGAACTCATAGTCCTCCTCGAGTACGCCGTCGGCAATCAGCAGCGCCTCGATGGGGCCGAACAGGGAACCGTTCTCGTGCTGCAGGCAGAGCACTGCGGGGGCGTGTTTTTCGAAGCTGTCGAGGACTGCGGTGGATTCGGGCGTCCCGGGCCCACCCTCTCCGCGGGGGATGGCGCCACCCAACAGGCGAGCGGCGGGCCGCCAGTTCAGGCCCCGGCCATCCAGCAGCGTCGAGTCCACCATCGTATATCCGACGAGCCCCACGTCCATGAACACGAAGGCTTCACCCGGGGGGACGTTCTCGATGAGGTAGGCCAGATACCATTCCACCATCGTACCCATGCCGTGTAGCTCGCTTTCACGGAAGGGATTCATGCGGTGGATCGGGTCGCGCTTGACCGTGGCGTACGGTGGGCTCAGCGCCGAAAAGTAGTCCCCATCGATGGCCATCTTCTGCCAGCCGTGGGGCGCCGTCGGCACGATCTTGTGGGCCGAGATGTCGAGCATGACCGTCCCCATCCCGAGCAGTACCATCAACGCGATCGACTGGATCTCGATCTTCGTGGACCGCAAGCGTTGCAGGATGTGGCCCACCCCGAGCACGCCAGCGACCATCATCGTGGGGACGGCGGGGGTCAGGAATCGGAGGTGACCGAATTCATCCCCCCCGACCTTGATCACGAACAGGGCGCAGACCGCCATGGGCAGGAGAAGGGCACCGTGGCGCTTGTACACGGCGATGCCCCCCCCCACGACCCACAGGAGGCCCATGAGGGGATTGCCGGTCAAGGCCGCGATCAGGTAGCGGATGCCGCAGATGATGTTTTGCGAGACGGTGGGGTGCCGGCTGCCCTTGACGTAGTACGTGTTGGACAGCCAATCCCTGTAGTAGGCAACCCGGAACACGAACTGGCCGAGGGCGGGGGCACACATCAGCGCGAGATGAATCAGGTCCCGCCGGCCGAAGGGCTCCACACGGTAGCGCATCAAACGGATCACCACGGGGATGATCAGGTAGATGGGGCCCTCGACTCGGGTGATCGTGGCCAGTGCGAAGAACAACAAGGACCACGCCCTCAGCTGTCCCCCCTCCCGGATCGCCCGGTCTTCGGCCAGCGCCCGCCAGGTCCCGGCCGTGAGCAACAGGCACAGCAGCGGGGTCTCCATCCCCGAGACGCCCCACAACACCACCAGCGTCGAACAGGACGTCATCACGGCGGCCGCGAAGGCCAACGGCCGGGATCCCCCCAGGGTCCGTACACACAGGGCAGTGCACACCACGGTGCCAGCCGTCAGCACCATCCCCGTGCCCTTGGCCCACACCGGTAGCGGGGCTCCCGCGACGATACCCACCGCGGACCACAGCACCCACAGCAGGTTGGAGTACCCCTCCACATGGGGCATCGACGGGTCCCACGTCAGGCCATTGCCGTGGACCAGATTCCAGGAGTAGCGGAACGAAATCCATGCGTCATCGGACAGGAACCACAGCTCGGGGGTCGTGCGCCACGCCGAAAGCACGACGCACAGCGCCAGCCCGGATATCCACAGCCAGAGGCTCTTGCGGGCCCTCTGCTGCCGGCGCCTTTTTTTATCATCACGAGTCAGCGGCTTAGCCACATGCTCTCCCTGGTGTCCATAGGCACATAACAAGGATTTTGAGGTATAGCATGCTACGACGTTTTTACATTACCGCGCTTTTCACCGGGTACTTTGTCTTGCTTCTGGCCGGCTGTTCCGAAACGGGTGACGGGGACGAGTGGGTCGACGAGGGGACCACCGACGGCTGGTCCGAGGACTCCCACAGCAACGACGCCGATCCAAACTACGATCAGGTGTTCCCGGACGGCGCGGTCCAGCGCATCGACATCTGGATCACCGCCTCCAACTTCCAGGCCATGCAAGACGAGATGGAGGAGCTGCACGGCGAGTTCGGCGCCGACGGCGGCGGCTCGGGCGGCCCTCCCGGCGGCGGCGGCCTGGATTTTGGCGAGGATCCCAGCTTCGTGCCGGTGACCGTCGGCTACGAGGACCGCACCTGGCCCTACGTCGGCATGCGCTACAAGGGCAACTCGTCCCTCGCCGACTCCTGGGAGCGGGGCGTGGCCAAGCTGCCGTTCCGTCTGGACTTCGACGAGTTCGAGGACGACTACCCCGACACCTACAATCAGCGTTTCTGGGGGTTCAAGAAGCTCACCTTCTCGTCCGGGCATTGCGATGATTCGTACCTGCGCGAGGTCCTGGCCGTCGAGATCTTCCGCGGCAACGGGGTGCCCGCCGCCCAGGCCACCTTCTACGAGGTCTACGTGACCGTGGAGGGGGAGAACACGCAGTACTGGGGGCTCTACTCCGGCATCGAGGACGTCTCGGACACCATGCTGGACGTCTACTTCGACGACGACGACGGCAACCTCTACAAGCCGGACCACGACTGCGCCGATTTCACCTGCTTTGACGAGGACTCCTTCTACAAGAAGAACAACGAAGAGGAGGCCGACTGGAGTGATGTGATCGCCGTGGTCGACGCCCTGCACGCCTCCAATAACGATCCGGAGGCCTGGCGGGAAGGGCTGGAAGAGGTCTTCGACGTCACCGGGTTCCTGCGCTGGCTGGCCACCAACACGGTCATCGAGAACTGGGACACCTACGGCATCATGGAGCACAACTACTACCTGTACGCCGACCCCGGCGACGACGGCCGCCTCACCTGGATCCCCTGGGACAACAACGAGTCGCTGGGCCAGCCCAAGATGCCCACCCTCACCATCGGGCTCGACGAGGTCAATGACGAGTGGCCGCTGATCCGCAACATCATGGACGATCCCACCTACGCCGCCGAGTACTACGACAACGTGGCCGCCGTCCTCGACAGCCCCTTCGCCATCGATGAGCACTCCGCCAGGGCGGCCGAGCTGTGGGACGTCATCCAGGCTTCTGTCGAGGCCGAGGAAGCCCCTTACAGCACGCTGGACAGCTACGGCTCGTTTGCGGATTCGGTCACCGGCAATGGCGGCCTGATCGAGCACGTCGAGGATCGCCACGCGCTGGTCCTCGATTCCCTCTAGCGAGGGGATCAGGAGGCGTGGATCAACGTCACGGCCTGACGGATGTCCTCCTTGTCTCCATCGACAAAGACCACGGCCTCTTGCCGCTGGAGTCCCCAGTCGGTGGCCTGCTGCAGGCCCGAATCGCCGCGGCCTAACCAGACGTCGATGCGGTCGTAGTTCGCCCGGCCGATGATGGCTCCTCCCCGGTCGCGGACTTCGCAGAACCCCACTCCGGGGATGAACATCATCGTGCCGAACGAGTACCCCCTGGGCGCGGCGACAACGCCGCGGTAGGGCGGAGTCCCATCGGCGGTGGCGACTCCCTGGCCGTTGAGATGGCGGTCCCCTTCCAGCGATCCCGTGGCATACCGGGCCTGGCCGGGGACGGGGCTGTAGTAGGCGGAACTGACGATAGGCTGGCTCCTGGAACGGATGGTCTCGGAGCAACTCAGGGGCAGGGCGGTGCGGATGACCTCGCCGTCCGTACCGACATGCTCCCACACACACATCTGATCGATCTCGTGCTGCAGCCGGGCCACCTCGACCTGATGCTGGGAACGCTCCAGCCGCAGGGATTGCTCGTGGGCGTACCGGGTGCAGTTATGGAAGCCCTGTGTGATCGCTTCCAGGCCGTCCAGGTGTTCGCGATCCATCGTTGGGCCCGGGGCGTCCAGGGCGGCCAGCGAGCAGCACGCGAGCACCGATGTGATGGAAAAAAGGAGATATCCACGGATGCGTGGATGCTTGAAGGCCTTCATGGCCTGGTGTGTCCGATTGGCGTACATCTTGTACACCCCCTTATGGATGTTATCGGACGTTTTGGTGATACCTGAAGGACCATCGGTCGAACACAGCGATCGTTCCCTCCTTTCCCTGTTGCGCGGACGGACCGTGGCAGGGATGTCGCGATTCAACCCAAGGATGGCCTCCTCGCCCGACGGATGGACCCGTTTTCAGGGGAAACACTGGCTGGCACGACGTTTGCAGCCGTTGAGATACCGGCGGAACATTCCGTCTGAGGAGGGCCCAACCGATGAAGATACTGCGATTGTTTTTGGTCTCGCTGCCCTTGTGGTCGGCCTCGCTTGTCGGTTGTGGGACGCCAGGTGGCAGCGGCCTCGCCACCTCCATCACGGTGGATGAAGCACGGATGACGCCCATGGCTTTTGGGCTGCAGGGCGCGGCGTTCTTCACCCTCGATGGAGACGTCCCGGACACCTTGGAGTACGCCATCGAACCCGGCGCCGAGGTGGTGAGCCGCCTTACCGGGCACGAACAGATGTACTGTCCGCTCATCGAGGCGAATGCGCCGGGCACGTACCGCATCGATGTGTGGCTCGATGGGGACGACGGCGGGGATCCCGACGCCTCTGCTCAGGTGGAGTTCGTCGAGGTCGCGGGTTGGCATGTGGACACGCGCGCATTCCGCGCCGACGGTGATCGGGGGTCCAGAGATCAGGTCTACGGCACGAATCTACCTGCTTACAATAGCGATTCGTTTTACCTGCAGCTGGTGGATGACGAGGGCCGCCCGCTGTGGTCATACGGCTCGCTGGAGTTGGTCTCGGACCCGGCGGGTGTCTATGACGGCCTGTCCGAGGTCCGTAGTGTCGAGGGCCGGATCCCATTTCCCTTTGCCCGACCGGCCGATGATGCCTCGTCGGCTCAGGCCGTGTTGGCCCTGACCACCGGCCAGCCGCTACCGACGCCCGAGTTCATCACCGTCGATCCGGACCCAGCATCCTGGAGCTTCGAGATCGTCCAGGCCTCGATGGCACCCGTCCATCAGGTCACCGACGAATACGACCCCGTGGGCCACGACGATAGCCCTGCGCTGTTCTTCCATGTCAATGACAGCAACGGAGATCCCGTATTTGTACGAATACCCCAGGCCACGTTCTCGTCGTCCGACTCCATCTCGGCAGCCGGCCTGAACCCCGATGACACCAGCTGTGGGTTCCACATTTATCTGGCGGACGGTGAAGACACCACGACGTTGACCTTCTGCCTCGAGGACGACTGGTGCGCCGAAACCCTGGTGACCGCCGCCATCCGCGAGTACACGCCCGAGGAGTGCGGACGGAGGCTTCACCAGGCGTGCTCGCTGGATCCCGCGGGATTGTCGCCGAGCAAACGGCCACTGATGCCGATTATGTTGTTGTTGATCCTAGGTGTGGCCAGATGGGGTACACGCGGTAGCAGCGGGATGTGAAGACCCCAGTTTCCCTGATTATTCATATATAAAAACGTCGGGGCGTGATCCGAATCCACGGTGCCCAGCCGCCGCCGCGATCCTCTGCGCATTTTTATCGTCACGAAAGGGGGCCTTGGCCAAATACAGCCATTGGTGTCATCACGCTAACGCCCCACTGGGGCCCGAGGTACGCCATGACAAGTCGCAGCCTCTTCGCGGGCACTCTACTGGTCCTGTTCTTCGTTTTATATGCCGGCTGTTCGGCTCCAGACGTTGCGGACAACCCGGATCCGGACTGGAACGGCGGGGCCGACGACGACGATTCTGCCGATGACGACGGGGGCGATGACGACACCGCGGACCCAGATGACGACGACGGCGACGGGGACTACGACCAGGTGTTCCCCGCCGGCGTGGTCCAGCGCCTGGACATCGACTTCACCGCCGCCAACTACCAGGCCATGCAGGCCGAGATGGAGGAATTGCACGGCGAGTTCGGCGCCGGTGGTGGGGATACGGGTGGGCCCCCCGATGATGGCGGCCCCGGGGGAGATTTTGGAGAGGATCCCAGCTTCTTCCCGGTGACCGTCGGCTACGAGGGGGAGACCTGGACGTACGTCGGCATGCGCTACAAAGGCAACTCCTCCCTCTCCTACGGCTGGGAAGCGGACGTCGCCAAGCTGCCATTCCGGCTGGACTTCGACGAGTTCGAGGACGACCACCCCGAGACCCTCGACCAGCGCTTCTGGGGCTTCAAGAAGCTGACGTTCGCATCGGGGTGGTCGGACAACACCTACTTGCGCGAGACCCTGGCCACGGAGATCCTCCGCGGCAACGGCGTGCCCGCCGCCCGGGCCACCTTTTACGAGATCCACGTGACCGTGGAGGGAGAGGACAGCCAGTATTGGGGGCTGTATACCTGCCTCGAGGACCCGTCGGACGAGATGATGGAACGTGTCTTCGGGGACGGGAGCGGGAATCTGTACAAGCCGGAAGACGGGTGCGCGAACTGGACCTGCTTCGACGAGGCCAACTTCATCAAGAAGAGCAACGAAGAGGTGGCCGACTTCAGCGACGTGGAGGCCGCTATCGAGGCGCTGAACGCCTCCCAACAGGACTCCGCAGCCTGGCGTCAGGGGCTGGAGCAGGTCTTCGATCCCAGCGCCTTCCTGCGCTGGCTGGCGACCAACACGGTCATTGAGAACTGGGACGCCTACGGCATGGCGCCGCACAACTACTACCTGTACGGCGATCCCGCCGACAACGGCCGCCTCACCTGGATCCCCTGGGACCACAGCGCGTCGCTGGCGGAAGGCCGGATGACGACCCTCTCCATCGAACTCGACGAGGTGAACGCCCAGTGGCCGCTGATCCGCGAGCTGCTGGATGATTCGACCTACTCCGCCGAGTACTACTCCTATGTGGCTGGCGTTCTCGAAAGCCCCTTCGCCGTCCAGGAGATCACCGCCAGGGCCGACGAGTTGTGGGCTGTGATCCAGCCATACGTCGAGGCCGAAGAGGCCCCCTACACTGCGCTGGAACGATACTCGGACTTCGTGGATTCGGTCCACGGCGAGGATGGCTTGATCGAGCATGTCGAGGGCCGCCACGCGGTGGCCGCCGAGGCGCTGGAGTCAAAGGGTTACCTGAGGTAGGTCCCACGCCGCCGTACGGTGTCTCCCCATTTTTTTCGTCACAAAAGGGTGAGTTGGCCAAATCAACTTCACGGTGTCACAACGTCAACGCCCTCCAGGGCCCGAGGTACGCCATGGCAAGACAATTCAATCTCCTGGGACTGCTGACCGCCGTTCTCTTCGCGGTGACCGCGGGGTGTTCGGATCCGGACGTGGTGGATGACTCGGACCAGGACTGGGTGGACGAGGGCACCGCCGACGGCTGGACCGATGACTCCCACAGCAACGACGCCGACCCGGACTACGACCGCGTATTTCCCTCCGGCGTGGTCCAGCGCATCGACATCTGGATCACCGCGGAGACCTACGAGGCCATGCAAGCCGAGATGGAGGAACTGCACGGCGAGTTCGGCGCGGGTGGCACCGACACCGGTGGTCCGCCGGATCAAGGTGGCCCGCCGGACGAGGGTGGCCCCGGGGAAGAATTTGGCGGCGATCCCTGCTTCGTCCCGGTGACCGTGGGGTACGACGACGCCACCTGGCCCTATGTCGGCCTGCGTTACAAGGGCAACTCTTCACTCTCCAACGCCTGGGAGCGGGGCGTCGCCAAGCTGCCGTTCAGGCTGGACTTCGACGAGTTCGAGGACGACTACCCCGAGATCCTCGACCAGCGCTTCTGGGGCTTCAAGAAGCTGACGTTTTCGTCGGGATGGTCGGACGCCTCATTCTTGCGCGAGACCCTGGCCGTGGAGGTCTTCCGCGGCAACGGGCTGCCCGCCGCCCGGGCCACCTTCTACGAGGTCCACCTGACCGTGGAGGGGGAGGGGACCCAGTACTGGGGCCTCTACACCGGCCTGGAGGATCCGTCGGATACCCTGCTGGATGACGCCTTCGGGGACGACAGCGGCAACCTGTACAAACCCGAGAACGAATGCGCCAAACTGGATTGCTTCGACGCCGAAGATCTCAACAAGAAGAACAACGAAGAGGTGGCCGACTACAGCGATGTGGAGGCTTTCATCGAGGCCTTGAACGCCTCCGGCAACGATGCGGCGGCCTGGCGGGCGGGCCTGGAGGAGGTCTTCGACGTCTCCGGCTTCCTGCGCTGGCTGGCCACCAATACGGTCATCGAGAACTGGGACGCCTACGGCATGGCGGAGCACAACTACTACCTGTACGGCGATCCAGGCGACGGCGGCCGTCTCACCTGGATCCCGTGGGACCACAACGAGTCGCTGCAGCAGAGCAAGCCGCCCACCCTGTCCATCGAGCTCGACGAGGTCAACGGCGACTGGCCGCTGATCCGCCGCCTGATGGACGACCCGAACTACTCCGCCGAGTACTACGGCAACGTGGCCGCCGTCCTCGACAGCCCCTTCGCCGTCGACGAGATCTCGGCCCGCGCCAACGAGCTGTGGGACGTCGTGCAGCCGTACGCCGAGGCGGAAGAGGCGCCTTACACCGCGCTGGACAGCTACTCGGATTTCGTGGACTCGGTCACCGGCTCCGACGGCCTGATCGATCATGTGGGGGATCGCCACGCCGTGGCACTCGACGCGCTGTAGCCCCCGGCAAAACGCTCGCCTCACCCCGCAAATTCGAGTTTCTTTTACGTTTGTCAACTCGGCCAGGTGCTAGTTTTGGTGGCACGGAGGCCACCATGACCCACGAACGTCTGGCGATGCTCACCGCCCTGCTGGTGGTTGTACTGGCGGTCTTGCTGTGGGCGACGGGCTGCGACTTGGGAGAGCCGATCACGGTCGGCGATCCGGCCATCGAAGTGGGCGATGACGATACGGCAGACGACGATACGGACGGGGGCGTGGATCCCTCCTTCGAGCCTGTCGACGTGGACCCGGGCGTGTTCTTCGAGATCAGCGGCACCGAGATCGACGGTGTCTACGAGTTCAGCGAGGAGTTGACCTGTTTCGAGGAGGCGGGCTCCCTGCACATCCTGGCCATGGCAGAGCCGCCCAACGAAAACGGCTTCCAGCAGAGCATCGAGTTCGTGCTGTCCAGCGAGCCCACCCCCGGCGAGGAATACCGCACCTTCAATTTCTACTGGGAGATGGGCTACGCCTTCGCCTACGCCAACGGTGGCGCCGCGTGCGCCCTGATCGCGCAGACCGCCTGGCCCGAGTTCAGCGCCCTGCTGGACTGCCAGAACATCACCTACTCCGAGGGCAGCGACTGCAGTCTCTATACCTTCTGTTTTGGCTTTGATCAGGCCACGCTGGCCTGCCCCTAGATTAGGGACCCGTCAGGAATCACGCCGGCGCAGCGCCAGCAGCCCCGCCATCATCACTACACTCAGCGCCGCACCGACGGGAGGAGTGGGATCCGCCGAGCACTGGCACCCCCCGTCTTCGATCTCCACGCCCGTGTCGTCGTCCCCGGTGGTGTCGTCGTCGTCCGCCGTGTCGTCGTCATCATCCGCTGTGTCGTCGTCGTCGCCCCAGGGTTCGGCGTCGCCGCCGGTGTAGCCGTCGATCCAGTCCGCCACGTCGTTCACCGCCGTGGAGGCGCCGTAGTCGCCCATGCCAAACGAGGTGATGCCCACCACCCGCAGCCCCTCGCCGAAGTCCCACAGGGCCGGGCCTCCCGAGTCGCCGTGGCCGGTCATCTGCTGCTCGTCGTAGTAGGCGAAGCCCTGGTCCTGCAGGTACATGATCTCGATGTCCGCCTCCCGCTTGAGCCCGTCCACCTGCTCCTGGTCCACCTCGCTCTGGCCGAAGCCCACGAAGGTGAACGACTCGCCGATCAGCGATTCGTCCAGCGGTTCGCGATGGATGGGGATGGACTCGTAGGGAGTGACATCGCTCATGCGGATCACCGCTGCGTCGCCGGTCATGCCGTTGTAGCCCGGGTAGGTGTAGACCTCTTCCATGTCCATCTCGTACTCCGGGTCGTTCATGTCCGGCCCGAAGTAGATCTCGCACATGTTGATGTTGTAGTCCTCGATGGGGCAGTGAGCGGCGGTGAGGATCCACTCGTCGTTGATCACCGTGCCCGAGCACAGCCCGCCTTCCCACATGGACACCGCGAAGAACAGCGCCACCACCTGGGGATAGTCCTCGGTCAGATCCCCGTTGATGACCTCGTAGTTGTCCAGCGTGGTGAGGTCCAGCTCCGGCTCGTAGCAGCCGGTGGACAGGGCGATGGCGGCGACGGCGATCAGGGCGGATGAATATCGACTCATTTTGGGTCCTCCCGCCGGCACCATAGCCCAACAAGGCCCAAAAGCAAAAAAACCCGATCGTTTGCATCGGCCCGGGTCTGTGGGATCCTGGACGGGTACGAGGGGAGGAGGAAACCCTGGCCCCGCTGACCACGATCCTCGTCGTCGACGACGAACCCGCCATCCGCGAGAGCCTGGCCTTTGCGCTGGGACGGGACGGCTACGGGGTGGTCGAAGCCGGTACCCTGCGGGAAGCGCGGGCATCCTGGTCCGATGCCGACCTCATCATCCTGGATCTGATGTTGCCGGACGGCAGCGGCACCGAGTTCCTGTCGTGGGTGCGGCAGCGCTCCCAGATCCCCGTGCTGATCCTCACCAGCCGTGGCGACGAGACGGACCGGGTGGTGGGCCTGGAGCTGGGTGGCGACGATTATGTCGTAAAACCATTTTCGCCACGTGAAATGGTGGCCCGGGTGCGTGCCGTCTTGCGCCGTACCGAGCCCTCGGGGGCTTTCCCCTGCCCCACCGACACGATCACCGGCGTCGGAGGCCTGGAGCTGGAGCCGTCTACCCGCCGCGTCCGCGTCCATGGTGCCGAGATGGAGGTCTCCAAGCTCCAGTTCGACCTGCTGGCCACGCTGCTGGCCGCCCCGGGGCGGGTCTTCGAGCGCGACGAGCTGCTGGACCGCGTCTGGGGCCGGGACTGTGTGGTGGGGGACCGTACGGTGGACGTGCACGTCAAGGAGCTGCGCCGCAAGATCGAGGCCGCCGGCGGCTCCGCCCTGGTCATCGAGACCGTGCGCGGTGTGGGGTACCGCATGTGTGACGGCAGCGGATGAACACCTCGGCGCCCGGGCTGGAAAACGACTTCCTGATCATCGGGCTGATCGCCGCTATCGGGGTGCTGTACTCCGCATACAAGCTGGTCGAGGCGCTGCGCCACGGCTTCTCGATCCGCCACCAGGTGTACTTCTCGCTGGTGGGTACGACCTTCGTGCTGACCCTCGCGCTGACGGCGGCGCTGGCCATCCGGACCATGGCCGTGTGGGACCGGACGAACTGGTCGCAGGCGCTGGACACCGTGTTGTGGCTGGCCCCGGAGGTGGCGTTCTTGGTCCTGGTGCTCACCGGCGCCGCCGCCCTGTCGGCGATCTTCCTCGGCCGGCTGGTGGCCCAGCCCGTCGAGCGCTTGACCCAGGCCTCGTTGCGCGTCGCCGCGGGGGAACGCCAGGCCACCTTGCCCCTGCCCCGGGGCCGCGAGGTGCGGGAGCTGACCCAGGCCTTCGAGTCCATGCGGCGGGAGCTGGAGCAGCGCCACATCGTCGAGCAGCTGGCGGCGGACCTGTCCCACGAGCTCAAGAATCCGGTGGCCTCGATCCGCGCCTCGGCCGAGGTGCTGGAGCAGGCCATCGGTGAGGACGAGGAGGCGGCCCGCCGGTTTGCCCATCGCATCCTCGAGGCCTCTGCCCGGCTGGACACCCTGACCCACGATCTGCTGGACCTGGCGCGGCTGGAGGCCACCGGGCTGGCGGATCCCGAGGCCCCCGTCGACCTGGTCGCGGTGATCCACGGTGCGGCGGCCGCCCAGCGATCCCTGGCCAAAACCGCAGAGGTCGAGCTCCTGGTGGAGCTGCCCGCCGAGGCCCGTACCGCGGGGGACGCCATCTGGCTGTCCCGGGCCGTGGAGAATCTGCTGGCCAACGCCATCGCCTTTTCTCCTGCGGGCTCCACAGTGCGCGTGACCCTCGACGAGGGCAAGGAAGGCTGGGAGCTGGCCGTACGGGACACCGGGGCGGGCGTCGAATCCTCCATCCGCGAGCAGGTCTTCGAGCGGTTCGTCGGCTCTCGCCACGGCGAGGGGGGCACGGGCCTGGGGCTCGCCATCGTGCGGGCCGTCGCCGAGGCCCACGGCGGCGGCGCCCAGCTGCGGGAGAGCTCGGGCGACGGCTCCTGTTTCGCACTCTGCTTGCCCCGCGGATAGCCCCGGCGCCAGGGCCTTCACCCCAGCTTCTCGGTCTCTTCTTTGCCCCTTCATCCGGCCTTCACACCCGCCCGCTAGGGTCGGACAGGTAGGCCGGCCGCACTCAGCGCCGGCGTCGAGGGAGGCACCATGGAACAGACACGAGTTTTGGAGGAGGGCGTCCGCACCGGCCGGGTGGCACTGCCCGGCGGCGCCCTGCCGCAGCAGCTGCAGCGCGGGCTGGCCGGCGCCGTCGATCGGCCGGTCCACACGGCGGTCCTGCTGGGGCAGCGCGGCGTCGGCTGGTCGCTGGCCACCGCGGGGGTCGGCCTGTTTGCCGTGGCCGTGGCTTCGCTGGCGGTGAGGGGGCTGCTGGCCACGGCCGAGGTGGGCCGCGCCGACGCCTTGTTGGCCTTCGTGGAGGCGTCGGCCGTGCTTCTGCCAGCGTGCCTGGCGGCGGCCTACCTCCAGGTGTCCGTCTCGCCGCGTGTGCTGATCGGTGCGGTGGCGGTGGCGTTGCTACAGGCCGGGGCGTTGACGGCCCTGCTCGTCCCGCTGGCCGCCTTCGTGGCCCTGGTGGCGGACATGGGCGCGGTGGCCGATCGCACTCCCCTGGTGGCCATGGCCATGGCGCACCTGGCGTTGCCCACGGTGGCGGTGGTGCTGCTGGCCGACCGGTTGTCCATGGTGGTGCGGAGCCTGGATCCCCGCCTGCGGGGCCGGCTGGCGGCCCGCGCCATCTCCCTGTGTCTCCTGTTCACCTTTGCCATGCGCCTGTTCCAGGTGCTGTGAGGAGGTCGTCATGACTCATCCCAACGACGCAAAAATCGAGCCGGGCGAGGCTGAGGGTCAGGACGAGGCCGGTGTGTTGGACGGGGCCGAGATCCTGGGCGAGCCCCCTGATCCCATGTTCGGTGCGGGAGTCGAGCGCCTGTCGCCCTTCCTCGAGTGGTCGGAGGAGGCGCGGGCGCCCGTCACCACCGCCGGTGTGGACGAATCCAGCTTGCTGATCCAGCTGCTGCAGGCCCCGGGGGCCGTGGCAGAGCGCATCCGCGATCCCCAACGGGTGCAGCGGGTCACCCTCACCGCCGTGGCGACGACCGCCGTCTGCGGTGCCCTCTCGTCCATCGTGATGACCGCCGCGTGGGGGGAGACCCGGCTGGTCGTCCTGGGCGGACTGGTGTGGGTTCCCGTCGGGATGCTCGGGGCGCTGGCCGCCTCCATCGGGCCCATCTACGGGGCCGCCGTGGCCCACTCGGTGCGCATGCCCATCGCCCAGCTCGTGGCGGTGCTGTCCGCGGCGATGGCTGCGGCCTCGATGATCCTGCTGGCCCTGTCCGCCGCGCCGTACATGTTGTGGCAGCTGGACTCGGAGTGGGTGGGGCCGCTGTCGGTGGTGGGGGCCTTCTTTGGCGCAGCGCTGGCGTGCGGTATCCGGCTGCCGTCGCTCTTGCTGCGCCTGGTGCACGTACCGGGCGACGAAGACCCGAAGCCCGGCGATCGACAGCGGGTGATGGCCTTCGTGCGCATGGCCATGCTGGTGCTGTGCTTCACCTATTCCCTGGCCGGCTGGGCCTGGTTCGCTGCGCGCTGAAGGGAGGGGAGTCATGACCGCGACGATCGTCGTCATCAGCTATCTGGCCATCGGGCTGGCCACCCTCGTGTTCGCCTGGTTCCGGCTACCCAGGCCCGGCTTCCTGGCCGCTGTCGTATCGCTGCTGTGCGCGCTGCTGCTGTGGCCCTATGTGTTGCCCTATCTGTTCAACCGGACGGGAGAGGGGGGAACCGAGGCGCCGCGGGGGGGCTCGCGGCTGGCCGAGATCGACCACAGCGAACGCCGCCTGGCCGAGGCGCTGGCCCAGGCCCGGTCCGTGGACACCGGCTCCCCACGGGTCGGCCAGGTGGCGGCCCGCTACTGCGACCAGCTGCGGCGGTTGGACACCCGCCTCGGTACCCTGCGTGGCGCGACCCATACCGCTCCCGAGAGCGTGCGGGACCAGCTGCAGCAGATGCTCGAGGACCGGAGCGCCGAGCTGAACGAGGGGCTGCGGCTGATGGAGGAGCTGGCCGGCCGGCTCACCGTGTTGGCCTTCTCCGAGCCGGGGGAGGCGGGGGCCGGCCGCGACGAACTCGCGGAAATCCAGGGCCTGCTGGACCGCCTCGAGGCGCAGGCCAGCGCAACACGCGAAGTGGAGGCCGTCGGTGCGTAACACAACGCTTTGGGATGAGACCGGACGGTTGAAGGGTCTTAGCGGTAGGGACAAGGCAGAACGGAAGATCGCGATGAAAGCCCGCCAGATACTCACCACCCTCACCGACACCACCCGCTTCGAGCGGGTCCTGCGCATCCTGCTGGTGCTCAACGTCTTCGACGCCGTGCTGACCCTGATCTGGGTCGAGACCGGCATCGCAACCGAGGCCAACCCGCTGATGGCCGGCGCCCTCGAGGGCAGCCCGCTGGGCTTCATGGTGATCAAGATGACCTTGGTGGCCCTCTGTGTCGGGCTCATCTGGCGGCTGCGGGACCGGCTGGCCGCCCGGGCGGCGATGATCCCCGCTGCCCTGCTGTACGCCTTCGTCGCCGGCGGCCACGTGGGGTATGCGCTGGTGCTGGCCACCACCGAATCCTACCGTCTGGTGGAGGGATTCCAGGCCGTGGGAGCCTTGCTGGGTTAACCCGCCCGCCGCCTGCGGTAAAGTAGGGCCATGCCCCCGCCGATGTCCCCCTACGAACTGGACGCGCTGCGCGCCATCCACCAGTGGAAGCACCCCGATCTCAACTGGCTGCAGCGGGCCGCTGGCGCCGTCAACAACGGCATCGAGGCCGTGGGCGAGAAGGCCATCGGCCTGCCGGGCATCGACTGGATCGTCGAGCACGCCGTCGTGAGCGCCCTGCGGGCCGTCAACGAGTTCTCCATGCGCACCGTGCGCACCGAGGCCATCTTGCGGGACTACCGGGGGCGGATCTCCACCCTAGAGCAGATCCGCCAGCTGGACCTGGCCCAGGTGGACGACGCCATCGGCTGGCTGGGGCCAAAGTACCGTGGCCTAGCCGCCGCCGAGGGGGCCGTCACCGGCGCCATCGGCCTGCTGGGCATCCCCGCCGACGTGGCCGGCATCCTCACCATCAACCTGCGGGCCATCGGCGAGTACGCCACCTACTGCGGGTTCGACGTGTCCCGCCCCGAGGAGCGCCTGTACTCCCTGCACACCCTGGGCCTGGCCACCACCCCCACCAATGCGGCCAAGCTCATCGCCCTGTCCCAGCTGACCAAGATCGCCGTCGACGTCGCCCGCAAGCGGGCCATGAAGGAGATCGAGGAGCACGTCTTCGTGGCCATCGTCAAGGTCATCTGCCGGGCCCTGGCCATCCGCCTCACCCGGGTCAAGCTGGCCCAGATCGTCCCCGCGGCCGGCGCCGTTGTCGGCGGCAGCTACAACCAGCTGTACACGTCCAAGGTCACCCGCGCGGCATTCATGCTGTACCGGGAGCGATTCCTGGCGGCAAAGTACGGCGTGGAGGTACTCGAGCACCATGAACACCGATAATCCACTGAACGATCCCCGCTGGGGATCTGTCATGTTCTACCCGAGCCCAGACCGGCCATGGACCCAGGAGCATCCCGTCGCCGATGACTGGATGGTCGATGCGGCGCCCGGTGTACAGCTGCGGCTGCGCCACTACCCGGGCCCGGACGACGCGCCGACGATCCTGTTCTTCCACGGCAACGGCGAGACGGCGCGGGACTACGACGGCATCGCCCCGGCCTACAACTCCATGCCGGCGACGCTGGTCATCGCCGAGTACCGGGGGTACGGCCCCTCCACGGGGGAGCCCAACCTGCTGACCTATATCGATGATGCCCACGTGGCCCTGGACGAGGTGCTGCGGCGGCTCGCCGACGAGGGGCGCCCCCCGGCCGTCGTCGTCATGGGCCGGTCGATGGGATCCGGCCCCGCCATCGAGCTGGCGGCCCACCGCGCCGATGACCTGGCCGGGCTGGTCGTCGAGTCGGGCTTTGCCTGGATTTTGCCGTCCCTGGAGCGCAACGGTGTCCCGGTCCAGGAGCTGGGCCTCACCGAGGAGCACGGCCCCAACAACGAGGCCAAGATGGCCCGCGTGGAGCTTCCGACGCTGGTCATCCACGCCCGCAACGACGAGCTGCTCCCCCTGCCCAACGGCGAGCGCCTGTTCGAGGTCTGTCGCGATCCGGGCAAGGCCATGCTGAGCGTGCCCGGGGCCGGGCACAATGACATCCAGTACGTCGCGGGGAAGGACTACTTCATCGCCATCCGGGATTTGCTGGTGCGGATCACAGGGGCCGGCTGATCAGCCGGTCAATCACCGCGTCTGCCAGAGCTAGTCGGCCAGCAGCGCCGGTTCGAAGATCTGCATCACCAGCGGCTCGTGGGCCTCTTCGGTGACGAAAGACTGGTAGAGGTTTTCCACGAAGGCGACGTTGGCCTCCCAGTCCGGCTCCGGTTCCGTGTTGTACGCCAGATCCCACCAGTAGGCCTGGAAATCCGCGTCTAGCGGCACGGCCCGGAAATGGTCGAACTGGACCTCACCGATGTCTCCATCGCCCCACTCGATGGTTGGATCTTCCGCGGAGTGTTTGTAGATGCGGGCGTACACCCACAGCTCACCGTCCTTGCGCTGCAGGTAATACACCTTGTGCTGGTTTGCCAAGTTGTTGGGATCGAGTAGCTCTTCGGGTTCGACCACCAACTCCAGATCATCCCCGGTCCCGGCCAGACCGTCCTCGCCGATGCTCGTCACCTGGTATTGGGGGTGGTCTACGGTGTGACTCTCGAACAGATAGGGCTGGCCCCAGGCGTCCCGTGTGTGGTCATCCAGCATCATCTGCAAGCCTTCGCTTGTTTCCAGGGTCGGCAAGGCCAGATAGGGTTCGACGTCGCCCAGCTCGGTGGCGGTCGCGTCGAGGCGATGGTGGGTGATCAGCGCCTCGCGTAGCGCCACGTGCATCATGGCCAGCGTGGCTTGCTCCGGGTCGTCGAGGAGCAGGATCTCCTGGGTTCCGGTGGGATCGCCGTCGGGATCGTCGAGGCAAGCGCCCACGGCGACCGCCAGCATCAGCGCCGCCAGAGCGGCCGTCACCCGCGCAGGTAGGATGGGGCGTGGCTTGATGCGGCGCACCGTCACCACCGCAGCGGCGAGGGCAATCATCGCCAGAGCGGCGCTGCACCACGCGGCGGGTCCCGCCCCGGCCAGCACCTCCAGCAGCCCCGGCGCAGCCGTCATGGCCGTCTCCACCGGTACCTGGGCCGTGGATGTGGCGAAGGCCTCGGGCAGGGTCGCCGCGTACCCCAGGTTCTCCGTGTCTTGCAGCGTCGGGTAGTCGGCCACGATCCCCGAGGGGGTGGCGGACACGTATCCGGCGTGCAAGAAGCGGTCGGCTGCCTCACTGAGGCTGGTTGTGAAGATGTGCACGACGTCCCCTTTCATGCCTCGCTGTGTTGGATTTTAGCGCAGATGCAGGGGCACGCGCACGATTTGTCAGCCCCCGCCCGGCAGCGGCGTGGATCACAGGGGCCAGCTGAACAGCCGATTGTGCGCCACGGCCAGCAGCGTCTCCCCGTCGTCGTCGAAGCCCACCGCCCGGACCCCTTCGTTCCAGCTGCCATTCAGGATGCGGGACGTCCGCGTGCCGATGAACGCGATGGGGTGCATCGTCTTGAGCAGGGAGGCCTCGGTGTTACGCCGACCTAGCTCCTTGCCGCTCTCCACGTCCCACAACACCACGCGCCCCGTCTCCATGCCGGCGGCCAGCCACGGCTCGTGGGGGTGGAAAGCCAGCGACTCGATGGCCACCAGGTCGCCGCTCTGGAGCAGCCGGACCACGTCCCCTTCGGTCATATCGATGATGGCCACCACGTCCCCCCGATCCAGGCCCACCGCTAGGTAGCGGCCGTCCGCCGAGAAGCGCAGCTCGGTGGCCTCCCAGGCGCGGTAGTAGCCCCGCCCCAGAACCCCGCTAGGTGCCACGATGTCGAGCAACTCCAGCTGCCAGCGTAGATCCCCGGTGTGGGCATCCAGGACCGTCACCAGCGCGTTGGCGCCGCCCGTCGCCAGCAGGGCGCCGTCCGGGGAGAATCTCATCTCAACGGCAGATTCAGAGAGCGGCCGCTCGAACACGGCTTGCTGATCGTCTCGGTGGACCATCAGCAGGCGACTCGGGTGGGCTTCCCGCCTGCGGCTCAGAGCCGCGGCCAGGCGTTGATTGTCCGGCGAGAACGCCGTCGCTTCAATGGACGAGTCCAGTTCGTAGATCCGGGTGTCGGTCCCACAGTTCTTCGCAGCGTGGGCTGTGATGGTGAGGTAGTCGTATTCAGGCCTGCCGTGCCACGACGTCCGATGGTGAGCCACAAGCGTCCCGTCCGGCGAGGCGTTCTCTCGCCAGGTCTGGGGGTAATCGCATGACTCGCCGGTGCGCCGGTCCAGCATGTGGATCCGTTGCCCGTTGACCCAGATCAGATTCTGGCCATCTTCTGCGATGAACGCCTCTCCCACCGACCCCAAGTGCCGGGCCTTGATCCCAGGGTGGGTGACGCGGGCAGCCAGCAGCCCCAGGCCGCTCACCAGCAGCATCACCGCCAGCTTGCGCAGTAGCCGCGACCTCACGGCTCCACCCCCATGCTCGCCCCGCAGGCGTCCACCACCAGGGGCACCGTGTCCCCGAGCGCCAGGCGCCGCCAGACCTCGGGGGGGATTGGCTCCTTGGAGAGTTCGCCGCGGGCGGTCCGCAGCAGCACGTGGGTCTGTTCGTCGTAGACCAACCGCTGGTGTTCACCCGGTTCAGGTTCGGGGGACCACACCGGTTCGTGGTCCCTGCCGGACGTCTCCATGGTCACGGCCTCTTCCCACCGTTCCACGGAATATTCGTACACGGTCACCCAGGGATGGAGTGTCTCGGGGGGCGCTTCGAAATAGGGCTGCCAGTTCTCCCTTGTTTTTACGATAGTGCACAGGCGGTCCACCGGGCCGTCCGGCCCCGGTCTGGATCCGCACACATAGCTCTCGGGCGGGTGCGTGCCCGGCTCGTCCCGCCACCGGGTGATGGCCGTGTCGGCGAGCTGCTCGAGGGCTTCGTCACCCTTCCAGCTGCGCAGCTCCGTGGCATTCGAGGGGATGTACGTACCGCGGTGGACGGTGGTGTGGCGTTCTTCGAGGGTCCAGCGGCGGCTCCACTCGAATCCCACCACGGTGGCGTTTTCACCGCGCAGGGTGGTGGCACAGTCCGGGGTGGCCAGGGCCAGGAGCCGGGCCTGGCCGACCATGTTCGCCCTGCTGCGGTTGGCCGCCGCCTGGATGGGGTCGATGCTGGCCCCGTAAAGCAACACCACTCCCAGCGGCGACAGCAGGAACGCTGCCAGCGTCCTCTTGGCCCAGGACCGCTTGCGGGTCCATCGCTCGATGTACTCCTGATCCGCGGCCTCTCGCTCCTCGTCGTTGGGGAGTTTGCGGGGTTTGGCGTCGTCGTCGGGAGGGGGGGGTGGGGTGTGCGGGGATTCGGGGTGTTAGATAAAGGGTTATTGCTGCTGT
>CAZDDH010000016.1:0-1227 GCA_964504165.1 uncultured Rickettsiales bacterium | reverse complement strand
GGGGGGGGGGGGGGGGGGGGGGGGGGGGGGGGGGTGGGGGGGGGGGGGGGGGGGCGGGGGGGGGGGGGGGGGGGGCCCGGGGCCGGGGGGCGCGGGGTCTTCGATCTCGGGTTCTTCCTGCTCTTCAGGCTCCAGATATTGACCGTTTCCCTCCGGTGCGTGTGTATCGCGGCCGGGCCTGCTCACCCCGCAGCTGGGGCATCGAGGCTGGCCACCGGGGATCCTGGGATTCCCACACGCACGACACGCCCAGGGACCGTCGGGGATGGTTTTATCGTTCATCCGTGTTCCGGTAGTCTAAAACCCACAGAGGGGCACATTCTTCCCACATGGAGGCACCGCCGGATTATGGGCTACAGCCAGACCGACGTCATCGTGTTCTACGTGGCCATGGGCATCGCCTGCACCCTGGTGCTCTTCGGCTGGAGTGCCATCGCGGGCATCTCGGCGTTCCTCATCCGGGCGCGGGTCAAGAAGGTCACCGCCGGCCTCCCCGACGAGCAGACCCGTGAGCCGGCCCAGGCCAAGTGGGCCCTCTATTTGATGTCCGCGTTGATGTGGCCCGCCGCCCTGGGGCTGGGCTTCTGGCTCTCCATGAAGCCCAACACCGCCCGGGCCGGGGCCGTCTGCCTCTACCTGTTCCTGGCGTACATCACGTTTAGCGTGCTGGTGGCCGTGGGGCTCGTGGCGGGGGTGTCCATCTTCGCGACGGACTGGATGATGGCTGTGATGGATCTGTAGGGGGCGTTGCGGCGTCACCCGCGCCGTCTGGTCCGCCCTGCGGTCCTTCGTGGCGCCGGATTTGTGCCGGCGCATGGGTCCACTTTCCGGGCCGGCTCACACCACAGGTGGGGCAATGAAGCTGGCCGGCGGGGACCCTGGCATTCCCACAAGCACGACACGCCCAGGAATCGACCGGTACGGCATTGGTGTTCATCGTTCTATGTGAACTCTGAACCCCCCAGCGGGCCGCTTGCTTCCGGCCCGGGAGCTATCCGCGCATCCGGCGCCGCGCCAGCGCCAGCCCGAAGATCCCCAGCATCATCCCGGCCTGTGCGGCGGCCCCGGCCAGGTTGCCGGCGCCAGCCGAGCCCACCCGGCACTCGCAATCGTTGCCCACGTCCACGGTGTCGTCGTCATCGCCGTTGTCGTCGTCGTCGTCGTCCGTGGCGTCGTCGTCAACCGGGGGGTGGTACAGCTGGTCGTGCCAGGCGGGGGCCGGGGGGG
>CAZDDH010000015.1:0-68947 GCA_964504165.1 uncultured Rickettsiales bacterium | reverse complement strand
GGTCAGAGTCTGTGTTGCAGTACGGCCCAGTTTGGCGTCGCAGTCGTTGTCCATCGTGCCGTCGCAGAGCAGTTCTGCGCCGGGGTGGACCGTGGCGTTGTGGTCGTTGCAGTCCGTCGTCTCGTCCCAGCCGTCGCCGTCGGCGTCGATGGCCGAGGTGTCGTCGTCGGGCTGGCTGTCGTCGTCGTCGGGCTGGCTGTCGTCATCGTCGGGCTGGCTGTCATCGTCGTCGTCCGCGACGATGTCCTCCGGTTCCTCCGGGTCCAGATCGCAGGAAGAAAGGATAAAAAACGGGCCAAGCAACAAGGCAAACCACAGGCGCTTCATGGGCTCCTCTCCGACCGCGCGTGACGCGATCTCGGCAGGGATCGCTAGTCCCCGTGCCCCTTCCATCCGTTCAAGTGAACCGGGGAGCCAAAACGGACAGAAAAAACTCGGGATTGCTTGACATGCCCCCAGCCGAGATTATGCTGAACACTGACTGACCGATCGGTCAGCGAGTCAGGGAGGCGATGTGGCGGAGACCAAGCGAGCGGCGGACGCAGAGGCGACCCGCGGCCAGATCCTGGACGCGGCCCAGCGGTTGTTCGTGGACCGCGGCTTTGCCGGCACCTCCATCAGCAACATCGCCAGGGACGCCGGGGTCACCAAATCGCTGATCTACCACCACTTCGCCACCAAGGTGGAGCTGTGGGCCCGGGTTAAGGATCGGCTGCTGGCCGAGTACACCGCGGGCCAGCGCAACATCCTCTCCGCCGACGAGCTGACCACCGATCTGCTCCGCGCCGCCATGTCGGCGTATTTCCACTTCGTCCAGCACCGGCCGGACTTCGTGCGGCTCATCGCGCTCAGCTGCATCGACGAGGCGTTCTTGCAGGACGCGGAGGCCAAGGGTGAGACGGAGTTGTGGGCCAACGAAGAGCTGTTGTCGGTTTTCGTCGACCGCATCCGCGACGCTCAGCTAGCGGGCGTGGTGCGCTCCGACGTCAATCCCTACATGGTGCTGATCCTGGTCATCAGCACGATCCAGGCCTGGTTCCAGTCCCGGCCCTGGTATCTGCAGCAGGGCCGGCTGGAGGACTCGCCCACCACGGACGAGATGTTCCTGGACACGATGCTCAAGGTCCTGATGGACGGCATGCGCCCCCAATCGATCCCTGAAACCCCCTGAACCGGAGGAATGACGATGACTGAACACCTTGCCACCTGCTGCCCGATACATTCGCTGACCGGGCGTTCAGTCAGCGATCATATTCGCAGAATATCAATCCGCATTTTTCGTTTTGTCTATTCGCTGACCGGTCGACCGGCCAGCGTATCCCAACGCACGGTCTTGCAGACGCTGGCCGTCGCCGTGGGCCTGCCGGGCCTGGTGTTCGGGGCCGTGCTGCTGTCCCGCTCACCGTCCAGCGCCGACGCGCCGGCCGCCGCCCCCGAGGTCCTGTCGGCTCCGGTGACGGTCGCCGCGGTGGAGCCGGCCCCTGCGTTCAGGGAGCACCGCTACTACAGCGTTGTCCGGGCCGCTGACCGCTCGACTCTGTCCTTCCAGCAAGGGGGACGCGTCGCTTCGAGGCCGGTGGCCATCGGGGATCGGGTGGAGGCCGGCGATCCCATCGCCAGCCTCGACACGGAGCAGCTGGGCCACGCTCTGGCCGCTGCCGAGGCGATGGTGCTGGAGGCCGAGGTGCAACTGGAGCAGCTGGGGCGGGACACCCAGCGGATGGAGCAGCTGGCCTCCGCCGACGCCGTCCCGGCCCAGCAGCTGGAACAGATCCGAACCCAGGAACGGGCCGTACGGGCCAGCCTCGACGCGGCGAACGTCCAGGAGGACGAAGCCCGCCGGGCCCTGCGGGAGGCCACCTTGCGGGCCCCCTTTGGTGGCACCGTCCGCGAAGTACTGGTGGAGCCCGGCGAGATGGTCGGGCCGGGCACCCCGGTGGCGTTACTGGCGGGGGAAGGGGCGCTGGAGGTGGAGGTGGAGGTCTCCGAGGCGGTGGTGGGCCATATCACCCGCGACGCCCCGGTGACGGTGGAGCTGCCGCTGGCCGGCGTGGCCGGCGTGGAGGGCCGGGTGGTCCAGGTGTCCCGCTCGGCGGGCGGCCCGGGGCGGCTGTTCCCGGTGGTGATCCAGGTGGCGGCCCGTCCCGACGTGCTGCCGGGCATGAGCGCCACCGTGACGCTGGCCCTACCCGCCGAGGAGGCGCTGAGCGTTCCGGTGGCCGCCGTGGTCGCCCCCACCGGTAGCCGCACCAGCGTATACGCCGTACGGGGACAGCGGGCAGTGCGGGTGGATGTAGAGGTGCTGGAGCTGCTCGGTGAGCAGGTCGCCGTGGCCGGGCCGTTGCGTACCGGGGATCCCGTCGTCACCGGGGGCATCGCCGGCCTGGTGGACGGCCAACCGGTGGAGGTGCGGCGATGAACATCAGCGATCTGCTGCTGTCCCGGCGCCGGTTGGTGCTGACGGTGGCGCTGCTGCTCAGCGCCGTCGGCTGGGTGTCATGGTCCACCATGCCCCGCCAGGAGGATCCGGACTATCCGGGCCGCTGGGGCCAGCTGGTGGTGGTGTTCCCCGGCGCCGAGGCCACCGAGGTGGAGCGCCTGGTGGTGCGGCCGCTGGAGGAGCAGCTGGCCGAGGTGGAGGAGGTGGCGCACGTGGAGCTCACCGCCCGGGCCGGCGTGGCGGTGGGCAGCGTGGAGCTCGACGAGACGATCTACGACACGGAGGCCGCCTTCGACCAGGTGCGGGCGGCGCTGGATCGTGCCCAGCGGGAGATGCCCGATGCGGTGTGGCCCGCGGAATTCGAGACCCGTTTGACCTCCACCGAGTCGGTGCTGCTGGCCCTCACCGGCCCCGGGGATCCGGTGGAACTGGCGCGGGCGGCCGAACAACTCGAGCGGGAGCTACAGGCCATCCCCTCGGTGGCCCGGGTCAACGTCACCGCCGACCCCGGGGAACAGGTCACGGTGGAGCTGGACCCGGCCACGGCCGCCTCCAGCGGCCTGACCCCCCTGGCGCTGACGGCCCAGCTGGAGCCCCGCAACGTCGTGCTGCCCGGCGGCTCGGTCCAGGGCGGCGGGCGCTCGGTGGTCATCCGTCCCCAGTCCCAGTTCCGCTCCTACGAGGAGATCGCCGCCACCCCCATCACCTTGCCTTCCGGGGCGGCGGTGCCGCTGAAGGAGCTCGCCGACGTGACGATGGGACCGGTGGAGCCGGCGGGGGTCCGCATGCGTCACCGGGGGCAACCGGCGGTGGCCGTGGGGGTGGTGCCGAGGGACGGCGTGGACGTGGTCAAATTCGGTGCGGCGGTGCGGGAGACCATCGAACGTTCCCGCGCCGCTGTTGCCCCAGTGCAGATCCACGAGATCGCGTACCAGCCCAAACACGTGGAGCAACGGCTGGCCAGCCTCTCCCTGTCCCTGCTGCTGGGCATCGTCATCGTCGCTGGGGTGCTGCTGGCGACGATGGGGCCGCGGCTGGGCCTGACCGTGGCCGCCGTGGTGCCGCTGGTGGCCCTCTCCGGCCTGGGGCTTTTCGGCCTGGGGGGAGGCACCCTGCACCAGATCTCCATCGCGGCGCTGGTGCTGTCCCTGGGGTTGCTGGTGGACAATGCCATCGTGGTCGCGGAGAGCATCCAGCGGCGTATCGACGGCGGCGAGGAGCGGCTGGCGGCGGCGGCGGCAGCCGTCCGGGAGCTGGCCATTCCGCTGGCGACGGCCACCGGCACCACCATGGCGGCCTTCGTGCCCATGCTGCTGGCCAAGGGGGTGACCGCCGATTTCACCCGCTCGCTGCCCATCGTGATCATGATCACCTTGTCGGTGAGCTACCTGTTCGCCATCACCGTGACCCCCACCCTGTCGGCCATGCTGCTGCGGCGCCGCCGGGACGACGGGGAGAGCCTCTGGGCGCGCTGGGCCCGCCGCGGGGCGACGTACACCGTGCAGCGGCCCTGGCGTTTGCTGGCGGCCGTGGCGGTGCTGGTGGCGGTAGCGCTGGGGGCCGCGGGGGGTATCCGCCAGCAGTTCTTCCCGGCCACGGATCGAGCCCTGGTCATCGTCGATCTGGAACTCCCGGAGGGGACCCACCTGGATCAGACCGACTCGGCGGCCAAACAACTGGAAGCGGCGCTGCAAGGCCACCCCGATGTGGTCTCGGTGACCAGCTTCATCGGCCGCGGGACCCCCGCCTTCTACTACAACCTCATCGGCATGCCCAACCGCCCCCACATGGCCCAGCTGGTGGTGCGGACCCGGGACATGGGCGCGGTGGAGGCCGTGTGCGAGGAGGTCCGGCAGCAGGCGGTGACGATCCGGCCCCAGCCGTCCGTGGTGGCCCGGGGCCTGGAGCAGGGCCCGCCGGTAGTGGCGCCGGTGGAGATCCGGCTGTACAGCGAGTCCCCCGAGGATCTGCTGGCGGCCACCGAGGCCCTGTCGGGGGAGCTGCGCCAGGTGGACGGCGCGGTGGACGTGCGCCACAGCCTGGGCACGGGCGCGCCCACGGTACGCTGGGAGATCCACGATGCCAGCGCAGCCCGCTTCGGCATCAGCCGCGAGGATGTGGCCCTGGCCCTGCTGGAACAGACCCAGGGGCTGGAGATCGGCCAGCTGCGCGCCGGCGACGATCCCGTACCCATCGTGGTGCGCTCCCCCCAGGGGCAGGCAACCTCCCAGCCCGAGCTGGCCGCGCTGCACGTCCAGGGGCAACGGGGGGTGACCGTCCCGCTGGAGCAGGTGGCCACCGAGGCCGTCGAGTGGCGGCCGGCCGCCATCGCCCATCGGGACGGATCCCGCACCGCATCGGTGACGGCACAGTTGCGGGGCGACGCCACCTTCAGCGAGGTACTGGACGGGCTGGAGCCCCGGCTGGCCATGGTGTCGTTGCCGGCCAGCGTGCGCCTGGAGTATGGCGGCGCCGCCGAGGGCTCGGGGGACGCCAACAGCTCCATGACCCGCGCCCTGCCGGTGGGTGGGCTGCTGCTGTTGTTCTTCCTGCTGGCCGAGTTCAACTCCTTCCGCCGAGTGGCCATCATCCTCACCACCGTGCCGCTGGCCGCCGTCGGCGTGATCCCGGGGCTACTGATCAACGACCAGCCGTTCGGCTTCATGTCCTTCCTGGGGGTCATCGCGCTGGTGGGGATCGTGGTCAACAACGCCATCGTGCTCATCGACCTCATCGACCGGCTGCGCCGGGAGGGACGGACGCTGGAGGACGCACTGGTGGAGGGGGTCACCCGCCGGGCACGGCCAATCCTGCTGACGACCATGACCACCATCGCCGGGCTGATCCCCCTGGCTGCATCCGCCTCTACTCTTTGGCCTCCGCTGGCCACGGCGATGATCTCGGGGTTGCTGGCATCGACGGTGTTGACGCTGGTGGTGGTTCCCGCCTTGTACCAGCTCTCCTTTACTCCCTCCCCTCACTTGCCCCGGCTGGGTTCCCAGCAGCCGGACCCGGCGGTGTCCGAGGGGTGAGGAGCAACGGATGCGAAACCGATGGATGACAACCGCGGCGCTGGCCTCCCTGGTGTTGGTCCTGACGTCCTGTGACGGCAACCAGCCCGGAGAAGACCTGGATTTCGAACCGGCCCAGGGCAGCGCGTTCTACAACTGGTTCGGCGGTGAAATCTACCTGAGCTTCGCCGACGACCACGCCGGCACCCTGTGGGTACTGATGACGATGGACTGCGAGAGCTCGGGCGCCGTCTATGCGGTGCACCGGTCCCGTGATCCCGCCGAGCAGCAGGCGTCCGTGCGGATGATGGTGCCCGACGGTTCCCTGCCTCGGTTCTATGTGGGTGAGGTGGGCACCGTCGAGATCATCGACGGCGGCGACGGAGAGCTGTCTGCAGCCATCCATGTGACCCTGATCGACGAGGAGACGGGCGCCTGGGTCACCCTCGACGGTGTCTACGAGATCCAGAGCATCGCCATGAGCTAGCGAACGTCGAAGGACACGCCCAATCCCAACCCGAACACCGGCGTCACCCGCGTCACTCCGTCCTGGGCAAACAGCGCGATCCCGCCATTGCCGGCCACGAACAACACCGCCGGGCTGGCCAGGCGGATCCCCATCCGGCCCCGCACTCCGAACTGCAGCCCCATCGGGATGGCACCGGCCGGGGGAGTGGCCGCCTCGGTGAAAGAAAGGGCCGGCAGGGCATCGAAGAACAACAAGGAGGCTTCGGCCCCGATGGACCACCGTAGTCCACGGTCCGCCGAGCTACGCCCACCCAACCCAACTCCCACGTCGAGCTCGTTGTGCATCGAGGTGGAGCCCTCGTCGTCCAGGCGAACGAACCGCAACCCAAGGGTGGGTTCGACGAACAACACCGCCCCCCCCAACGGGTACCCCAGACGGAAGCCCCACGCGGGCCCCATCTCCGGGATCAATCCGTTGCGAAGCGTCATGCTGACCGCCGGACCGTGCCTGGATACCAGCCGCTGGGCACCACCCTTGATCCCCTCGTCCCCGTACGGCACCGCTTCCATGTTCCCGTCCCGCACCCGCACGGTGCTCCCGGCTTTGGCCACGACGTCGTGGACCAGGAAGCGGTGGGGCTCCCGCTTGCGGATCCGGTACGGCCCCGGCGGCAGCGCGACGGTGGCCGAGCCGTTGGAGGGCGCGTGGATCTCCGTCAGCACCAGCTGATTGTCCACGTCCAGCACGTAATACTCACCCGCAGGCGGCGAGGCGACGATCTCCACCCGGGCCGTGCTGCGGCCCAGATTGGCCAGCACCACGTTGCCCTGCCCGGCCAGGTCGAAGCGGTAGGACGGGTGCTGGACCCCGCCCCGGCTCTGGATGGTGTGCTCCACCGTACGGTAGTGGGCGTAGCGGTAGGCCTCCTCCAGGGTGACCAGGCTGTCCTCGTTGGCGTCCGCCGCACCATAGAGCCCGGACACCAGGTGGTGGGTGAAGAACGACCCCTCCAGGCGGTCCGACTCCTGGGAGATCTCGTCGGCGCTGCTGGACGTGATGACGATCTGCCCCTCCACATCCGGCTCGGCAACAAAATCGATATCGTAGGCCGGGCCCAGGGTGGCCCCCTTGGCCCGGGTGACCGCTCCGCTGTGGCAGGAATCCAGCACCAGGATGTTGAGACGGGCGCCGGTGCCCTCCAACGAGCGCTTGAGCTGCCCGATCTCCAGGCGCGTCCCCGACAGGTGCAGGTGCTGCTGATCGCTGTGGCCGGAGTAGTAGAAGAACAACACCAGCTCGTCGTCCGAGAGCCCATCCTCGTCCAGAGAGTCGAAGGAGACCTGCTCCAGCAGCTCCTCCACCGTCGCGGCCGTCTCCCCGAGCAGGACATGCACCTGGTGCGGCTCGTAGCCCCCAAGGTCCATCAACACGCGGCCCACCTTCTCCGCGTCCCGCTCGGAGTAGCGCAGGTCCAGCTCGTCGGCCATGCCCTGGTTGTTGCCCACCACCACGGCCAAACGGCGGGGCTGGGCGGCGGCGGACGCGACCCCAGTCAACCAGATGGCGAGCAACACCCAAACCGCGCGGGTGGCCGGATTCATGGCGACTCCTTGTGCACGATCACCCAACGATGTTGCCCCGGGAGGGGCAGCGCTTCGAGGGCCTCTTCCATGGCGTCATGGCCGCTTCGGGCCTCGCCGATGGCCCGCTCGATCTCCGCCAGCTCCAGCTCCTTTGCGGTGAACAGGCCCACGAAGTATTCGGTGTCGTCGGACCCGTCCAGCACCAGGCTGCCGGGCATGGGCGCGTCGATCCCCGGGGGCAGCTCCTCGCTGCGCTCGCCGTCGTACGGAACATAGGCCGACACCTTGCCCGACTCCTCGATGCCCACGAGGAAGAAGAACACCGGCTGATCGTTCGATACCGTGAAGCGCAGCGCGTCCCCTTCGCGGTAGCGGTCGCCGGAGACGCCGGGGACCACCTCATCGCCCCGCTGGACGAAGAACCGCATGGAGCTGCCCTTGATGCGCAGCGTATCCGCCGCGGTGTCCGCCCCGTCCCGTTCGAACCGCTGTTCCAGCATCCACACCGCCGAGGCGGTCACCGCCAGCACGACCAGGGCGGCCACGGCCAGGCGGGGCATTGGGAATCCGGATGACCGGGGCTCGCTGGGCTCCAGGTCCGGCAGCCTCGTTCCGCCATGCCGGGCGGCCCGGATCAGGCCCTCGACGAGATCCGTTGAATCGTCCCGGTGCTGTTCCAGCAAAGCCAGTCGTTCGCGGCAGCGAGGGCACGCCTCCAGGTGACTCGCCGCATCGGCGGCGGCCTCCCCGCCGGCCACCATACGGTCCAGCGCGAGGTCGGACAGGCAGGTTTCGGATTGCCGGGGTGCCGTCGCGGTCATGGCCCCTCCTCCCGGCTCGCCAGCAGGGCGTCGATGGCCCGGCAATGTTTGCCGACGGTGCGCCGCGAGCGGCCGGTCACCGACGCGATCTCCGCCTGGGTCATGCCGTCGAGGTAGCGGTGGACCAGGATCTCCTGGTCCAGCGGCTCCAGCCCGGCCAGCAGCTCCCGTAGCTCCGCCCTGAGCCGGTAGCGGTCGTAGGGATCTGCCGGCGCCCCGTCACCCCAGCCCAGGCTGTGCTCTGCCCGGGCCGTCCGCCGCTTGTCTCCCCGGATACGGTTGAGGCAATGGTTGGTCGTGATGCGGTAGATCCAGGTGCTCAGCTCCGCCTCTCCCCGGAACTGGTGGCCCTTGTTGAGGATCGACACGAACACCTCCTGTGCGGCGTCCTGCGCCTCGTCCGGATCCCCGAGCATACCCCGGCACCTGCGCAATACAGAGGCGCCATACCGCCGGCAGACGTCGGTCAGATCCATCCCGTTCACGCCTGGTCACCGCCTACCTGATGAGACACCGCCGCCAGCTCCTGATGGGAATCCCTTCCCAATATTTAGCAGCTGTAGTGTTCGACAGATAGGATGCACCAGGGAGAGAGACCATGGAGCTACGCTCGACTGCCGCTGTCTTGCTACTGGGTTTCACGCTGACCCTTGCGATGGAGGCCAGGGCGGATGAAATGCCGGCCGCCGCCACCCTCGACCCCGCCTCCACCTCCTTGGTGCTGTCCAAACACTCCTGGGGCACCTTCGGGATCGCCACAGGGCTGATTGGGGGAATGTTCCTGTCCACGGGCATCATCGCGCTGGACTGTTCGACCCGGGAATTCTGCAAGCCCAATCCCACCGCCGGGCTGCTGTTCCACGGCGGGGGGGCCACCACGAACATCCTGACGTGGGCCATCGCCGACCAGGCGAACGTCTTTGCCCGCAGGGCCAGCGGCGTGAAGCGGCCGGGCAAGGTGAGGACCCTGGGCAACATCCTGCAGGTCCTGGGGACCGTCTCCTCCTTGATCCTGTATCCCCTCGCCTATATCTGGCAGCCGTTCCACAACAGCGCCGCCACCGAGGCATCCATGGCTGCGACCTTCGTCGCCGGGCTGACGTTCAGCTATGCGGGGACCTTCGTCTTGCTGGGGGACGCACGAACCATTCGCTCCGGCCACTGACCCAATAAAGCCACTCTCCCCTTCCCCCCCCCTGTCCGCGGCGGTGTCTCCAAGTTGGATAGGGCACGAACCAACGGGGCACGAGGGAGCAACCATGTTCGATAAATACGGCAGTGTGCTGGGGATCCTCGCGCTGATGATCGCCGGCTGCGGCGAACCGCGGCAGATCACCTCCGCCGAGGGGGACCTGGCCTTGGTGGTGGAGGGCAACAACCAGTTCGCGATGGACCTCTACGAGGTCACCGGAGAGGACGAAGGCAACCTGTTCTTCTCCCCGTTCAGCATCACGGCGGCGCTGTCGATGGTCTACGGGGGTGCCGAGGGCGACACCCGCAGCCAGATGGCCGACGTGCTGGGGGTGGCATTGGACGAGGACGCCTGGCACGACAACCTGGCAGCGCTGTTCGACGATCTGTCCGGGGAGCACAACCGCGGCTACACGCTGCATACCGCCAACGGAGTATGGGGCCAAGACGGCGTACCGTTCGTCGAGGACTACACCGCCCTGCTCGACGACGAGGATGGCCTCACCGCGCTGGAACAGTCCCCGACGGCAGCCCAGCTGGAGGAATGGCTCGGATCCATGTCGGAGCAGACCGTCCAGGTCACCTTCCCCGCCTTCGAGATGGATGTCTCGATACCGCTATCCGAGACGTTGGTGGAGCTGGGCATGACCGATGCCTTCGACTCGACTCTGGCCGATTTCACCGGGATGGTCGCGGCACAAGACATGGAATACAACTACTTCGTCACCTCCACCCGCCATCAGGCCACCGTGCAGGTGGATGAGCGGGGCACCACCGCCACCGCCGCCACGGGGGTCGCCATCGGCGTCGAATCCGCCGATGAGAGCCATTCCTTCCGGGCAGACCACCCGTTCGTGTTCCTGATCCGGGACATGCTCACCGGCACGGTTTTGTTCATGGGAAGGCTGGAGGATCCCACCGCCTAGGAGCCCCTCAGAGATAGGACCTTAGCGGAAGCCGGGCGTGAGCAGGGCCAGGGTCCAGGCCATCATCAATCCGCAGAACGCCAGGCTCTCGGCGGGATGGGTCCGCCAGCCGGCCAGCAAGCGCAACCCGATGACCCCGACGGCTACCACCACCATCAACGGCGGCACCAGCACGATGACCCCCGATGAGAGGCAGGCGTCGCCCCAGAACACAGGCACGCCAAACGCGCAAATCAGCCCCGGTACGACCCCGAGCACCATCGCTGCCAGATGGGTGAACCAACCCGCAGGGGCGCCTTTGTGCAGCACGCTCATTCCGGCCAAGACCGGCCCACCGATGGCCAGCGTGGCCAACAGCGTCGCCCCACCCACCCACACATCGGAGGCCTGAATCGGCCACAGCCACCACAGGCACCGCCGGGCCAGAGACGCTGCCGTCGCCAGCACCACCATCGAGCTCGCCAACCCCGCCAGGACCGCCACTCCCCACCCCTGACCCAGCTGCCGCCGAATCCGCCGGGCCAGAGCGCCGGCCACCCCCGTCCCCGCCAGCACCCCGGCCGTGATGAACAGCAACAGCAACAGGGCGCGCACGGCGATGGAGCGTCGGGCCCCCACACGCTGCGGGAGGTGGCGGGTCAAGGCCCGATCGACAACCTTCGGATCCCAAGGCTCCAACACATGGGACAGCAGGTATCCCGGCCCATCGGGCAGCCCCAGCTTGCGGTGCGTATCACCGAGGATCACCGCCGATGTCCCCGCGCATGCGCCGGGATTGCCCACGCAGCTGGACCGGCTGCAGGGGAACACGCTCCCACCACCCAGCGCCGCGCCCAGGGAGTGGCCGATGAATACCCGCCGGTCGTAAACCGGGCCGGCCGGCCCCAGCGCCTGCGGTCGGTCCAGCACCGCCAGGGCCTCGCTCATGGCCGCGCAGCCCGCGGCGCCGTCCCCGGCCGGCCGACGAGCCGCCACGCGACGCGATGCGCCGTGACCCGCCAGATCCACCGCGAGGCAGTCCGCGCCGCGTGCCCGCGCCTCGCGGCAGAACTCCAGCGTCGTCTCCTTGCTGGCGAGCCCCCCATGGGCCGTGATCACGAGCAGGTCCGCCGGCTCGTTGCCCGCCAGATACAGCCCGGGCAGCGGCGCGTCCTCGCCGTGGGGGACGGCCACCGCGGTCACCGACGTCCCGCGATCCAGCAGCGCCAGCCAACCCCACGCGAGCAGGCACACCAGCAGCAGGATCCCCGAAGCGATCCAGCGCCTCCGCGGGTGCACACCGGCGCTCTGCGAGGAGGGTCGGGGGTGGTGGGTTGGCATGTGAAACGAGGACCCGCCCGTGGGGGGCGGCATTCCATCATCCCGTGGCGTCCCCCGTATCCAGATGCTTCCGCACGACCTTGTGGAACTGCTCGAAGGTGAACGGCTTGGCCAGCACACCGATGGCGCCGCGCTCCTGGAGCTGGCGGACCACCCGATCCTCCATGTCCCCCGACGAGATCAGAACGGGTAGCTCGGCATCGACCTCCCGTAGCCCATCGAAGGTCTCGGCGCCGCTCAGCTCGGGCATGCGCATGTCCAGGATCACCAAGGCGAAGCGGCCCGGCTTCTTCTTGACGAGGTCGATGGCCTCGAGCCCGGTGGAGGCCGTGACCGCCTTGAATCCCCCGCGCTCGAGCAGCCTGGAACCGACGCGCAAGATGAGTTCCTCGTCGTCCACGAGCAAGATGGTCTGCTGGTCGTCCACGGACACCCGGGCCGAGACCCGGCCAGAGACCTCCTTGGTCGGGAGTTTCCCTGATGCAGCGGGCAGCTGGAGGGTGAAGGTGGTCCCCAGGGCCGGCTTCGACTCGACCTGGATCCGCCCCCGGTGGTTCTCCATCGTGCCGTAGACCATCGCCAGGCCCAGGCCGGTGCCCTCCCCCGCCTTCTTGGTCGTGAAGAAGGGATCGAACACCCGTTCCATCAGCTCGGCACCCATCCCGTGGCCCGTATCGCGGACCTCGATCTGGGCATGGAGGCCCGGCTCCATGCTGGGGTTGCCCTCCACGTCTTCGCCGGTCAATTCCACCGCCGTGCAATCGATGCACAGCCTCCCGTCCCCGTCCATCGCATCGACGGCATTGAGGCAGAGATTCATCAACGCCGCCGAAAGCTGACCGGCGTCCCCGTGGACGGCCATATCCGGATCCAGCTGCCAGAGCTCCAGCTTCACCTTCTTGGAGATGGTGCTCTTGAGGATCCGGACCACCTCGTCGGTCGTACTGTTCACCGATACGGGCGCGTACTCGTAGGTCCCCTTCCGGGCAAATCCCAGCAGGTTTCGCGTGTGCTGCTGGCCCCGCTCGCAAGCGGCGATGAGGTCCGCCATCTGCTCCGCCTGGGGGTTGTCCGGATCCATGTCCTCCCGCAACAACGTCGCGTTGGCGAGGATGACCGTCAGCACGTTGTTGGTGTCGTGGGCGATGCCGCTGGCCAGCGTACCGATCGACTCCATCTTGCGTGCATGCAGAAGCTGCTGCTGGGCTTCGGCGTGCTGCTGCTGGGCCTGCTCCCGCTCGGCGATCTGGGTGCGCAGGGCCATGTTGGTCTCCTCCAGCGCCTCGTGCGCCGCACGGGACTGACGGAAGAGGCGCTTCAAGGTGACCGCTACGACCGCCATGAACACGGCCATCGAGGCGGCCACCTGGGCGTGACCGATCCAACGGTCGAAGGGGCCCACCTGGACGAGTTCGGGCGGTAGCCACCCTCCGGACTCGGCCGACAGCAGCCCAATTCCGAGGCATAACGACGCCGCGGTCACCGCGGCACCGGCCCACGGCCCGAGGACCAGTGTCGCCAGACAGATCACCACGAGCAGATGCCAGTAGCTCGTACTCTGTACGCCCCCGAAGAACACCGTGCCCATCGCGACGAGGACCCACAGCCCGCACACCAGCATCCAGCCGGCCAGCTTGACCCGCCCCGCCTTGAGGAACCACCACAGGCTCCCGGCGATACCCACCAGACCAAAACAGATCCCGATGATCAACGGCTCCGGATACAGGAGACACAGTAGGACCCCGGTACTCAGCGCCAGCGCCAGCACCAGGTAGACCGTGAAAAACAATACAGCTGACCGGAATTGTTCTTCGTACAGGAACGGCTCGGACGGCCCCGAAGGTGGCGGCGTCGATAGGGCAGGCCTACGGCTCAAAGTACCCCCCTCCTAACGAGACGGCCGCATTTCCCCTCCCCTAATACAAGATGATCGGCAATTCTCGCGGAATCGGCAACTCGAACCTCACATTATTGTGAATCAGCCGGCGGCAACCCCCGTGGTAGGATGGTTGATGCCGGGAGGGACTCTTGCACACCCGCATCGGTCGGATGGGTTTGATCAGCGCCCTGCTCCTCGTGGGCTGCCCCGAGGTGGAACCCAGCTTCGATTTCGACGGAGACGGTTGGGACGATACCAACGACTGCGACCCGTCCGACCCTGGAGTCCATCCGGGGGCCGATGAGATCGAAGACTGCATTGACAACGACTGCGACGGCATCATCGACGAGGCGACCGGCACACACGACGACGACGGGGATGGCTACTGCGAAGGCGTGGATCTGGGGGACGGAATCCAGTGCTGCGACGGTAGCCAGCCGTACGACTGCGATGATTCGAATGGGGACGTCTCGCCGGCGGACGAGGAGATCTGCGACGGCCTGGACACGAACTGTGACGGGGAGATCCCCGACGACGAGATCGACCACGCCGGCGACGGCTACGACGAGTGCGCCGGCGACGACTGCGACGATGACGACGCCGCCATCAACCCGGCCGCCGAAGAGATCTGCGACGGCGTGGACAACGACTGCAATCCGGACACCGACGAGACAGTGGACGGGGACGATGATGCGTACGCCGTCTGTGACGGGGATTGCGACGACGCGGACTCCATGATCAACCCGCTGGCCTGGGAGCTGTGCGACGGCCTGGACAACGACTGCGACGGAGCGGTGGACGACAGCTGCCGCGACTGCGACCAGGTGGTTCCGGTGGATTTCCCGAGCATCGGAGATGCGCTGGAAGCGGCCATCGCGGAGGAGCTGATCTGCGTCGAACCGGGGACCTACGAGGAAAACCTGGTGGCCCCCAGCGTGGACCTGCACCTGGTCGGCCTGGCCGGGCCCTACGCCACGGTGGTGAGCGGCGGGGGCGTGGACCGGGTGCTGACCATCGACGGCGACGCCACCCCGGCCTTCCTGGTTCGCGGCCTCACCCTGGAGCTCGGGGGCGCCACTCAGGGCGGCGGCCTGTACGTACGGGGAGCATCACCGCGGCTGGTGAACCTGCTGGTGCGCTCTAACGGGGCCGCCTACGGGGGCGGCGCCTACTTCGAGAACTCCGATTCGACGATCCTCAACTCGGCCATCTACGAGAACTACTCCACGGTCACCGGCGGCGGCATCCACATCGCTGGCGAGTCCAGCATCCACATCGACTCCACCTACGTGGTCACCAATCAGAGCGACTTCGGCGGCGGCCTGATGGTCGAAGAGGGCGCGGAGGTGACCATCGTCAGCAGCGCTATCAGCAACAACACCACCACCTGGTCCGGGGCCGGCGTGGCCGCCGAGAACGCCACGGTCAACATCTCCGAGTCCGAGCTCAAGGTGAACCACGCCAACGGGCCCGGGGGCGGTTTCTACGTCCTGCAGACGGCATTCACGCTCGCCGACTCCGTGGTGGAGAGCAACACCGGTGACGGCAACGGTGGCGGCGGATTCCTGGATAGCTGCATCGAGGGCAGCATCGATGGGGTGACCTTCGAGGACAACACGAGCTTGATCGATGGCGGCGGGCTCACCGTGAGTGGAGGGCTGGCCACCCTCACCCGCAACACCTTCTTGGCCAACGCGGCCGTCGACGACGGTGGGGGATTGTACGTCATCAACGCCCAGCTGGACGCCGACGGCCTCAGCTTCATCAACAATCAGGCGGTCACGGGCGGCGGGGTGTACCTCTCCACCGTGACGGGGACCTGGGATCACGGAACGCTGTGGGGCAACACCGCCTCCTCTTCGGGCGGTGGACTGTGGTCCTATGCCGGCACCCTGTGGCTGGACAACCTGCGGGCCCTGTACAACACGGCCGGCGCCAGCTGCGGTGGGATCCTGTTGGAGTTCGGCACCGCCGACCTGACGGGGATCGCAGCCATCGGCAACGAGGCCACGAACGATGGGGGCGGGATCTGCCTGGTGGTCATCGATGCCACCTTGCATCAGGCCCGCGTCCTGGCCAATACGGCCGGTGGCACCGGCGGCGGCATACTCGCCAGCACCGGCGCCACCGTCGAGATCGCCAACGCCACCGTGCACGGCAACGCATCGGGCAGCAGCGGGGGCGGCCTGGGATTGTCCCTGTGGCCCACCGTGACTCTGTACGACAGCTCCATCACCGAAAACAGCGCCGTGAACGGTGGCGGGGGCGTCGAGGCGTGGGTCGGGACGGTCGTCGCCGATCACAACAACGTCTGGGGCAACAGCCCCGAGGACTACGGCGGGATGGAGAATCCCACGGGTATGGACGGCAACCTCTCGGAGGACCCGCAGTACCTGGATACGGCCGCCGTCGAGCCCCAGGATTGGGACCTGCACCTGGACCCCGGGTCGCCACTGGTCGACGCGGGCGTGGCCGGCTGGCCGGACCCGGACGCCGGCACCGGCGACATCGGCGCCTATGGCGGGCCCTCGGCGGGCCGCTGGGACCTGGACCGGGACGGCTACCCCGAGTGGTGGCAGCCCGGGGCCTACGATGCCGCCTACGCGGCGGAAGGCTGGGACTGCGACGACGCGGACCTGGACGTCTACCCGGGGCAGGGGTGCTGAACCATGGATCCGGGCACACGCAACGACCGGCAACAAGCCCTGTTGGCCCTGTTCGAAGCCGCGCCCATCGCCCGTACCTATGGCATGACGGCCTCTTTCCCCGAGCCCGGGAGAGCCCGCTTCGATCTGCCGTACAACCCCAACTTCGATCACGGCATGCATCAGATCCACGGTGGCACCATCGCCACGCTGCTGGACAACGCGGGCTGGTTCACCGCTGCCGTGCACTACGGCACCTGGATCGCCACCGTCGAATTCCAGGTCCGGCTCCTGATGCCGGCTGAGGCGGTCCACCTGTACTCCATCGGCCGGGTGGTGCGGGCCGGCAAGCGGTTGGCGGTGGCCGAGATGGAGGTCCGCGATCCGGACGATGGCCTGGTGGCCACCGGGTCGGGGACGTTCGCCGTTTCGAAGATCCCGTATCCGGGCTAATCAACCAGGCGGAAGCTCAACTCCCGGTCGAATCCCACCGCCAACCCCAGGCCCCGCGCCCGGGCCCCCGCCAGATCCAGCTCGGCGGCCGTGGCGGCCAGCTCGGAGAATTCCACGGTGGTCCAGGGCATGATGAACCGCAGCTCGGCGGCTCCGATCCCGGCGGCCAGCTCGGCCATATCGTCCAGCACGCCCAGGTTGGCGCGGGATACGACCACGGCCACCGATGGTGTGAGCTGACGCCCCCGGCGGCGCAGCCAGACCACCCGTTTGATGCCATCCACCGCCTGCTCGAACGCACCGGGGACCCGCACCGCCCGGTCGTGCTCAGATGGATGGGCGTGGTGGAGCAGGACCGTGATCCCAGTGACCCCGGCAGCGGCAAGCGAGGCGGCGTAGCGGGGATAAGCGAGCATCCGCCCGTGGGTCAGCAGCTCCACCTGGGCGGCGCCCCGGCCGCGGATCTCGGTGGCCAGCGGTGCCAGCCACTTGAGCAGTGTCGGTTCAGGGCCGGCGAGGGTCACCGTCCGGCCCTCGATGGGGCCACGTTCGTCCAGGGCGGCCACGGCGGCCTCCTGGCTGTCGGGAAGGCCCTCGGGGTACAGCTGCGGCCGGTAGCCGACATTGCTGCGCCGCCCCACCGCCAGCACGATGCGCTCCCCCGGCACCCGGAGGGGGGCCCGTTCGAACCGCCGCGTCAGCCGCTCCAGGCCCACCGTCACCCGCCGTGCGTCAAAGGTGGCTTCCGGATTCCTCTCCACCACCCGCACACAGCGGTCCAGCAACGCCACCCGCTGATGGGTGCGGTCCATCAAAGCGGTGTACAGCCCGTGCACGGTGGCGGCGGCGGCGTCCTGGAAGCGCCAGGGCTCCTCCGCAAAATAGCCGCCCAGCGGGATGTCGTGGATCTGCTGTCCTCCCGCACCGCCAAGCAGCCCATCCCGCCTGGCCAGGTGATAGAGCGCCACACCGGCATGGAACCGCACGTCGTTGATGTTGACAGTGGCAAACAGTTCTTCCACGCATTCGCGCCGCAATGCGTCGGCGTTGAGGCGAAGGCCCGCCACCGTCTGCCACGGATGGAAGAGGATGAAGCTCCCCACGGTCTCGGGCATGAAGCGGGCCGGATCGTGGCGTCCACGCAGCCGGCGCAAGACGCCCAGCGCCCGGGACACCGCTGCCGCGTCGCCCCGGTTGTACAGGCGCAGGTCCTCGTCGGCGAAGCTCTCCAGCCCCACGACGTTGATGTGGAACTGGAAGCCCGTCTCCCGTGCCACGCACAGCAACTCGTCCAGCTCCCGCTCCCGGCCGTCCAAGCTGTGTGGGTTGAACTGACCGCTGATGACGACGGGCCAGATGCCCTCGGCCGGCGCCCGGCGCAGCATCTGGACCAGGGCTCTGAGGTAGTCCTCGGGGAACGGTATGGCGACCTCGCGCAGGTCCGGCAGGCGCTGCTGGAGCGTGCGGATCTGGTGGGTCAGCTGGCGCAGCTTCTCCGGCTCGGCCATGGGTTCGTACTCGAACGAGGCGTTGCAGTACGAGCAGCCCCGATCGCAGACGCCGTCATCCAGCGGTAGATCCGCCAGCACTGGATTGTCGGCGATGCGCGCATCGTAGGGGCAGGCCTTGAGCTGGACGAAAGCCAGGTCCTGAACCACCGGCCCGTCCGCGCCCACGACGCGATAGTCGAAGTTGGGGTCATAGCGCTCCAGCGAGTCCTCGCGGCCGATGACGCGAGCGACCTCGCGGCGGGTCCGGGCCCCCGCGATGGTGGCGATGACCGCGGCGTGCAGGTCCATCTCCCGCAGTTCCTGTGGCAGATCGCCGGGCCGTGCCGGGTCGAATGTGAGCACCCGGGCACCACTCACCTCCCGCAGCCGGTCGGGGAACCAGGGGAGCCACACGGACCACAGCACGATGTACGACGGGCGCAGACCGCGCATCTGCTCGATGAACTCGTCCACCACGCCCCGATTGCGCTCTTCCTCGCCCGGGCGCATCAGCAGGGCGACCAGCTCGTTGTCGATGCCCAGCCGCCCCAGCTCTCCGGAAACCTGGGATAGCTGTTGGTTGCCCCAAAACCGCCCTTCCCGTGCCATGGTGTTGAACAGGACCAGCACCACCGGGCCCGCCAGGGTCTCCACGGCGCGACCCCGGGAGAGGGGGCGAACGAGCCGTTTGAGCGGGTCCAACAGGGGGTGATTGCGCAGCCTGGAGAGGGGTCGATTCACCTGCACAGGTTGCCATGGTTTATGGTTGGAGCGAAGTGCTGGAGGGAGAATCGATGAACGATCTGCTGGCCCTGGTGGGCAGCGCCCGCGAGGGGGGGAACACGGACCTGCTGGTGAGCGAGGCGCTCAAGGGGGCACGCTGGGTGGGGGCCTCCGCCCGGCGGGTGCGGCTCCTGGGCCTGGACATGCGCCCCTGCCTGGGTTGCCTGGCATGCACCGACGGCCGCTGCCACTCCCACGACGACGATATCCCCGAACTACTCGAGGCCATGCGTGGGGCCAGCGCCCTGCTGTTCGCCACCCCGGTATACTTCTGGAACGTGTCCGGCCTGATGAAGACCCTGTGGGACCGCATGCTGCCCCTCGCCGGACTGGACCTGACGGCCCAACCGGTGGTGATGAATCCCTTGCTCGAGGGCCACCAGGCTGGATCCATCGTGATCCAGGAGGAGGCCGAGGGCCCGCACAGCTCCATCTGCCGCCTCTTCTTCGAGCGCAATTTCGCCGATTTTGGCATGACCAACGTGGGGGAGGTCTACGGCTTCGGGGCGCTGCATGCCGGGGATGTGCGGGGGGACGATGGGGCGATGAAGGCTGCGTTCGAGCTCGGCAAGAAACTCGTCGAATAGGTCGACGAACGGCTCTGTGGACGAGGGTTCGACCGGCACAGGGAGGTCCGATGATTCTAGCGGGGGTAACTCGACGCGCCAGGCGTAGGCGGCGCCCCATCGGCCTGCATCCCCTTGTTCTGACGCTGGGGGTGTTGCTGCTGATGCTGGTCCTCCCGGAGTTCGTATTGCGCCAATTCCCCCGGGATCGGACTCACAGCGAGTATGAGTTGCCGCCAGATCCCATGCTGATGTGGGCCAATCGTCCGGGCCAGAACCACGATGAACTGGGTGGGACGACCATCAACTCCCATGGGCTGAGGGCTCGCGAGATCGAGCCCAAGATGCCGGGCAAGCGACGGATCGTGACCACGGGCGATTCGAGCGTATACGGGGTTGTTTGCCAGGACGATGAGGTGTTCGCGGCCGTGCTCGAACGCTCCCTCGGCCCCACCGTCGAGGTCTTCAACGGGGGTGTCGTGGGGTACTCGTCCGCCCAATCCATGCGGCAGCTCGAGCCTCTGTGGGAGCCGCTGGCGCCGGATCTGGTCGTGATCGGAAATCTGTGGTCCGACAACAATTTTGACGCGTTCGTCGACAAGGAAATGATGGCGTATGCCGGATCTCGCCGATTCGGTATGCGTAACCGGTTGGGTACGTTGGTCGAGCACAGCGCGTTGCTTGATGCGTTATTTCGGCTGGGAAATCGCCGGGCCCGACAGCAGATCGGCTGGGGTATGGCGGGTTCCAATCCGACCGCCGGGAAACGACGGGTAGCCATCGACGATTACGTGGCCAACCTGGATGCCATGGTCCAGCGGGCCCACCAGGCCGGCAGCGAAGTCGTGTTTCTGATGTTGGCCAACAAAGAGGATATCCGCGCACACGAACGGATTTGGCCCTGGCAGATCTACCGGGATGCCATGCGTGATGCGGCGGCTCGCCACGGGTACCCCTTGGTGGATGTCCCGCGGCTGTTCCGCGCATCCGGCCTGTCCCCCGATCGGCTATTCGTAGACGAGATGCACCCTTCGACGGAGGGGCACCGGGTCATAGGGGAAGCCATCGCCGACACGCTGCGGCACAGGAGTTGGTTGGATGGACGGCCTCTGTCGGATGGCGGAACCGGTGCACCTCCGGCCGAGTACTTCGACCCATTTGTGAACCCATGGGACGGCGCCGCCTCACCGATCCCGTCCGTGGCGGGCCTCGTGCGTGATCCACCCGTGCGCGGTCTGATCCGCGTGTCCCTGTTCGCCCATGACGACACCCTGGGCTCCCATCCTCTGGATGGAGTGACGTTGCCGGGAAGCGCTCCGTTCGCTCTCGTGGTGGAACCGCGACAACCGGTCTGGATGCGGGTGGACATGCCGCAGGCCAATACAGAACAAGAGACCACCTGGACCTTCCATGACCCGGTGCTGGATCTCACGGAACGACCGGCTTGGGGGCTGGTCGTGGAGTTGGGGGAGAACAGGCTCCTGGGCGGGCGGTGATCCATGGGTTGAAGGTGCCCTCGACCGTTGGTTGACCAGCCCGTATTTCTCTCAGGTATCCACCCGACTATCTGGAGTGCTACGTTCGGGTGCCATGAGGGCTTCCAAACGCGAAACCTGGTTTTGGATCCTGCTGGTGGTCGCCGTGATCGTGGCGGTGATCCTGGGTCTGCTGCTGCTCTCCCCCGACAACAACCTGTTGGATGACTACTACTCGGTGATGTGAATGACGCGTCGGACCATCCGCTTCCTGTCCATCGCGGTGATTGCCACGGCCATCGTCTTTGGACTCCTGATCCACTGGCCCCGCCGTGGGTCGTCGAGCCTATCCGACGAGATCGTCGAATCCCGCCCTGACCTGGATGGCTCTTTCTGGCTGATCCCGAACCTCGAAGAGGCCCACGTCTTCGTGCCGGACCGCCCCCATTCGCACCAGGAGGTCCAGGCGCTCAAACGTGGCGGAGCATCCCAGTTGACCCGCATCCGGGAGTTCGACATACGAACCAACGCCCTGGGGTTGAGGGGCCCCGAGCTACCCGCAGCCAAGCCGGATGGGGAGTTCCGGATCCTGGCTCTCGGCGACTCGGTCACCATGGGCTGGGGCGTCGAGGAAAAGCACTCATACCCTCCGCGCCTGGAAGAGGAGCTCGGCCGCCGAGGGCACCAGGTGCGCGTGCTGAACGCGGGGGTTCCGGGCAGTCCTCCCGGAGCGATGAACCTGTTCTGCGAGCGGGTGGCCCCCGGCCTCGAGATCGATCTGGTGCTGTGGGCCAGGCGCCCCCCCAGGCCAGCGCTGCCCGGCCCCGGTTCCTACCAGGACGCTGTCCGCGGGTGCCGCCAGGCGCTGGGCACAGATGTCCTGGTGATCCTGCCGCCCATCTCGTCCTTCGATCGCAACGGCCGCCAGGTGCGGCACGGCGAGCTGGCTGCGCTGGAGGCGAGTCTCGGCGCCGAGGGTATCCCGATCGTCGAGTTGACCGATATCTTCTGGGAAGCCCAGGGGAACCGGGGAGAACGGATGGAGATCGACGCGCAGACCCTGGCCGTGGTCGATCAAGAGACCGGGAAGACCTGGCTCGAGGTACCGGCCAGCGACGAGGGTATGGCTCAGATCTATAGCCTGTTCGAGCGGGAGCCTCAGGTCCGTGAGGCTCTGTTCTTCGACGACGGCCATCCGGACGCCGACGGCTTCAAGGTGTTTGTCCAGGAGATCGCGGATCAGGTGGAGCAGTTCGCGTTGATTCCATGATCCCGGCCACCGGCCCGGCCAGCAATCCCGCCAGCTTGTCGTTCCCCGACGCCGTCAGGTGAACGTCGTCGTGGGCGAAGTAGTCGCCCCGCTCCAGGACCGGGGCGACCGGCGGATCCGGCAGCTGCTGCAACACGTTCACGTGGTGTTCGGGCGGGGTCACCATGGGAAAGGCCAGGACCATCACCCGGGCGCCGGATTCCGTGGCCAGGGCGCTCAGCGACTGCAAGTTGCCGAGATAGTCCTCCGCGGAGACCCTGGGTACGGTGCCCGCGGCCGGGGCCCGCCGCTTGCGAAGCTTGCGCAACGCCTGGGTCAGCCGCAGGTTGTGCGGGAAGGGGGTCGGACGGGCGGCTCGGTCCTCCCGCTGCCCCAGCTGCGCATCGCGAACCAGCCAGCTGAGGATCACCAGGTCCGGGCCCCGCGCCAGCAGCGGCGGTGCGTAGGTCAGCCCCTGGTGGGTCGTGTGGCCCGGAACCCCGGCGTTGATCACCTCGACGCCTAACCGCTCCTCCAGGCGTTGTGGCCAGGCCTCCTCGGCGGCGACACCCCACCCGAAGGTGGTCGAGCAGCCCAGGGCCAGGACCCACGGTCCTCGAGCCGGGATGGGGCCGTCCCGCAGACCTTCGGCAGAGGTGACCACCGGGAACGTCGTGCCCTCCTCGTCGTGGGGCACCGCCTCGAGGTCCAGGCCCGCCTTCAGTGTCCAGTAGTAACCGGGATCGCCGTCGTACAGCCGGGACCAGGACACCCCCAACAACGCCAGGCACCCCTCCAGCGCGGCGAGGACCAGCACCACGGCCACGGGAACGATCCACCAGGCTTTCCACTCCATGACGAACGCCCACAGTTTTGTCTGCTCGTGCATGGTGTCGTCCATCCGCCCGTTCCCGGTGGAACGGGCCAGGCCCGATGCTAGAAGCTGCCCCTGGAAGAATCAACGCGATCCGACCCGGACTCGACGCCGCGGCGCGGTGGGCGTCTCTGTGAGCATGGACCGTACGAGGGCCGCTCTCACGGAGCTGTTGCGGCCCTGCTAGACTACGCGGGCACCCTCACCACAACGGCTCGGCAAACATGTCGTGGATCACATCTCTCGGGAAGTTGTCCCAGAATCGATGGCGAGGAGTGCTCCCGTTTGCGTTGCTGTGGTGTGGCGCGATGCTGCCCCTGGCGCGCGTGCTGCCGCATCTTCGGACCACGGTCCTGGGGCATCCTCTCAGCGACGTGTACAAGCACGTTTGGCCCTATTGGCACACCCTGGCGCAGCTGTCCGAGGGCACGTGGCCCCACACCCGCTACCTCAATGCTCCATTCGGTGGGGCGTTGCTGGACGTGATGCTCGTGCCGTCCCTGTTGATGGCGCCGGTGACTGCGGTGGGTGGCCCGGTGCTGGCCTCCAACGTGTGGATCGGGCTGTCCCTGTTTGCCGTTGGCGCTGCCACCTATCTGTTGTGCCGCACGGTCACAGGTTCGGTGGCCGGCGCCACCACCGCAGGGCTGCTGGTCCAGACATGCCCCTATCTGCTCGGCTATGTGCTCAACAGCGGGGTTCATGAGCGGCTCACGTTGTGGGCCTTCCCGCTGCTGGTCCTCGGAATGCACCAGTGCGCCCTCCGGGGGGGCCTGCGCTGGCCGCTGTTGTTGATCCCCGTCGTGGGGATCGTGACGCTCTCCAGTCCGACCCAGGGTCTGATGGTAGCGGCGCTGACGCTGGGCCTGCTGCCCATCGTGCTGTGGCCGTCACGCGGTCGTTCGTTCCGGTCACGTCTGGTGGGCCTGATGCCCGCGCTGGTCCTGTTGGCAATCGTCCAGATCGGCCTGTTCCTGTTGGTCCGTTGGGTCACCACCGAACCCCACTATCTGGCAGGGATCCACTGGATTGCCAGCGAGCCCCTGAACCTGGTGGATGTCCAGTGGCCGAAGCCGAGCTTCTACTGGCAGAACGAGGACCACGGAGTGGTTCATCCCAGTACTCTGACGTCCTTGTTGAACCCGTTGGCCGTACACCGCAGCCAGCCCCAGCGATTGGACGATCTGCTCTACATGCTGACCTACCTGGGGTGGGTGCCGCTGCTGGCTATCGTGGGTGGGATCATCGTGGCTTGGAAGCAACGGCGTTGGCGGACGATCGCGTTGGTTGGTCTGGGATTGTGGTTTGTGCTGGCATCGTTGGGGCCTACCTTCGGCGGACAGCCACGGGGAATGCCCAATCCATTCTTCCTGCTGCTGGCGTTCCCCATTCCGATGTTCGATGCCCTGAACGCCACCTGGCATCTGTCCTGCGTGTTCTGGGGTGTCTCGGTGATTGCCATCGCCCACCTGGTCGGCGTCATAGGTCGTCCCCGGGTCCGGTGGATGGTGTGCACAGCGCTGGTGTTGGCCACCTTGATCGAGCGGGCCCTCGTTCTGCCCGTTCCATTGCTCCCACCAACTGCTGAAGGCCGTGTGGACCCTATCTACCATCAGATCGATGGGGATGGGGCGGTGCTGGATCTGCCCTATCCACGGGGAACGTCCGCGGTGAGTTCCGACCTCATGTTTCTGGCTCAGGCCACGCACGGTCAGCCCATCATCTCGGCCATCAACACGCCCCATTCGTGGTGGCATCCATTGCCCGAACTGCAGGCCTCGTCCGGGATGGCTGGCCCCCAGTTACGCTGCCTGGGAGACCACGGTTTCCGCTGGATCGTCGTGCATCGGGAAGGATTCACGACCCCGGGCGAGAGGGACGCGCTGGTGATCATGTTGAGCCAAAACGTAGGCACGGTGAAGGCGGCGACCGATCAGGCAGTTTTGTTCGACCTGCAGGCGATGGATGCATCGAGGTTTGCCGTGCTGCCGTCATGCCCACAACCCTGACAGCCCGTCGATCGGTACGTCAGGCCGACCGTTCTGGCGGGTCCATCCGGTGCTCCTGCACCGGCAGGTTGATGACGTTGCCGTGATCGTGGTGATGGTCGTGGTCGGGGGCCGGTAACCAGGCACCCACCTGACCGCGGTGCATGCCGAAGATCAACCCCACGACGATCGAGATGGCGATCAGGGCCGCCGCGTCCAGCAGCAGCAGGGTGCTGTTGCCGGTGAGGCCCGCGTACAGCAGGATCGCCACCGCGCCGCCCAGCACACCGCCGTGCAGCATGTAGCCCGGCTTGACGATGGTCTGCAGCGGGTGACGGAACAGCTCGCGCCACTCCAGCAAGATCGAGAATCCCCGCGCCCCCACCAGCACCAGCGGCACCAGCAGCAGCAGGTAGAACATCGCCTGAGTGGGAACGCTCAGCCCCGCGGCCGCGTCGTGCCACAACGCCACTGACACACCCAGAAAAAAAGCCAGGCCGACGAAGACCCCGTAGGTGGTGTAGATCCAGTCCCCCGCCCGGAAGAGGATCGTGCGGTCATGCAGCGTGTGCAGGAAAGAATGCCGCGCCGGCTCGACCCGTTCGATCGGCCGGCTACCCGTCTCTGCCAGTCCCAGATTGTGTGTGGCCATCGTTCACTCCTCAAATCGACTACGAATGGTTGCGTCCGAGCATTTCCCTACCATTTCTGTCGATTTTGACGAGCGACCGTTACAGTTCCTTTTTTTTTGTAACGACTTCAAGCGCTTGGGAGACCAACCAACGTTCGACAAAAACACATCAACCGGGGCAGAGCCCCATCAGGAGACCCGTCATGTCACGTTATCTCTCCGCTCTTTTGGTCCTGGCAGCCGGCCTCGTTTTTTTGTTCCCGGGCAACGCCCAGGCGGGCAAATACAAGATCGATTCGGCCCACACGTCGGTCCACTTCAAGGTCAAGCACATGATGGTGGCCTGGACCCGCGGTGAGTTCACCGAGGTCAGCGGCACCATCGACCTGGACCGCGAGGCGCTGGCCAGCAGCTCCGCCGAGATCGTCATCGAAATCGACTCGATCGACACCGACAACGGCAAGCGGGACACCCACCTCAAAAGCGGTGATTTCTTCGCGGCAAAGAAGCACCCGCAGATGACCTTCGTCTCGACGGGCATCGAGAACATCGAGGAGGACGGCTTCCAGATGGTCGGCGAGCTGACCATCCGCGGCGTCACCCGGGAGGTAGCCCTGGACGTGGACGGCCCCTACGGCCCCGTCCGTAATCCCATGGGCCAGTGGGTCACCGGCTTCCACGCCGAGACGGTCATCGATCGCACCGAGTTCGGCCTGGACTGGAACATGCCCGTGGACAGCGGCGCCGTCGTGGGCGACGACGTCCACATCGAGATCGACATCGAGCTCATCGGGAATTAGGGCTCAGCTCCCCGTCCCCGTACAATTCCACGTACGCCTCGAAGGTCCCCGCACAGCGCTCCCGTTCCCCACAGTCACCGCAGACCGCCGGCTTGTAAAACGGCTGATCGAGCACATAGATCTTCAACACATCGGCGATGATCGCGGCGTCCGCCAGGGCTGGCTGCTGCACCTGGCGGGCGATGCACAGGGGAAATGCGACCAGCGACCGCACCCCTTCCAACCGGGAGATGTCTCGGTACCGCGGCACCAGATCCGAATAGGGACGGTTGGCATCCTTGGGCCGCACCGGGATCGAGCAAAAGGTCAGCCCCCACTCCCCGCGGACAAACCGCTCCAGCTCGGTGAGGGCCGGCAAATTCTGACGCACCAGATTGGTGTGGATCTGTACCTCGGCGCCCAACTGGGCCAGGTTCTCGATGGCCCGGACGGCCTGGCGGTGGCTGCCCGGCACCTGGGTGATGGTGTCGTGGGTCGTGGCATCTGCCGCATAGAGCGGGATGGCGTAGGAGTCCACGCCGGCTCTCACCAGCTCCCCCGCCCGCCCGGGCTCGGCAAGCGGTGCGGCGGCGGTCAGGGCGCTGAAGTGGCGGAAACCCCAGCGGCGCGCCTCCACGATGATGGCGTCGATGTCCGGGTGCAACAGCGGCTCGTTGCCCACGAGCCCCAGTCTGTCCAGCCCAGCGGTGTCATTGCCAGCCAGCCATCGCGTCACAGCATCCAGCGACGACGGTACCAGCGGCTTGGCCCGGCAGAACAGGCAGTCATAGGCGCAGGGGTTCTCCAGCAACAGCAGCGGAAACTTGAGCAGGCCGGGGCGGCGTTGCATCAGCTGGGCCTGCGCGGGCAGGCTGCGCTTGAGCACCGCCTGCAACAGCGGGTTGGGATCCTTCACCGAGGAAGGGTGTGGCGAGTTCACCGCAGCTCCCCTCGCAGGGCCGCCATCTCGCCAGCCATCCGGCGCCCCATGCCCACGTTGTTGTGCAGCACCCGGCGCAGGGCCTCGTCCCGCCACGAATAGGCCTGCAGCAGCGCCAGGTAGCCGTGAAAACGGCCGGCGTAGAGCTGGTCCCAGCAACGGACGTCCTGGACCCTGCCGCGGCCTGCCACGGCGGGGAGTGGACGGGAGGACTCCAGGGCCCACTCGGTCATCAGGTGCAACGAGCCGTCCACGTCCACCATCCATTCGGCGTTGAGCACGGCCGGCTCGACCCGGCTGGACAGGTTGCCCAGCTCCAGGGTCCGGTCCAACAGCTGGGGCCGCCAGGTGTGGACGATCTCCCGGAGCGCACCGCCAAAGCTCTCGGCCGCCGAGGGGGTCCACTCCCGCCCGATGGCATAGTTGACGTCGATGGAGCGCACGCCGATCTCCATGGCGTGGGCAAACCCCGCTGGCAGCTGGGCCGAGGTCTCCGGCGTGGCGACCATCACCACGGTGTAGGGCAGCCCAGCCTCGATGGCGGTCTCGATGGCCGCGCGGGTGCGCCGATAGGGATTCTCAGCGGTGTTCAGCGGCGTCTTGTAGCGGTTGTGGAGCGCCTCGTCGCCGTCGAGGGAGAGTTCGATCCGGAATCCCAGCCCGGACAGTTCTCTGGCCAGCGACGACGTCAGCCGGAAGCCGTTGGTGACCATGTAGCACGATCCCCGCTTGCCCGCCGCCTGGGTGCCCCGCTGGAAGCGCTCCGCCGCACGCAGCACCGCGCCGGGCCGCAACAGCGGCTCCCCGCCAGAAAAGTCGAGGCGTTGCTCCCGCTGTTCGCCGGTGAGCAGGCGGTCGACGGCGGCGTCCAGCACCTCTTGCGGCATGTCCGCGTCCCGCTTGACGACGGGGCAATAGTCACAGCGCAGCTGGCAACGGCGGGTGACCATCAGCTGCAGGTTGTGGCGGGGGTTGGCCAGCCCGGCCGGCCCACGGGGCGCGGCGGCCAGGATCCGGTCCGGGTAGTCCGCCCAAGTTTCAGCGATGGGTCGCACACCGGCCGGATCCCCGCCCCCGGCGCGCAGGGCCGCGCTCTCCCCCGCGTACAGAGCCAGCACCAGCGCGTCGTCCAGCGCCGCTGCGACGGTGGCGCCGCTCGCGAGCAGGCGGGCGGCATGGCGGGCCACGCGGGCAGCCAGGGTTCCGTCATCCGTCGGGGCGTCGCACCGGGGCTGGCCCCCGTCCACGGCGGCGGCAGCGGCCGCCAGGCAGAGGCCTTCGACGACCCCTTCCGTGGAGGTACCGGGTTGCATCGCTCGTGACAGGAATTCGGACGCGCCGGCGGGGGTCGGTTTCTGCACCAAATGGGTATACCACGGAGCGGGGCGCATTTATCCTGGAGCAGTACGGTGTGGGGTGCATCGACGAGGAGCGTCGCAGTTGATGAGCGAACGCGCAAAAAATGAGCTGGATCAGCGGCTCGACGACATCCGGGCGGTGGTGAGCGAGGGCAAGAAGTACTTCGCCAAGGGCCTTCGTTACAACGTCGGCCACAGCTTCATCGACATGGACGAAGCTCTGGGAGACGAGGACTACGCCAAGGTCAGCGATATCGCCAAGGGCAACATCGAGTTCTTCACCAACCACATCTTCAAGCCGGATTTCGAAGGGCAGTTCAACCGGGAGGACAACCGATACTTCGAGCGTCAATACATGGGCTACAAGATCGGCATCCAGTACCTACGCCGCCTCGAAGAGGAGTACCGCGCCGTCATCCTGCTGTGTGACCAGGTCGTCGCCGGCCAGCCCGCCGCGGAGAACGCCGTCGGGGGTTTGGCCGAGGACTGACCCCCGCGGGGCCGCGGTGCTCCAGGTACGTTGGCGACAAGCCGGGGCAGCGCATCGAGCACCCTGCTCAAGGAGGATCGAGGACCACGCCCAAACCGCATGTAAGGTGCACCTGGACCGGTGTGGTTCCGTCGCGCTGCTCGAGACCCGAGGCATGCCATTGGCGCACCCGTTCTTCCACCAGCTCTTGATGCTCGGCTACCTTGAGCGAACACGACACGTCCTCGGGCACTCCGTCCGGTCCCACCTGCATATCCAGCTCGAGGTGGTCGACGCTGCCCAGTAACGCTAGCGGCCCGGCGAAGAGGATCGCCAGGGTTTCGCTGACCTTCTTGGGGGTCACCGACGGTGTCATCGACGTCCAGGCCAGGCCGGGCACGACCGAACAGACGGTCGCGCGGCACAGGTCATAGTCTTCGGAATAGGACCCCATCTGGGACAACTGCTGGCAGTAGATCTGCTCCCCGGCGGCTAGCGTATGCTCGGCCTCGAACTTCTCCAACAGCTCCTGGTTCTCGGTCAGCCGGTATTGCGCATCCTCGGGGCTCCACATCAGCTTTTCCATGCTCTCGGAAACGGTGGACATCTGGGAGACACCCCGCAACACCCCATCGGGTGTGTAGAACGATTCATAGGTCACGGTGTGCAGGCCGTCCTGAGCGGTGTGCGTGGGCTTGATGACCAACTCCACGCCGAGGATCTGTGCCTGACGCACCTCACAAGACTCGGTACAGGCGTACAGCTCCTTCAGGTGCGGCGCCCGTGCTCGCTCCATCTTGGCCGGCGCCAGCGGCTTCCAGCCGTGGGCCCGCATCTCCGGCTTGATCTGGTTGCGGATGAAGTACTGCAGGTTGCTGAGGGCACCCGGATCCATCTCGCTTTCACTCTCGAGTTCGAGCACGGCATAGGTCCGAGGTTTGGCCGTAGCTGGCGTCACCGCCAGGCAGCCGAGACATACGGTAACGAGTAAAAATGGGAAGGACGGTTGGGGCATGGATACGCTCTCCTGTTGGGCCGCGGTAGGGTACCAAACTGGGAACGAACGGGAATCGAGGGGAGGGACGTGGATGGAAGGTGAGCGCTACCGATCCGGCGCCCCGCGACGGGTGAGGCCACGGCACCAGGGCCACCAGGCACAGGTGCCCAGCGCCGGAGCTCGACGGCAAGTAATGACTGCAGCCGCATCCGTCCACGTCATCTTCGGCCGCCTTTGGGAGCCCTTCCCACCGTCCCGATAGGGGGCAGCAGCCCCTGTGCCGGCCCGCTCCGCGCGCTTCACGCGCGCATGGAATCAGAATTCGCGGTAGTCTCTGGCCATCATCAGGGAGGAAACCCATGCGAGGTCGCTCGACCAACCACTCCGGCGAGGCCGGATTGCACACGACCCTTCACGTCCGCTCGGTGGCCCTTATCGCCGCTGTGCTGGGCCTGCTCACCTACTCCATCGTCGGCTGCGTCGCGGAGGACAGCTCGACCACGTCGCCCGCGGTCACCGATGGCGGCGGGGGCACCACGACCGCCAAGCCGGTCAAGCTGACCCAGGGCAAGGAGCTGTCCGGCACCCCCACCCGGGTCCCGTTCATCCTGTGGGGCGGCGACATGGCGTCCTTCTACGGAAACGGCGGCACTCGCACCACCGAGGGCAGCATCTTCGCCAACAACGGCCTCAACATGGAGCTGGTGCGCGGCGATGACTTCGGCCAGCAGGTCGAGGACTACAAATCGGGGCGCTCCCCCTACCTGCGCGGCACCTTCCGCATGGTGGGCATGGCCGCCGCCGAGCTGTGCGAGAACCCCGACACCTGCCCCCTGCCCGTGTTCCAGATGACCTGGTCCGCCGGCGACCACATGGTAGCCCGGGGTGAGATCACCGATCTGAAGAGCCTCAAGGGCAAGACCGGCGCCCTGCAGAAGGGCGGCCCCCACGTGGGCATGCTCGACGACATCCTGCGGGACGCCAACCTGACCTGGGCCGACATCAACGTGGTGTGGACCGAGAACGTCACCGGCGACAAGTCCCCGGCGTCCGAGTTCCGGGCCAACCCGGCCATCGATTTCGCCTTCGTCATCACCCCGGACATGTTCGGCCTCACCGGCGCCATCGACACCGCCGGCACCGGCGCGGAAGGTACGGTCAAGGGGGCACGAGTGGCCGTGTCCACCGCCGAGCGCTCCTACACCATCGCCGACATGTACTTCGTGCGGCCGGACTACTACCGGGACAACCCCCAGCAGGTGACCAACTTCGCCCTGGCCTACCTGCAGTCCGTGGAGAAGGTCGTCGACCTCAAGAAGGCCTACGAGGGGTCCGGGTCGGACGAGTACCTGCAGCTGCTGCAGCGTACCCAGAACATCTACACCGAGACCGACATCCCCACCCTCGAAGACGCCCACGGGCTGCTGTGCGATTGCACCTTCGTGGGGCACCCGGGCAACGTGGCGTTCTTCACCCAGGCCAACAACAGCCACGGCTTCGACATCTTCCTCAAGCGCAGCAACGACCTGGCCACGGGCCAGGGCTACGCCAAGAAGGCCGCCAATCTCAAACCGTCGCCCCTGAACTGGGCCGATACCAAGTTCACCTCCAACCTCTCCAAGACCGACGTGACCCGCAAGCCCCGCTTCCAGGCCGAGGCGGTCAAGGAGGAGATCGAGGCGCTGGACGCAGGCGGCAAGCTGGACGACAACACCATCTTGGCCTTCACCATCTCCTTCGACGCCAACCAAACGGTGTTCAGCGCGGCCCGCTACCAGGCCGAGTACGACAAGGCCATCGAGCTGCTGGGGCAGTACGGCAACGCCGTGCTGGTCATCCGCGGTCACGCCGACCCCACCAAGACCCTCAAGGAGCTGGTGGAGGCGGGCATCGCCAAGGGGGTGCTCAAGCGCTCGGGTACCGCCGGCAACTACAGCTATTTCTACAAGGGCCGGCCGCTGGAGCTGACGGACACCCAGTCCATCGTGCAGATGATCCAAAGCGGCGCCTTCGACGGGGACGTCAACCACAACCCCCGCGAGACCATGACCGCGGCGCTCAACCTGTCGCTGGAGCGGGCCCAGCAGGTGCGCACCTCCATCACCGACTATGGCAGCGGCAAGGGGCTGGTGATGGACTCCAGCCAGATCCAGCCACAGGGGGTGGGCATCCGCGAGCCCCTCATCGCCAAGCCGCGCAGCATGGACGAGGCGTCGCAGAACATGCGCGTCGAGTTCCGGCTGATCCGTGTCACCGCCGAGGTGGGCTCGGCATCCGACTTCGACTTCTAACGGGGAGGAACGGTCATGAAAAGGCTCCTGATCGCCTTGAGTTTGCTCGTCTCGTTCACCGTAACGGTGTGGTCCGTCACCACGGCCCACGCCGGCGCCCCCGTGTACCACGACTGCGTGGTCATCGTGCTGGACGCCTCGGGGAGCATGGGGGAGCTGATGCGCGGCACCCAGCTAACCCGCATGGAGGCGGCCAAGAAGGCCATCAAAGCGGTGGTCGCAGACGTGGAGCAAGAGACCCACGTGGGGCTGCTGGTGTTCAGCGGCCGCAACAAGAGCGGCGAGTGGCTGCACCCGCTGGGGGCGCGCAACGACACCAAGATGTTCACCGCCCTGGATCAGCTCAACCCCGACGGCGGCACGCCCCTGGGCAGCTACATCAAGAAGGGCGCCAACGCGCTGCTAGACGATCGCGAGGCCCAGCACGGCTACGGCAGCTACCGGCTGCTGGTGGTCACCGACGGCGAGGCCAACGCCGGCCGGGAGCAGATCCTGGTGGAGGAGGCCACGCCGGAAATCCTGGCCCGGGGCATCACGCTGAACACCATCGGCGTGGACATGGAGAGCTACCACACGCTGGCCACCCTGTCCCACTCCTACGCCAACGCCGACAACCCCAAGACGCTGACCAAGGCTATCCGCCAGGTGTTCGCCGAGGTCTCGGACAAGGAGGGCGACGCGGCGTCCAACGCGGCCTTTGCCGCCCTGGAGCCCATCCCCGACGAGATGGCGATGGCCATGGTCGAGGCGCTGTCGTTCTCGGGCAATCACCCCATCGGCGAGGCCCCGCCGCCGCCCCCACCACCACCGGGTAGCGAACCGCCGGCCACGAGCACCTCCGCGCCAGCACCACCCCCTCCGTCGAGCGCCGCCTGTAACGCAACGGGCGGCACGGATGGTGTGTCCGGGGGCCTGGCCCTGCTGGCCGGCCTGCTGCTGCTGGGGGCCATCCGGAGACAGCGTTCATGAGTGAGAAACGGTCTGCCCGCAACCTGGTCGCGGCAGGTATCGTCCTGTTTTTACTGGTCGTCCTGGCCATCGCGTTCCGGTTCTTGATCTACCCGATGCTCCGGGGCGATCTGGTGGCCAGCACCAGCTCGGCCAGCCGCTACGAGCACACGGTGCGAATCGCCGCCGACTCCTTCGCCGGCTACGCCGTCTTGCGCACGGACGAGTTCCGCAGCCAGCTGGCGGACCGGGGCATCAAGGTGGAGATCGTCGACGACGAAGCCGATTACCTGGCCCGGGCCAAGGGGCTGCGCAGCCAGGACCTGGAGATGGCGGTCTACACCGTCGATTCCAACATCACATCGGGCGTGGAGATCGGCGAATTCCCCGGCACGATGGTGATGGTCATCGACGAGACCAACGGCGCGGACGGCATGGTGGCCTATCAGGCCGGGGTGCCCAACGTGCAGGCCCTCGATCGCAAGGACGCGCGCATCGTCGCCACCCCCGCCTCCCCGTCCGAGACGCTGGCCCGGGTCACCGTCACCGACTTCAACCTGCCCAATTTGGGCAAGAACTGGCTGGAGGAGGCGGACGGCGCCAGCGACGTCTACAAGCGCATGCGGGCCGCCGATCCCAAGGAGACCAAGGCGTACGTCCTGTGGGAGCCCTACCTCTCCAAGGCGCTGAAGATCCCCGGCACCCACATCCTGCTCGACAGCAGCAACGTCAAGGGCATCATCGTCGACGTGCTGGTGGCCGAGCGGCGGTTCCTCAACGACAAGCCCCACGTGGTGCGGGCGGTGGTGGAGGAGTACTTCCGCGCCCTCTACGGGTTCGAGCACTCCAGCGCCGGCCTGGTGGGGCTGTTGATGGACGACGGCCAGCGGGTGGGCGAACCCCTCACCCAGGACCAGGCCCAGACCATGGTGGACGGCATCCAGTGGAAGAACACGCTGGAGAATTACGCCCACTTCAACATCACACCCGCGCCGGGCATCCAGAACCTCGAGGACATCGCCGAGAACATCACCCGCATCCTCGTGGCCAGCGGCGGGCTGGACGAAAACCCCATCGCCGGCAAGGCCCACGAGCTCTACTACGATGGGATCCTGCGCCAGCTACAGGGCGACGGATTCCATCCCGGCAAGCGCCTGGGGGTCGTGCAGCACGACGGCGTGGCGGTGGACGCGGAGCAGATCCGCGGCACCGCGGAGCTGAAGAAGCTCGGCGAGTCCGAGTGGGAGGCCCTCTCCCCGGTGGGCAACATGCGCATCCCCCCCATCGCCTTCACCCGCGGTGGTGCCAAGCTGAGCATCCAGGGGGACCGGGACATCCGCGACGTGGTCTCCCAGCTGCGGGCCTGGCCGACCTACTACATCACCGTCGTCGGGCACGCCCGGGCGGAGGGTGACCCGGAGGCCAACCGGGTGCTGGCCGAGCAACGGGCCGAGGCGGTGGCCGGCCGCATCGTGCGGGACGGCATCGATCCCAACCGCGTCCGGGCCACCACCGCCAAATCCACGGGGGCCAGCGGGCAACACCAGAGCGTGACCTTCGAATTCGGGCAGATGCCCTACTAGGGAGAGACGGGTGGCGGATCGCGAACGGCTCAAACAGAAGGTCATCCTGGACCTGCTGGGCAATCCGGTGACGCTGTGGCCCTTCGTGGGCGGCGTGGCCGCGCTGCTGGCCGCCGTGGCGTTGCCCATCGACCCGGCCCTCCCCGCCTTCATCGGTTTGACCGGCATCGCCGGCTCCATGGGGGGGCTGGCGATGCGCCTGCTGTACCGCCGCGACGTCATCTTCGACCGGGCGTCCAAGGAGATCGAGGCGGAGGAGAAGCGCCACCAGATCGCCGCCATCGACGAGCTCTACGCCTCCTTGCGGGCGGACGGCGAACCCCGCACCGAACAGCTGCTGGCCGACCTGCGCGCCCTCAGCGCGATGGCCCACGACGACGAGTCCTGGCCGGCCATCACCAACAGCGTGAAGTTTGACATTCTCACCGGGGTGGACAAGCTGTTCGAGGCCAGCGTCGAGCGGCTCAAGCTCTCCGTGGCGCTGCACGAGCGTGCCGGGCGGCTGACCATCGCCCAGGCGCGGGTGCCCATCATCGAGCAGCGGGAGAAGCTGCTGGCCCAGGTGGGGGAAGGTATCGAGGAGCTCAGCCGGATCCTCACGGAGATCCAGTCGCTGGGCGTGCAGGACGTGAACGAGGCCGATTTCACGCGCATCTTGGGGGACCTGGATCGGAGCGTGGAGGCAGAGCGGGAGACGCGCAAGACGCTGGATCGGGAGATCGCCGAACTCAAACAGAACCAACGACAGGCCACAGCTGCCAAGCAGCGGACCTGAGAGCATACCGGCGGGAAGACCGCCAACACGGGAGGAACACATGATTCGCAACACCATCACGGCCGCCCTGCTGCTGGGCCTGGTCCTCGCCGGCTGCGGCGGGGGCACCGACAAGACCGACGCCACCGACGCCGAGAAGCCGGCCGAGGAGACCCCGTCGTTCTCGCTGGCCTGGAGCGAGTACCCCAGCTGGTCCACCTTCGGCGTGGCCCACGAGCTGGGCCAGATCGACGGCAAGAAGGGCAAGATGGGGCCCATCGAGGAGAAGTGGGGCGTCGACATCGTGCTGATGGAGGCGGACTACGACACCTGCATCACCATGTACGGCAACGGCCAGGTGGACGCCGCCGCCCTGACCAACATGGACTCGCTGATCCCGGCGGGCAGCCGGCCCACCGTGGGTATCTTGCCCACCTCCACGTCGTTCGGCGCGGACGCGGTCATCGTGCCCAAGACGATCAAGGACGTGAAGCAGCTCAAGGGCAAGGAGGTCCGCGGGCTGGCCAAGACGGTCTCCGAGTACATGTTCGACCGCAACCTGGTGCTGGCGGGTGAGAAGCCCGAGGACTACACCTTCACCAACATGGACCCGGCCGCCGCCGCCACCGCCATGCAGCAGCGCCAGGATGGCTTCGACGCCATCGCCGTGTGGAACCCCTTCGTGCTGGAGACCCTCAACAAGCGCGACGACGTGCACGTGCTGTTCGACAGCACCAAGATCCCCGGTGAGATCATCGACATGGTCGTCATGTCCAAGGACTCCCTGGAGAAGCCCGGTGGGGACGCCTTCGCCCACGCGGTCATCGAGACCTTCTACACCGTGTGCGACCTCATGAACGCCGAAGCCACCCGCGACGAGACCCTGGTCGCCCTGGGCGAGAAGTTCAGCCACCTGGACGTCGAATCGATGAAGGTCGTCGTCCAGCAGACCCAGTTCTATGACACGTCCGCCAAGGGCATCGAGGTCTACACCGGCGAGGCCCTGCCCGGCATCATGAAGACCGTGGTGGACTTCTGCGTCGCCAAGGAGATCGTCGACGCGGCCCCCTCCATCGGCTACGGCCCCAAGGGTGCTGAAGGGGACGTGCAGTTCCGCTTCGACCCCAGCTACATGCAGAAGGTCGCGGCCGGCAAGTAGATGAGCGGAGGCGCAGACCAGCCGGCACCGGCGAAGAAGCGCAACACGGGTGAAGGCCCGGGCCCGGCGCTGCTGGTGCAGATCCGCAAGCCGATCCCTCGCTCCTGGGCCATCGTCCTGGGGGCGCTGTCGGTGATCCTGCTGATCAGCGTATACAGCTACCTGTCCCACAAGCAGCACCAGGTGAACCCCGAGGACACCACCATGCCCAGCTGGGGCCAGATGTGGGAGGGGGTGGTCAAGGCCATCGAACCCCACAAGCGCACCGGCGAGCGGTGGATCGTCGAGGACAGCAAGGCCACCATCTCCCGGCTCTTCATCGGGCTGGCGCTGGGTATCCTCGGCGCCGTGCTGTTGGGGCTGCACATGGGGGTCTTCGCGGCGGTGGAGTCGTTCTTCGTCCCGCCGTTATCGTTGCTGGCCAAGGTGCCGCCCACCGCTGCGCTCGCGGTCTTCTTCGTGATGGTGGGCACGGACACCAAGATGTACGTGGCGATGATCGCGTTCGGGGTGCTGCCCACCCTGGCCCAGGCTGTCTACCTGGCGGTCAAGGACATCCCCGTGGAGCGCATCCACAAGGCGCAAACCCTGGATGCCAGCGGCGCCGAGATCACCTGGGCCATCATCTTCCCCGAGATCCTGCCCAAGGTCATCGACGCCATCCGGCTGCAGATTGGCCCGGCGATGGTCTACCTGATCGCCGCGGAGATGGTGGTGGGCGACGTGGGCTTCGGCTACCGGATCCGGCTGCAGTCACGGCTGCTGGACATGAACGTCGTGTACCCTTATCTGGCGTACCTGGCGGCCTTCGGCTTTGGCATGGACTACATGCTGCGACTGATCCAGCGGGGGGTCAGTCCTTGGTACGCCAAGGGTGGCTGAGATGAACAAGGTTTCGCCCTCGGCACTGGCGATATGGTGTGGGTTCCTGGGCCTGACAGCGGCATTCGGATGCAGCTCTTCCAACATGAATGGAACCCTCTTCGGAACGGAAGTGGGCCCCGCCGCCTCGGTGATCTATCACGACTACGAATATGACACCGGATTCCAAGACGGGTTGAACGATTCTGCGAGGGCTGGTGTGGATCTGTACATCACGACCATGCCGGATGCCTGTGACCTCTGGTACGAGCTCTACTACGCGTGGTCGACCGATGCGGACCAGTACTGCGCCAACCTCGGGGAGATCGCCAACGACCACCTGGGCGAAGACCGGTACTGGACCCTGTACCTGCATGCCGGCAGCAGCGGCAACGACATCGTGCACGACTACGGAGATCTGGATTCATCCGGTTCGGAGTACGTCTCCGGGGAAGCCTGGGAGTTGGACGTCGAGGCGTGGTACGACCATGACGCCTGCATCGAGACCATCGTGCCGGGTTCCTCCTACGACTCCCTGGACATCCACAACGAATGGACCCGCGCAGCGTCGCTCCGCATATCGGAGCACGATCCCCACGAAACCATCGTCGGTGCGTACAACGCCGAACCCGGGCCGGACGACGACCATGTGCGCGGCAAGTTTACCGCCGACTACTGCTCAGACCTTCTGATCCCTTTCAAACAGTAGGCGGCCTTCATTGGCGGACGGTCGCTTGCCATTGGTTCAATAAATTCCATAAATTACCCAAAAAGCCTGACGTCGCCCCTAACTATAGTTAAAGTGTCTGAACGCGTATTTCGGCTCGAGATTTTGCTCGACCAGCGCAGACCCGTTGTGGGTCACAATTCAACAATGGTTCACACTCCTGTTTTGCATAAAAAGGGGGAAACCCATGCCGACCAAGAAAGTCTTCCTTGGCGAAGAGTTCATGCCCACCCAGTGGTACAACCTCAACGCGGATTTCCCGCAGCCGATGCCACCTCCACTGCATCCGGGAACCGGCCAGCCGCCTTCGCTCGAAGATTTTGCCCCCATCTTCCCCATGAATCTGGTGGAGCAGGAGATGACTCCCCAGCGCTGGGTGGACATCCCCGAGGAGGTGCTGGGCATCTACAAGATCTGGCGCCCGACGCCGCTGTACCGCGCCACGGGCCTGGAGAAGGCTCTCGATGCGCCGGTGCGTATCTATTTCAAGAACGAAGGGGTCTCGCCGGCGGGGTCCCACAAGCCCAACACGTCGGTAGCCCAGGCCTACTACAACAAGGAATTCGGCACCAAGCGCATCACCACCGAGACCGGGGCCGGCCAGTGGGGCTCGGCCCTGTCCTTCGCGTGCAACCTGTTCGGCATCGAGTGCAAGGTCTACATGGTGCGGGTGAGCTTCGACCAGAAGCCGTATCGTCGCATGATGATGCAGACCTGGGGCGCCGACTGTGTCGCCAGCCCGACGGATACGACCAACGCGGGGCGGGCGATCCTGGAGGCCGATCCGGACACCCCCGGGAGCCTGGGTATCGCCATCTCAGAGGCGGTGGAGGCCGCCGTCGGCGAGGAGACGACCAAGTACTCCCTGGGCTCCGTGCTCAACCACGTCATGCTGCACCAGACGGTCATCGGGCTCGAGACCAAGAAGCAGTTCGAGGCGCTGGGCGACTACCCGGACGTGGTCATCGGCTGTGCGGGTGGCGGCTCCAACTTCGCGGGCGCGGCGTTCCCCTTCGTGGCGGACAAGATCGCCGGTAGGGAGCTGCAGATCATCGCAGCCGAGCCCACCAGCTGCCCCACGCTGACCCGGGGCCCTTACTCCTACGACTTTGGCGACACCAAGCAGATGACGCCGTTGTTGCCGATGCACACGCTGGGGCATGACTTCGTCCCGGCGCCGATCCACGCCGGCGGGCTGCGGTACCACGGCATGGCGCCGATGGTGAGCCATTGCGTTCGGATGGAGTTGGTGCAGACGCGGGCCTACGACCAGCTCAAGACCTTCGAGGCCGGGGTCCAGTTCGCCCGCACCGAGGGGTTCATCCCGGCCCCCGAGACCAACCACGCCATCGCCGCGGTGGTGGAGGCGGCCGCCCAGGCCAAGGAGGAGGGGGTCGAGAAGACCATCTTCTTCAACTGGTCCGGCCACGGGCTGGTGGACATGGCGTCGTACGAGGCCTACTTCAGCGACAAGCTGACCCCGTACTCCTTACCTCAAGAGGACATCGACAAGGCGCTGGCGGCCATCGCCGAGCTGCCCAAGATCGGCTGACAACCCGTGTCCTACGACGCCTTTGATGCCATCGAAGTCCGCTGCCCTCGCCTGGGGGGGGCGGTGACCTTCGGGTATTGCCGTTCAGAGCACGACGGGCTGCCCTGTGACCGGGCGCTGCTGTGCTTCGAGCTGGCGTTCCCGGTCGAGGCCTATTTCCGCCAGGTCCTTCGCGACGAGACCTATGCGGCCCGGTTCGAGACTCCTGGACCAGGCCGCTACGAGAGTTTGCTGGATACGCTGGCTCAGGCCGGGGGGACGACGGATCCCGCCGAGGACTGAACCCGCCCGGGCGGACCGTCGTCACCGGCCAATTTGTCACGGCAACGGCTCTTTCCTCGCCAATTCGTCACGATCAGCACACCGTCCCCCCCTATCCAGCCGTTTGAGTCCGTTTTCAGGCCGGCATGAGTCTTGCTCTTCATCCAGGCATGAAGAAGCTCCTGTTTTCCACGTTCCGAAGACGCCTGGCCGTCTACCTATCCGTCCTGGCTCTATTTGTCGGTGGCCACCTGTGGCGCACCTGGTGGTTGCCCGACGAGGTGCTCGTCTCCGAACACTACCGCCTCTTCCACGCCACCGAGCACCCTACGGCGGTGGAGGCCTTGCACGCCGTGGAGGCCCTCCAGCTGGCCTACGGCGACTTCTTCGGCCTGCCGGTGGAGTCGTCTCCCCGCCCCAGGCTCCCGCTGGTGCTGCACGCCGACCGCGAGGAGTTCAAGCGGGTGCACCCCTACTCACGCTGGGCCGAGGCGTTCTATGTGCCGCCCGTGGCCGTGCAGTACGTGGACCACACCTCCGAGGCCCCGTTGTTCTGGCTGATCCACGAGGCGACCCACCAGCTGAACTTCCGGTATCTGGGCGTCTGGCTGCCCCGCTGGGCCAACGAGGGGCTGGCGTGCCTGTTCTCCACGTCACGCATGCACGATGGGCAGCTGCAGCTGGGGGAGATCCACGAGGACACCTATCCGGTCTGGTGGCTGGGATCGATGGCTCTCACAGGCGATATCGGCCTCGACGCGGAAGAGGGCCAGATCATCCGCCTGGGCGACCTCCTCGGGGGGGAGTACCCCCTGTCGATGAACCGTCACTTCAACACCTACTACCTGCACTGGTTCTCGCTGGTGCACTACCTGGCCGTGGAGGAAGAGCAGCAATACCGCGCCGGGTTGATCGAGTGCCTGCAGCTGGGGTGCGACGAGGACCAGTTCGAGGTGTCCATCGGGCCCGTCGAGGAGGTGGAGGCCGGCTGGTACAGCTACCTCCAGCAGATCAACGGCGAACGGCGGGCCAGGAGCCTGCTGGCCGGCGCGAGGTGAACCGATCCCGATCGTGATATACCGATCCCATGACCGATCATGACATCGTCCTTGATTGCTCCGGGGTCTACCGCTCCTTTGGCCCCAAGCAGGTGCTGTACGACGTCAACCTGCGCATCGTGCGCGGCGAGATCGTCTCGGTGGTGGGGCCCAGCGGGTGTGGCAAATCCACGCTACTGAACATGGTCGTGGGCATGCTGCGCCCCACCGAAGGCCAGCTCCTGGTCACCCACGACGGCAAGACCGAGCCCATCGAGAAGCCCGGCCGCGAGCGGGGCATCGTGTACCAGCACTACTCCCTATACCCCTTCCTCACCGCCCAACAGAACGTGGCCCTGGGGCCCAAGCTGGCGGAGACCAGCTTCCCCTCACGGTTGCTGGGGACCTTCACCGGCAAATGGCTCAAGCTGCGCAAGCAACAGATGGCGGAAGCCGCCGAGCTGCTGGCCAAGGTAGGGCTGGGCGACGCGGTCAAGAAGTACCCCCACGAGCTGTCCGGCGGCATGCGCCAGCGGGTGGCCATCGCCCAGGCGCTGATCATGAAGCCGTCGGTGCTGCTGCTGGACGAGCCCTTCGGCGCCCTGGACGAGGCGACCCGGGAAGAGCTGCAGAACATGCTGCTGGAGCTGTACCAGGAAAACATGGACGCGCGGGCAGCCGGGGAGCCCCCGCCCAACACGATCCTCATCGTCACCCACGAGCTCAACGAGGCGATCTTCGTGGGGGACCGCATCGTGGGGCTGTCCCAGCACTGGGACTGGAAAGGGGCGGGCTTGCCCGAGAGCCCCGGTGCCACGGTGGCCTACGACAAGGTGATGCCGGTGTTCCGCCCCGGGGACGAGCAGCTGTACGCCGACTTCCGCAGGCGCCGCGAGGAGATCCGCGCCGTGGTCTTCGAACCGGAGGAACCGCTGGAGCAGGGCGCTCATGCGGTGTTCTGGGACCAGGTCGCCGACGGCGAAGGCCAGGGCGTGCTGGCGCCCCCATCCACCTGAAACGAGGGTCCCATGGATCACGAACGCGATCAGAGCCTGGTCCTCCGTGCCACCGAGCGCAGCCGCAAGGATTACTCCTTTGACGACGATCACGATCCAACCGAGCCGGTGGACGTCTTCTTCCAGGAATCGGACGAAGGCACCGTGCTGTTCGTGGTGCTCTACACCATGGCCTGCCGCTACTCCCGCTGCACGTTTTGCCCGCTACCGGCCACCTCCACCATCAACTACATCGGCTACCGGCCGCTGATGGACCAGATCGACCGTATCTTCGAGCGGCCGGACGTCATCGAGCGGGCCCCCAGCGTCGACAAGATCATCCTCAGCAACCAGGGCTCGGTGCTGGACGAGCACACCTTCTCCTCCCTGGCGCTGCTGTACTTCGTGGCCAAGGCGCTGCGGGTGATGCCCGACCTGGACATCATGTGCATGGAGACCCGCCCCGAGTACGTGGACGACGACGAGCTGGAGTTCCTGGCCCGGGCCATGAGCGAGGGCCACGAGACCACCCTGGAGATCGGCATCGGCTTCGAGGCCTTCGACGACACCCTGCGTAACGGCATCCTCAAGAAGGGCCTGGTGCTGAGCGCGGACAGCCCCCACGGCTTCGAGAACCTGGTGCGGCGGGTGGCCAAGCACAACTTCTGGCTCAAGTGCTACTTCATGCTCAAGCCCGACGCCTCCCTCACCGACGAGGCCGCCATCGCCGACGTACACAACGTCATCGACTACCTCTCCGACGTCTCGGCCCAGCACGGTGCCCACATCTCCTTGCACCTCAACCCCACCTTCGCCGGCATCGGCACGCCCCTGTCCGACGCCTTCGAGGAGGGGGAGTTCACCCCGCCCACGTTGCGGCACGTGGCCCAGGCCGCCCTGCACGGCGAGCACAAGGGGATCCCCATCTTCCTGGGGCTCAACGACGAGGGGCTGGCGGTCCCCGGGGGGTCGTTCATCCGGCCGGGGGAAGAGGCCACCGTGGCCGAACTGGAGCGCTTCAATCGCACCGGGGACTACGAGATCCTGCATTCTCTACTGGTCGATGCCTGAGGTCATCCGAACGGTCGTGGAGTGCCTGGAGCACCTGGATCAGATGGGCTATTGATGGCGGCCCGTGGGAGACGGTTCCCAGCCCCCCTCGCCGCAAAACGCAACCTCGCTGGGGTCATCGAGCCCCTCCCCCGAAGGCAACCTCCAGCGCACCTCATCGATTTCTCGTATCCAGATCGATTCGGTGGACTCCTCCAGCGACCGGATGCTCAGCGTCTGGCACCCAGGCTCCACCCCCAGGCCCAGCACAGCGTGGTAGGCGCCGCTCATGCGCGACGTCTTGAGCCGCCACTGATGCCCACAGTTGTCCTCCACGATCAGGAGCACCCCACCCGTTCCGGCTCCGGGCGACGCGGCGGCCAACACGGCGTAGTGGCCGGCCTGCTCGATGGGGATCCGTTGTAGGCCGCGCTTACGCACACGGTGCTTGGTAGCGGTGGACAGCAGCGCCGCCACCTGTTCCTCGGTAGCCGGAAATCCAACCTGATCGGACACCGCCAAACGCCACGGTGTAAGCGATGGACCATTCTTCGCCGTGACCCCGGCCAAAGGCAGGATCGAGGCGATGCTGGCGCCCGGTCGCGCCTGGCAACTCACCTCGGCGGCCAGCTGGTGGGCCAGATCCGCCATCACCGCGACCGTGACCCGATTGCGTTGCTCGCGGGTCGGGATCGTTTTGGCGGCTTCTTCGATGCGTTGTGCGCGGCGCGGCTCGATCCGGACCACCGAGGCCGCGCAGACCGCCAGCGTGGAGGCCATCAGTACCCCGGCCAACAGCCGCTTCCCCGCACCGCCCTTTCGCCAGACCGCCGGCAGCTCCCGGGCCAACGCCACGACACCCACCCCGGTGTACAGGACCAGCCCATACATGGCCGCCAGGGTGTGAATCCCCCGCTGACGCATGGGGGCCGGCAGCAGGATCGCCACCCCAACGATGGCGATGACCAGCCCCACCGGTGGTTCCTTGATCCGGCGTACCAATACGGCCAGCACCAGGGCGCCCAGGGTGGGGCCCTGGAGATCCGCCCACAGCGTCCAGACGACCGCGGTGGACGCTCCGAGGGCGACCCAAGCAGCCAGCCAACCGACCCCAGTGGTCACGCGCCGGCCCAGCAGATCCCGCCAGATCACAGCGGCCAGCAACAGCGCTGGGATCCCTCCAGCACCCCGTTCCAGGGGCCATCCATCCACGCCCTCGCCCAGGTGGAACAACACGCCCGCGAACAGGTAGACCGCCATCTCCCCCATCCGCGTCTCGTACCGCTGCACGTTCGCGCTGGAGAACGTGACGACGAACCCGATCACCGCCACCGCCACGACCGCGATCAGCCGGCCCCGCCAGCGTCGTGACCGCACCTGCTGGCTCCACAGAAGCGTCACGATGGCCGCCGGATAGATCACCCACCCGGGTTCCTTGAAGCCGCCAGCCAGCGCCACCAGCGCCAGCGCCACGCCGAACAGACGATTGCTGTCGCGGCGGATGGCCCAGGCGGCCACCAGCACCGCCCCGAACCCGGCAGCCATCTCTCCGGCGGAGCTCATGTAGGACATCCAGCGCAGCAGCTCGCTGGCGGCCATCGGCAACGCCAGCAGGAGCCCGGTGACCCAGAGGGCATGGCGGCTGCCGGATCGTTCCCAGGCAAACAAGCAGAGGGACACGTAGGCCACGGCCAGCAACCCGAACTGCACGGCGTGGGGCCCCACGCACCGGCCCCCGCCAAGCACGATGCCGGCCCACCAGGCCAGGTTGGTCGCAGGCCGGAGATGGTGGAATAGGGTCGCGTCTGGACCCAGGGCGGCCCACGGCGAGCGCAGGTGCCTCACCACCCAGTCGATGTAGACAAAATCATCCGAGAAGTAGAAGCGCTGGTGGAACGGCAGGATCAACCCGACGAACAGCGCAACCGCCGCAGCGATCCCACACACCTCCAGCACGGCTATCAGGTGGCGCTGGAGCCCCCGAGACCGGTTCAACGGTCCACTTCGATATCGACGAACACCGGCAGCAGCGACGGGCCCGTGACCGCCAGGGACAAGGTGTCGGGACCGTACGGAATGAACTCGAACGTGGCGCTGCCATCGGCTCCGGTCTCCTCCCGCAGCAGGAAATCGCCCGGCTTGGACAACACGACGGTGGCGCCGGCCACCGTGTCACCGGAGCGGGTCACCGTCACGGTCAGCTCCTGATACCCAGGGCCGTAGCTCTGGGGGTGATCCGCCTCGATCTCGATGGCCTCGTCCCGCCAGATGCGCAAGGCCGGATCTCCTAGCAGAATCACGATCAGCTGGGTCCAGCGCTCCGTGTCATCGTTGACCGCCATGGGGAAGCCCAGGATCGTCAGATCGATGTCCCGCATGCGGGCCCGGCCGTGGTTGAAGGCCTCGCCGATGGTCTCCGTGCCCTCCACGAAGATGCCCTCGAACATGGCGTGGAGGAACTGGGAGCCGCCGATGGGGCCCAGCCCCAGCCCCACGTTGCCCACGTAGGACACCACGCCGCCCGCTTCGGTGATGAACAGCTCGCCGGCCGAGTCATCGTCCGGGCCCTGGGTGCTCCAGTCGGTGTGGGAGGCGCCGCTCGTGATATCGGCGAAGTTGCCCGTCAGGCACGAGCAGCTCAAAAACAGCGGCGGCAACTCGTTGGCCAGGGTCTGGACCCAGATCGAGTTGAGGTAGTCGGTGAGGTAGTTATGGATGCCGTGGCCGTTGTGGTAGGCCAGCAGGTAGCCGTCGCCGAAGGCGTCCTTGACCTTGCCGGAGGTGATGACCTCGCCGCCGTAATTCTCTGCGGCCGCTTCGGTGGCGTACAGCTTGAGGGCGTTGTCCTGGAATTCTTGCGGGAAGAACTCCTGGAAGGTCGCCTCCACCCCCTCGGCGCCGTCGATGTCCCCCAGGATCGGCACGCTGGAGGCGATGTCGCTGAGCAACAGCGGATAGGTCTCCCGGCCGTCCGGCTGCATCTCGTAGCGCCGAGCCTTGGTGGCAAACCGTTCCACCTCGTCCGCCGTGCCCGCCGGGACGCGGCCCACGGCGATCTCAGGCGACCGCATGTCCTCGAGGGCGATGTCCTCGCCGTCACCCCACTCCGTATCCAGGTCGGCGTAGTACAACTGGGTCGGGCCGTTCGTCGTGTACTGGCCGTCGATGAGCTGGATGGTGTCCATCGTCCGGCGGAATGGCACGTGATCCGCGTCCCCCCCCATCAGGGCGAACTCCAGGCCATCTTCGTGAGCTGCAGCCAGGTAGTTTCGCACCGCCTCGGCGTCGTCCTCGCCGTCATGTTGTTCGAGGATCCCCGCCACGGTGACCACGTCCGTCTTGGTCCCCGACAGGCTGCGGAACTCGGCGTAGGGTGCCCAGGCGTCGGCCAGGTCTTCGGAGGTGATGATCACCATCTCCGGTGGGCTGTCGAGGATGTCGCCGATCGTCTCCCGGCCATCGGGATCGGGCTCGTACCAGGCATCGTCCGTGGTGTCGTCGTCTCCGTCCACTGGATCGTCATCGCATCCGAACGAAAGGAAGGCGGCGTAGAAGCTAGCCATCACAACCGCAAAACGGAGCCCCTTGCTCATCTCGAACCCCCTCGGTTGGCACCATGGTACCGCGTGATTTCCTCTCTCGCCGCCAACACATCGACTAAAATGCACACGAGGGTACCTGTGAGCATTCGACTCTCCTTCCTCGCGCTCCTGTGCACGGCTCTGCTGATGGCCGGGTGCCGCTCCGGGTCGTCCGGCGAAGAGGCGACCAACGAAGCGGTCCTCATCGAAGGCATCCCTCACGCCCGCCAGAAACCCGATTTCTGCGGCGAAGCCTGCGCCGAGATGGTGTTGCGCGAGTTGGGCCATGACACGGACCAGGATGCGGTGTTCGATCTGGCCTGCATCAACCCAGCCCGGGGTCGCGGGGCCATCACTCCCGAGCTGAAGGTGGCGCTGGAAGAGTTGGGTTTCATCGTCGGCCAGGTCTGGTACTACGTCGCGGTCAAGAACGTCGATGCGGAGCTGGAAGCCTTGTGGGCAGAACTGCACATAGATCTGCTTGCCGGCCATCCGTCCATCGTGTGCACCCGCTTCGACGACCGCGAGGGAGCCTCGGAGCACTTCCGTCTCGTGCTCGGTTACGATCCCGACCGGGACGAAGTGGTCTACCACGACCCAGCACTGGACGAGGGTGCCTTGTTGCGCATGAAACGGAGGAGTTTCCTGGATCTGTGGCCCCTCAAATACAAGGACGACGAATGGACTGTAATCAGGTTCCGCATGCAGCCGGGCAATATGAGACCGCCCCCGGCCACTGATGAGCGAACAGCAGCCGACTACGCCCAGCACATACGCGCTCTGCGTTCCAAGGTGCCCCCTAATTTCACCACTGTCGTCGAGCCACCTTTCGTGGTCATCGGCGACCAGTCAGCGCAGGTGGTCAAGTCCCATTCCAGGGACACTGTGCGCTCCGTGGCCAGCGCCTTGCGCAAGCAGTTCTTCCACCGCGATCCGGAGCACATCGTCGACATCTGGCTGTTCGAGAACGCCGAGAGCTACAAGCACCATGCGTACTATGAGTTCGGGGAGACGCCGGCCACCCCCTACGGCTATGTCACCGACAACGGCAAGACCTTGCTGATGGACATCTCCACCGGCAGCGGCACCCTGGTGCACGAGATGGTCCACCCGTACATGCGGGCCAACTTCCCCACCTGCCCGCCGTGGTTCGACGAGGGGCTGGCGTCCCTGTTCGAGCAGTGTTCCCTGGCTGACGGCACCATTCGCGGATACACCAACTGGCGGCTCGACGAGCTGCAGACGGCCATCCGTCACGAACACCTCCCCTCCCTCGAAACCCTGATGGCCTACGACGTCGAACAGTTCTACGGCGACCACTCCAGCCAGAATTACGCCCAGGCGCGTTACCTGCTCTACTACCTGCAGGAGCACGAACAGCTCGTCCCCTACTATCGGGAGTTCCTCTCTCAGCACGCACAGGATCCCGACGGAATCGCTTCCCTGAAAAAGATTCTCGGCCACGACGACCTCGAAGGATTCCAGAAGGAGTGGGAATCGTACGTGACGGCGTTACGCTTTGAGCCGTAGGGGCGAGCCAGACCCGGATCGTTGGGGTTGTGTTCACTCATCGCGGGCCTCCATTCCCTGGTTCATGTCCGGCGTCCAGCTCCTGCAACCGCCCCCGCAGCACCCGCAGCCTCTTGCGCACACCCGAGACCGACAGCCCCACCTCCGCCGCCACCTCCTCCAGCGTCAGACCGTCCAGCAGGTGCAAAACGGCGATGGTGCCAGTGTCCGGCTTCTCACGGCTGAACAACCGTTGCAGCGTCCAGCGGGCCGTGACCCGCTGCTCGTCGTGGGTCGCGGCGGCGATACGCTCCAGCAGTTCTCCGCCGGCGTCCTCGGGATGGCGGGAGCGGGTGCGGATGCGGTTGAGGCAGACGTTCGTGGCGGTGCGGTACAGCAAGCTGGATTCGCCGCGGGGCTCCAGCCGGTGCTGGGCGCGTAGCATCTGCACGAATACTTCCTGCATGGCCTCCACCGCCTCCTTGCTCGTCCACCATCATCCGGCGGCAACGGCGCAGGACCATCGGCCCGTACCGTGCATAGAGCGCCTCGACATCCAGACTCACGGCCGTCGCCTCCCATCATCTAGGTAAAGAAAACGAACACACTTTCTTAAAAACGAATGTTCGTTTTCTTTTAGGACAGGATGGCTGTTCGAGGGGCTCATGTCGTTTACCTCGGGATTACCGGTTCAGGATCAGGCGTAACGTGGTGTCGATGAAGCGCTGGGGATCCATACCCGGATCCACCAGGTACTGGAATCGATAGCCTTCCCACACAGCGGCGACGACGCGGACGAGATGCTCGGTGTCCAGCTCCGGGTCCACATGGCCCGCTTCCTTGAGCCGGTCGACGATGCCGCCGAAGGCCGGGAGCATCACCTCGTAGATCTTCCGGTAACGCGCCCCGATGGCATCGTCCCGCACCGCCTCCCCCAGCACCATCACGCCGAAGCGCATGTCCGCATGCTGGGACGGGTCCAGCACGATGCCGAACATGGCGCGCACCAACAGTTCGAAGCCCTGCAGCGGGTCCTCGAGGTTGGCCAGCTCGGCCAGGCCGGCGTTCTCCTCCAGGCTCTGGTCGAAGACCCCCTCGAGGATCTCCCGCTTGCCCTTGAAGTACCGGTAGATCGCCCCTGGGCTGAGCTCCGCCTCGGCGCAGATGTCCTGCATCGTCGTCTCGTGCAAGCCCTCCCGGGCGAAGCAGCGCTGGGCCGCGTCGAGGATCTGGGTGCGGCGGGCGTCGAGGTGGGCCTGGGTGACCTTGGGCATCGAACCGTCCAAACAAAAAAACGAATATTCTTTCTTTTTAATGAGTTTCCCGCGCAAAGTCAATGATTGCCGACGTTTAGGTGCGTATCTTCCGGGCACATGGAGGTGACAGATCCACCGGCCAGCGGTGTTCCAACAGCATGAACAAGGCGAACCCAGTGGCCGACCCGCAAGGAGATCCCCGATGACCCCGTCCATGCCCCAGACCGCCCTATCGATCACCGCCAACGAGGAGCCGCTGACCCGGCCAGCCACCGTCCTCGATCCCACCGCCCGGCGCCCCCGGCGCCGCTACATCACCGACTACGACGGCATGGATCTGGAGCTCTACCTGTGCACGGAGATCCTGGGCCTGGAGTCCTTGCACTATGGGTACTGGGAACCGGGCGACGAGCTGACCCTGGAGGGAGCCCGGCGCGCTCAGCGGCGGTACACACGGGCGATCATCGACCGCATCCCCGCCTCGGTAGACTCCGTGCTGGACGTGGGCTGCGGCATCGGTGATCTGTCCCGGGCCCTGGCGCAGCGTGGACTCGACGTGACGGCCCTCTCGCCAGACCACAACCACGCCCGCTACTTCGAAGCCGCGCCCGACGGCATCCGCTTCGCCCATTGCCGCTTCGAAGAGTTTGAGGGCCTGCGCCAGTACGACCTGATCGTGATGAGCGAATCCCACAACTACTTCGACACCGAGACCGGCCTGCGCCAGTGCGAACGCCTGCTACGGCCGGGGGGCTACCTGCTGATTTCCGGCATGTTCCGTAAGCAGCCAGGGGAGGCCTTCGGCCAGGTCATCAACATCGAACGCCCCTACGTCCGCCAGGCCCAGCGCCACGGCCTGCAGCTGGTCCAGCGGGAGGACATCACCTCCCAGACCGCCCCGACCCTGGCCCTGGTCCGGACGGCCATCGACCGCTACCTACCCCCTACGGCCACCTTGGTGGCCCACTTCATGCGGGCTACCTCGCCCTGGAAGACCTGGCTACTGTCGACGCTGTTCCACAGGCAGTTCGCCGAGCTGCGCAAGCTCCAGGACTACTACCTCGAGCGCACGGACGTCGCCGCCTACCGCAAGCACGTGCGCTACCTGCACCTGCTGTTCCACCGGCCCTGATCCTTCAAAAATCCTTGAAGGGCCCGGATACCCCGCGACACAGAGGTATCCACAACGGACCCGAACGATCCCGGCGAGTAGGCACGGTATTTGCGAGGGAGTTGGAGACAGGAGGCAGGCATGACCCGCAACGACATCGCTCTCGGTTCCATCTTGTGGCTGGCGTTACCCCTGGGTGTTCTACTCGTAGCCATCTCCTGAGCGTTCCACCCGCATCAGCCCCGCCTCCTCGGCCCATTCCAGATCTGCCAGCGCCCGTCTGACCTCCTCGGTATCCGCCGGCGTCCGCTCGCCGGGCGTCACGTGGATCGAACGATTGCGGCCCTCGTGTTTGGCCGTGTAGAGCCCCATGTCCGCCACCGTGATGAGCTGGTTGAGGGACAGGTCCACGTCCGAGGAACCGAAGAACGGGTAGACAGCCAGCCCGATGGAGCAGGTGATGTGCACCGTCTCACCGGGGATCTGGAACAGGTGATCTTCCACTCGCGTCCGTATCCGCTCCGCGAACTGGAAGAGGGAGTCTCGCCGGGTCTGGGGGAGCACGACGAGGAACTCCTCGCCGCCCCAGCGTACGGACACGTCCTGAGCGCGGACGCAGTCCAGCAACAGCCGGGCGAACTCCTTGAGGACCACGTCACCGGCGTCGTGGCCCCAGGTGTCGTTGATCGATTTGAAGTGGTCGATGTCGATGATCAGGGCGCCCATGCCATCGCCCCCCGGCCCGGACCGCCGGTCGCCGCTCGCCTTCTCGGCCTGGGCCCGTTGCCGCGAGAGCTCTTCCATCACCGGCGTGATGGTCTCGAACAGGAACCTGCGATTGCGCAGTCCCGTCAGGGGATCGATGAGGGTCAGCTCCTTGAGTTCCCGGGCCAGCTGACGGAGCTCCCGGGTACGCTCCCCGACGGCACGGACCAGCTCCTCCTCCCGTTTGCGCATCTGGCGGATACGCACCATGAACAGGCCCGCCACCAGGAACACCAGCACGAACACACAAAAGGCGTAGAAGGTCTTGGTCTCGTGGAAGTGGGGCTTCTGGATCAGGCGATAGCTGGCGCCGTTGACGTTCCAGATCCCATCGCTGTTGCAGGCGACGACCTGGAACACGTATTCCCCCGGCGGCAGCGTGTTGTAGTAGGCCGTGCGGCGTGTGCCTGCCTCGATCCAGTCGCTGTCGAGCCCCTCGAGCTTGTACCGGAAACGTACCTTGTCCGTGCCCAGGAAGGTCAGCGCCGTGTAGCGGAAATCATAGTGCTGGGTGCCGGGTGCCAGCACCACGTCCCGGTCCACGTCCAGGGACCGGCCGTCCACCAGCACCTCCTCGATGATGACCGGAGGCATGACCGGATTGACCTGCAGGTTGTCCGGGTCCAGGGACACGACGCCGCGGATGGTGGGGAACCACATCCGGCCATCCCGGTCACGCCAGCCGGCCGGCTCGCTGCCGCCGTTGCACTCGGAGCTGAGCAGGCCATCCGAGCGCCCGTACACCTGCGACTCGACCCGGTCGGATCGCCCGGTGAAGAAATCGGTCATCGACTCCTTGGAGATGGAGAAGATGCCGTTGTTGCAGCTCATCCAGTAGTTGCCGGCGTCGTCCTCGAGGATCTTGTGGATGTGCTCGTCGTACAGCCCCGACGAATGGTCCAGCAGCCGGGTCACCTCGTTTCGGTAGCGCAGCAGCCCGCCCCCCGTGCCGATCCAGATCGCCCCCTCCCGGTCCTCGTGGATCGTCAGGATGGTGAGGTGGGCCGGCCCCAACTCCACGCCCGGATCGAAGGTCGTGATCTCGGCATTCTTCACCAGCGCCACGCCCCCGCCCCGGGTGCCGACCCACAGCGTGCCCTGGCTGTCCACCAGCATGGGCCGCAGGCTGTTGTGGGGAAGCCCGTCCGCGGTGGTGTAGCTGCGGATCCCCTCGTCGTCGATGCGACTGAGGCCGTCGCGGGTGCTGACCCAGATGACCCCGTCGTGGCCCTGCACGATGCCGAATACGGCGTTGGAGGCCAGCCCGTTCCTCGTCGTCCACGAGGTCCATCTGCCTTGCCACAGCCGCTTGAGGCCCTGCCGAGCCGTACCCACCCACAAAGCTCCGTCCGCGGCCTCGAGCAAGGACTGGACCTGGCAGTCGGCCACCTCCTGCTGGCCTGCGAAGGGGACGATCTGGCGATCGACGATGCGGTTGAGGCCGGGCATGGCCCCGACCCATATGGCACCGTGACGATCCTCCAGCACGGTCCAGATCGGATCGGCGGAAAGCCCGTCCCGTGCGGCGATGGTGACGAAGGTGGCGTCGCGCAGCCGGTTGAGGCCGCCGGTGAAGGTCCCGATCCAGAGGCTGCCCTCCCGGTCCTCCAGCAAGGACGTGCACCGCCGCCCGGACAGCCCCTCGGCCGGGGTCAACGCGGTGAACGTCCCGTCGGCAAACCGCAACACCCCGTGGCCATCGGTGGCGATCCAGAGGTTCCCGTCCCGATCTTCGAGCAGGTCGTAGACCGTGTCTTCGGGCATGCCCTGCTCCGGCCCGTGATGATAGAGCAGGCCGTCGTGGTACCGGTCCAACCCCGCCGATTCGTTGCCGATCCAGAGGCTTCCGTCCGCCGACTCGGCCAGGGAAACCACCGCATTGCTGCCCAGTCCGTCGTCGCGGTCGATGCAGGTGGCGTTGCCGTCCAGCAGGCGGCACAGCCCCAGTCCCTGCGTCCCCAGCCACAGCTGGCCGGTGCGGTCCTCGAGCATGCGCTCGACGCGGGCCGTGGCGAGCCCGCTGGACTCGGGCAGACGCTCGAGCTTGCCGTCGCGGAACCGATTCAACCCGGCGTTGGTACCCACCCACAAGGTGCCCTTGCTGTCTTCGAGCACGGACAGCACCACGTTGGAGGCGAGGCCGTCGTCGGCGGTGTACAGCGTGAACTCGCCGCTCGGGCTACGGCGGATCAGCCCCCCTTCGGTGGTGGCGACCCACAGGTTTCCGTACGAGTCCTCTTCCAGTGCCTCGACGGACGCGCCGCTGAAGGCCTCGGTATTGTGCTTGTCGAAGACGGTGAAGCGGACCCCATCGAAACGTGCCAGGCCACCTTGGGTGGCGATCCACAGGTAGCCGTCGAGGGTCTGCACCATGTCCATGACGGTGACCTGGGGCAGGCCGTTGTCCGGGAGCCACACGTCGTGTGCGTACTGGGTGACCGCTTTGTCCGGGTTCAACGCCGCTGCCGGAGCGGCGGCACACAGGAGCCCACTGACAGCCGCCAGCAGCACAACACGTCGCATATCCGGACGTCCCCTCTTGGGTGTTCGCTCACGCAACCTTCGAGGCCCGATCTTACCTCACCAGGTGGGGCCGCCGCACGGTCTGAATCTGGATTCAGTGCTCTCCCGAGGCCCCACCATCGGTGAATTCATCCCACACTCCCCAGCTGCCCGCGTACTCCTCGCAGGTCCCACCGTCCAGGGAGAGCAGCTGCCGGTTGCAGGTGTCACCCGTCCGCTCGTCCCCTTCGGGGAATCCCCACCGCGCCCGCGCCAGCTCCATCTGCTCACCCACGAAGGTCGTGCACCAGTTGGCGTAGTCCTCCCGGCCGTCGTAACCGGAGGTCTCCCAGTCCTGGCCCCAGCTGGCCATGCACCCCTCCATGGTCTCCAGCGCCTGATCGCACAGCTGGTCACAGGCCTCCGGGCTGGGCGCGCAGCCGACCAGGCCACCGATCCACATCGACGCGGCCATCGCCGCCAGCAGATGTCGCTTCGTGTTCATGGCCCGAACTCCCCCGAGACCGTGACCAGCACCACCCGGCCCGGCAACGGATAGCCGGTGAAATCGGTCAGCGGCTGGACCACCAGCGCGCCGTCGTCCGGGTTGAGGGGATCCCGCGGCACGACCTCCACCCGCTCGTCCAGCAGATTGCGTACCTCCACCTCCAGGAACGGCCAGCGTGGCCCCGGGCGGGACCGAACGAACAGGCCGTGCAACGTACGGGGCGCGGCCAGATACCAGTTGGTCGCGTCCCAGTAGTTCCCCGACGTGAAGTTGAGGGTGTACCCCACCCGCACCCGCTCCTCCCAGTACACCGACGCCGACGCGGACACCTCCCAGCGGGGGACGCGGGGCAGCTGCTTGTCCGTGTAGGCCACGCGGGTGTCCAGGTTGCGGCTGTGCATCCAGGTGATCGCCCCCCGCAGGTCCACGGCGTTGGCCACCACCGCGTCGATGGCCCCCTCCACCCCACCGACCCTCGCCTCACCGAAGTTGACCGGGACCTGGGTGCGCTGGGAGTTCTGTACGTAGATGATGGCGTCGTGGGTGTGCCGCCAGAAGTAGCCTGCCGACAATCCGCCGGCGATGACCGTGTTGGCGGGCACATCGAACCGCAGCCCCACGTCCCAGGCCCAGCTGCTCTCGGGGATCAGCTCCGTGTTCCCCACCATGGCCCCCCGATCCCCGAACAGCTCCATGAAATCGGGGGGTCGGAACCCCCGCTCCCCGTTGGCCTTAAAGGCCAGCGCGGGCCAGGGGCGCAGGAGCAAGCCCAGCCGGGGCGCGAACACGGCGTAGCTGGGCAAAGCGTCGGTGGACACCGCGTTGCCGCTGTAGGGCTCGTTGCCCAGCAGCCGGTTGTCCAGCAGGTGTAGCCGCACCGCCGGGGAGATCCGGATGGTGTCCTCGGCAAAGGAAAAATCATCCCCCAGCGCCAACAACGCGGAGACCCGGTTGCGGACCCCGTCGGACGGATCGTCGCGCGTCAGGTCACGGGGTTCGTACCCGTCCACGTGGACCTCTGCGCCGACGGCGATGGACTGCCAGTCCAGGGGGATCCACGTCAGGGTAAGCTGCCCTCCCAGGGCCTGGTGGCGGTCCCGGCTGTCCTGGCGGCCCACCCCCATCTCCCCATCGAGGTCCTGATACCGCTCGCCCCGGTACCGATGAGTCACCCGCCCCCGCAGGCGGACCACGGGGTGCGCCTGCCCGGTCAACTCCACCAGCAGACCGTTGCGGAACACGGCAAAGCGGGTAGCCGCCGCCTGATCGTGCCCCAGGCCCGGAATCCCCTGATCCCGTGAGAGCAGGTCGTCCTGGACCACCAGCCGGAGCTTGCGGTCCCCGGCGCGGAACCGGATCCGCCCACCCAGATCGGTGATGTCGGCGTTGATGCGCGTCCGGGTCCGATCGTCGGTGAGGTTGTACGGGGTGCCCCCGTCGTCGAAATAGCGGAAGCCCCCCTCCGTGGAAAAGGCCTGCCCGTGGAGCACCAGGTCCATCGGGACACGGGTGCGGCGGGGCACCAGCCCCCCGGAGACCGTCATACGCCCCGTCCACAGGGAGCCCGCCGTGATCTCCAGGCGCGGCGCAGGCACCTGCCCCGTCGCGCTGACCAGATTGACGACCCCACCCATGGCCGATGAACCCAGCTCGAAGGGGGCGCCGCTGCGATAGATCTCCACTCGTTCGAACGCATCCAGCGGCAGCTCTGCCAGATTGACGGTGCTGCTGCCGTGGGGGTTGAGTGGGACGCCATCCACGTAGACCTCGACCTGCCGAGCCGAGCTGCCGCGGATGGTCACGACGCTGTAGTCCCCCAACCCTCCCAGCCGCTGCACGTGGGTACCGGCCACCGCACCCACCACGTCGGCCACGTCCGCATTGGAGGGCAACCGTTCATCCACCGCCACCACGTCCACCGCCGCCGAGGTGGACACCGGCTCCACCCAGTCCGATGGCCTCTGTTCGGCAACCTCGACGGTCTCGCCGGCGGCGCGTACGGAGCCCTCCTCGTCATCGTCATCATCCTCGCCCCACGCCGGCACCGCGCAGGCCAGGGCCAGGCCGACGACGAGCAAGAACAAGGAACGGGGAGCGGAGACCATCGGCGTCAACGGCGGGAACCCCGGCGCCACAGATGCCACGCCAGGATGGCGAGGATCAGGGCCACGGGGTGGGACGGGCCGCCGGGGGCATGGGAGGACTGGCAGTCACAGTCCCCCGGGCCGGACTCACAGTCCACCAGCGGGTCCCAGGGATCCTCGCCATCGGACGTGAAGGTGGCGCAGCGGACCTCCCAGACGGCGGCCGAGTCCCCCTCGCTCACCAGATAGATCGAGCGGCTGTCCGCGGCAAAGGCGACGGCCTCGCCGTCGTCGTCCTCCGGCGCGGGGAGGATGGACGGGCTGGCATCGAAGGCGTCCCGTAGCTCCCCGCTCTCGGGGACCTCGAACAACAGCAGATCGTCGTCCGTGCGCAGCAACAGGCGGGTCCCCCGGGCAGAGACCGAAGCTGCGGTCACCTTCTCTTCGTCGGCACCAAGGTTCCGCAGATCAAATTCGGCCACCAACTCCAGCGTGATCGGCGAACCGGACGGGGCCGCCGCCAGCGGGGCATCCGGGAACGCAAAAACCGCGGTGACGCCGTCATCACCGGCCTTGGTCACCACCAGCGTCTCGCCGGTCCACGGGTGGACCACCAGCGCCTCCGCGTCGTGGGAGCCATCGGGATAGCGGAACCAGATCTCCTCGATGTCGTTGATCTGGCCGCCCACGCTGCCGTCTGGCACCTCCGGCTCCGGGACCCGGTAGATGACCTGCTGGTCCTGGGTGGCCTCGTTGTCACCGATGTCCCCGATATACAGGCAACTACAGGGTTCTCCCTCGCCTCCGCAGGGGCCGATATCCAGGTCTTCCCAGTCCCGGTTCTGGACTCCGAGGACCGAGAAGCTGCCGCGGTACGAGCCGTCCGTCTCCGCGGCATAGAGCGCCTCCGCGCCCCCCGAATCGTTGTGGAACCACAGGATATCCTCGTAGATGTGGCTGGAGGCCATACCCGAGGTCTCCACGAGCTGGGCGTTCTGGATGTCGCCGACCTCCTCCGCGCGCACCCACGCAGAGCAGACGCCGTCCTCCAGCGCACGGGCCGGAGCCGCACCCGATGCCGAGAGCAGCGCGAGGACCAGGGCGAACGTACAGGTGTGTCGATTCATCACCAGGGGATGGTAGCCCACATGCCGCAAAATACCGAGGGCCGCAGCTGCGGCCGGGCGGTTGCCAACCGCCGAAAGAGCCCAAATGCCAAAAAACAAAAAAATTGGCGCCCTGGCCGTCACGGTTGTCGCGTATCCAAACATGGGAAGCGTGTAACAACCTGGAGTATGGTGACGGTACGATGGTAGCTCGACCCCTGGACCCCATGCTCGTAGGAATCGGCCTGGGGCTACTGTTGTGCGTCGGCGCCTGCTGCACATCGGCTCCCGCGGCCGACGATCCCGCCCCGGTTCAGCCGAGCCAGGAGGATACCGCCTCCCCTTCCACCGATAATCTGTGCACACTCATCGAAGCGTCGCAGTACGTGGAATTGCCACGCACGATGGCCGGCAACCAGTTCGATCCGTCGGGCATCGCCGTCGCCGGCCAGGCCCTGTGGCTGGTCAACGACCGCGAAGGCCGCAAGGGGACCCCGCCGGAAGGCAACGGGATCATCCGCCTCGACCTGGCCACCGGGACCGCGGAGCACGTGCCCATCGACGGTTTCGACGATAAATCGCGCAAGTTCGAGGGCCTGGCCTGGGACGGCGTGGAGCTGCACGCCATCGGCAACGTCGGCAGCCGCAAGCGCAACACGTTCCTCGTGAGCATCCCCATCGACCCGGCCACCGGCGACCCCGGCAAGGCCCGCTACCACGATATGGCCGCAGGATTTGGCGGCGCCATCGGCGTGGGCCCCGAGCCCTGGGACCACGGCATCAAGATCGAGGCGTTGGCTGCGACGGGCGTGGGCCAGCTGCTCGTCGGCCTCCGGGCGACGGGGGACGACAGCGTCTCTCCCGGAGCGGCGAAGGCCTACCGCGTCCAACTCACACCGGCAGGGGCCCCTCCCGGCCCCATGTGGTTCCAACCGGTCATGCCCCTCCACAGCCTGGACACAGGTACGGCGACGGGCGGGCCCGACGGCAGCTACGAGCAAGCCCGGGGCATCTCGGGCCTGACCGAACCGGTGGGCTCCACACCGACGATCTTGGGAGTGGCCGCCGCCGAATACGAGCGCGGCGAAATCAACGAATTCCTCTCCAACGCCCTGTTCCGCTACTGTCCGGCGACGGGAGAGGCCGAGGTGCTGTGTACGTTCGACGGAGGACGTAAGGCGGAGGGGATCGCCATCGTGCCGCCAGACGATGGAAGTCCACCATCCGATCTCAGCACCGTTGTAGTTCTGTACGACAACGACAAAAAGGCGCCCGGCGGGTACCGCACGGCGGCGATTTCGCTGCCCTTGTGTCCCCCGCCTTAGCTTCTTGCCGTTCAATGGGTCGATATCGTCCTAGGCAGGCGAATTCGCTAGACTACGTGGTAAGAATAGCGAGGACGTCTAGCTCATCGAGCCGCGATGTCAACTGGACCACTAGGAGAATCATGATGTACGGATCGGATGTTTTACCGTCGTTCCTGCGGCTTTCTTGCGGAGGGCTAGCCCTTGCCCTGCTGACACTCGCCGGAGCCGGCTGCGAAGCAACCCCCACTGAACATAGCCTCTTCATCAACGAGTTCATGGCCGACAACGAGACCGTGATCTCGGATGAGAACGGCGGTTTCATGGATTGGATCGAGATCTACAACGGCGGCGAAGACACCGTGGTGATGGACGGGTATTTCATCACCGACGATCTCACCGCGGTCACCAAATGGGCCATCCCAGCGACGCTCTCCATCGAGGCGGGCGGTTACCTGGTGCTGTGGGCCTCCGGCGACACGACGGTGAGCGATTTCCACCTGCCCTTCGCGCTGGAGAAAAACGGCGAGGAGATCGGCCTCTACATGGCCGAAGAATCCGCCGCGGTCCAGGTGGACGCGGTCTCCTTCGGGGAGGCTGTCGCTGACGAATCGGCTGCCCGCGAGACCGATGGCAGCGACAACTGGATCAAGACCGACTCGCCGACCCCTGGCGCTGCCAACTAATCGAAGGAAGCGGGAGTAGCATGCACGGCGTGTCCCGTGGCCGGCTGGTCGCCGGTGTCGCAGCCCTCATCGTACTGGTGCTGATGGCGATCTTCCTGCCGCGCCTGGGCGGGTTACGCCAGAAAGCGGTCGTGGAGGCGGGCAGCACGTTCAGCTTCCGCGACCTGGAATCCGGCCGCTACACCACCAACCTGCGGGACGGCGCGCCGGCCCGCGGGCAAGGCATGGCCAACCAGCAGATCCTGCAGTTCCAGCGCAGCGAGCTGCTGGACATGGAGCTGACCCCCGGCCTGGAGAACGGCTCGCAGGTCGCCACAGGTGATGTGCTGGCCACCATCCGCTCCCCCCGCATGGAACGTCAGATCATCGAGCTCAAGGCCAATCGCCTGTCCCTCGAAGCGACCCGCGACCTGCTCAGCGCCGGTGGCCGGCCCGCCGAGGTCCGGGAGGCCCGCCGCGCGCTGGAGCTGGCCCAGGCCACCCGCGAAGGCGAGCTGCCCCAGCTGGAGCGGCTGAGGGCTCTGGCCACCGAGGAGTTGGTCTCCGCCGCCGAGCTGGAGGCCGCCGAGCTACAAGACGAGATCCGGCGGCTGGAGATCGAGCTGGCCCGCGCCGCGCTCGCCGTGGTGCAGTCATCGGCCCGGCCGGAGGAGCTGGCGGCCCTGGACGCGGAGATCGATGCCGTCGATTCCCGTCTGGCCGAGATCGAGCTGCTGGTCGCCGAAGGCAGCATCAGGAGCCCCATCGACGGCATCCTCGAGGTGGGCGGCCGCACCACCTTGCTGCGGGTCTACGACATCGAGACGGTCTACCTGCGCATCCCCATCCCGGAGGCGGACCGCTACCGCGTGGAGATGGGCGACAAAGTGGGGTTCGTCACCCCGTCGGTCGTCGGCAAGACGTTCGACGGTGAGATCATCGACCTGGGCGAGAACGCAACCAATCTCAACGGCATGCAGATCTTCTGGGCCAGCGCAGAGGTGCCGAACCAGACGGGCATCCTGCGCTCCGGCATGACCGGCACCGTCGAGATCCAGATGGCCGGGGGCCGGCGCGGCCTGCTCAGCACCCTGTTCCACGAAGCGGTGGGGAACTGACCATGAGCGTGGAGGACATCGGGCGCTACGAGTGCAAGTACACCGTGCCCCTGTCCGCCCGCCAGTACATCATCGATCTGGTGGCCGACCACGTCATCCCGGACCCCAACGGCGCGGATATCGGGGACGGCGCCAAGGGCTACCTGGTGCACAGCATCTACCTGGACACCCCGCGCCTCGACGACTACTACGAGCGGCTCAACGAGAACAAGGTCCGGGACCGGCTGCGCGCGCGCACCTACGGCAAACCCGGCGATCACGCCCCGGTCTTCCTGGAGAACAAACGCAAGCTGGAAAACTGGGTCATCAAGCACCGGGTTCGGGTCTGCGACGCCGACGCCTGGTGCTCCAGCGGGATGGACAAGCCCTGGGCGCACTGGGCGGCCAAGGTCGAGGGGCGCGGCGAGTACGCGGCGCGGCACTTCGTCGAACTCGTGGAGAACGCCCAGCGCCGGCCCGTGTCGGTGGTGCACTACAAGCGGGCCGTCTACATCGACCCCCGCCCCGGGCTGTCCAAGGTGCGCTTGACCATGGACATCAACGTCTGCGCCACCGTCGATCCCGATCCCTGTGACCTGTACGCACCGCCGGACGTGGACCTGCTCCCGCCGGACTGGATGGTGCTCGAGATGAAGTTCAACGAGACACGCCCCGGCTGGATGCGGATGCTGGCCAAGGCACTGAAGTTGCGAGCCGTGCCCGTATCCAAGTTCGGTCTCAGCGTGGCCAAAGGGGTCCGTGAGAGCAACTACCGCGAGACGCGCTACCTGACGCCGCACGCCATCCGCCAGATTGGATGGGGTCTGTGAACAACCTGGACCTCGAGCTGGCCTTCGGGCAGGCGCTCAACCTGGACATCGTCCAGATCTTCCAGACGATGCTGCTGGCGCTGGTGCTCGGCATCATCGTGGCGCTGGTCTACCGCATGTCCGTGCCGGGGCGCGTGCTGTCCCCGGCCATGCAGTCATCGCTGGTGTTGCTGGCCCTCATCGGGGCGATGGTGATGATGGTCATCGGCAACAACATCGCCCGCGCCTTTTCCCTGGTGGGCGCTCTGGCCATCATCCGCTTCCGCACCCGGCTGCGGAGCCCGTGGGACATCACCTTCGTCTTCTTCTCCCTGGCCGTCGGCATCGCCTGCGGCGTGCTGGCCTACCGGGTGGCCATCGTCGGCACCGTGATGGTGTCCCTGGCGGTGGCCGTGCTGTGGGTGCTGCCGTTGGGCGCCACCCGCGGGCCCATCCACATGATGCGCATCGATATCGCGGCCTATGAGGGAACGGAGAAGGCGCTCGCCGCGGTCCTTGCCAAGTTCCTCAAGATGCGGACCCTGATCGAGGCCCGCTCCCTGCGTTTTGGCGAGACGCTGTCCTATCGGTATCGCGTCGTGCTAAAGGACGAAGAGCAGATCGAAGCCATGCTACGCGAGCTCTCGGATATCGAGGGTGTTGAGCGCGTGGTCGTGGACGTGGACGAAGAGGCCGGTGGCCAGACGGACTGAGGGGAATCTGGCCCCATATAGAAACCTGAACTGAGGAAAACCATGAACTACCAGACCCATTTGTGGATGGTGTGCTCGACGTTGGTGTTGGCCTTGGGGCTCGTCCTGGCGGGCTGCGAGATCCCCACGTACGGCGAATACGACGACGATGACACGGCGGATGACGATGCGTCCGACGACGACGCCAGCGACGACGACGCCAGCGACGACGACGCCAGCGACGACGATGCATCCGATGACGATGCATCGGACGACGACACCGGGGATGATGACACCGGTGACGACGACACCAGCGGTGACGACGACACCAGCGGTGACGACGACACTAGCGGCGACGACGACGACGTCACGTACAGCTACTACCAGGAGCAGACCCTGGTGGGCAGCCCCTCGGCCCAGGGCTGCCCGGGCTGTGACTACACCTTCGACGTCACCTACACGACCACGGTGCTCCAGGGGGTATCATCCTCCGCCGCCGCCTTCCCCGACGGGACCTACACGCTGGCCTACGACGCCGACTACTACGTCACTGGCTACGGCAACTACCCGATGGTGTTGCTCTATAACAGCGGCTGGAACTGGTGGTACATGGCCGCGGAGAACTACAACGGCCACTCGGTGGCCTTCGCCTACAGCTCCAAGGGCGCTTATTATCAATATGGCTACTGGGATATCGTTGGCCAGAACATGACAGGGTGGGCCAACAACTACGAACCATGAGCTGCCGGAGGCCCTATTGCAGCGTCGTTACCACGCCATATCACTCCTCGTAACGGCCCAGCTGGCCTTCCTATCGAACGGCTGCAAGGAGGAGCCCCCTCCCGTCGAGGATGATCCCTGCGCCGCCGAGCCCACCCTCACCGTCGAGGGCACCCACGTCACCTACACCATCCCCGGCTGCGTCGAGCTGGCGCTCAACGCCGGCGTGCAGGGGGAGGGCGACCTTTCGCTGGAGTTCGTCGCCATGGACGGCGCCGTACGGCCGGTCATCACCGCCGGAGCGGGGGGCGGCACCCTGCACAGCGCGTCGCTGGCCGGCGAGTACACCCTCGTGGGCGAGGAGCCGGCGGTGCTGTGGCGCCAGGGGTACCAGTCCTGGTCCTGGTCCGGGGTGGTGGACACCCTGGCCCCCGAGTACGACAGCAACGGGCTGCCCATCGCCGGCGGCGACGGGGACGGCACTTCCATCACCTTCGAGACCCCCTCCACGTCGTGGTGGGTGGGCCTGCTGGGCCGCCCGGACGGCGCGTCGGTGCTGATGGGGGCCGAGATCGCCGAGACCACCCGCTTCTACACCGCCTTCAGCGCCGACCGGGCCTTCGCCGTGTGGGGCAACCGGGGCGAGGCCATCCCCCTGGCTGCCGGCGAGACGATCTCCCTCGAGCCGCTGTGGATCGAGGGTTCGCGGGATCCCTACGCCCTGCACCAGACCTACGCCCAGCGCGTCGCCGAGCGCACCGGCGCCGCTGCGCCGCCGGGCACCCCCATCACCGGCTGGGCCACCTGGTACCAGTTCTACGAAGCGGTCACCGAAGACGACGTGCGGGCCAACCTCGGCCTGGCCGCCGAGCTGGCCCAGCGGGACGATCTGGTGCCCATGGACGTGTTCCAGATCGACGACGGCTGGCAGGTGCTGTGGGGGGACTGGACTGCCGGCGACGATTTCCCGTCGGGTATGGCGACCTTGGCCGAGGACATCGCAGCCGCCGGGTTCACCCCGGGGCTGTGGATGGCGCCGTTCTACGTGCACCGCAGCACCCAGACCTACGCCGATCACCCGGACTGGTGGGTCAAGGACAAGGCTGGCGAGGACATCGTCTTCAGCAACGTGGGCACCGGCGACTACGTCATCATCGACGCCACCCACCCGGACGCCGGCCCCTGGATGGCCCAGCAGGTCGCGGACCGGGTGGCCGAAGGTTGGGTCTACCTCAAACTGGATTTCCTCTACGCAGGGGCCCAGGAGGGCCAACGCGCCCAGGACGTCACCGGCATCGAGGCCTATCACATCGGCATGGCGCTGCTGCGTGAGGCCGCTGGCGACTCGTGGGTCCTGGCCTGCGGCGCGCCGCTGCTGCCGTCGGTGGGCTACGCCCAGTCCTTCCGCACCGGCTCGGACATCGCCTTCTTCGCCTCACCGGACCCCATGCAGCCGTATCTTCGCTGGCAGGCCCGCACCACCGCCGCCCGCTCGTGGTTCAACGGCGTGTGGTGGTGGAACGACCCGGACCAGATCATCCTGCGGGAGCCGTTCACCGACGCCCAGGCCCGCGGCGCCGTGGTGGCCAACGCCGTCAGCGGCGGCATCTGGATGCTCGGCGACGACCTGCCCGCCCTCCCCGAGCAACGCCTGGCCTGGGCCCTGAGCGCCGAGGCCGCCGCCACCCGCGGCTCCCTCACCGAGCCCGCCGATCCGCTGGACTACGTCTCCGGCTTCGACTGGGGGCCCCTGGCCGAATCGGTGCAGGAGGACGATCAGGTGCCCGTGTACTGGCAGATCGGCGACGACCACGCCGCCTTGCTCAACCTGTCCAACGACCCCATCGAGGCCAGCTGCCCGGGGGGCACCGAGCTGCTCACCGGCACTTCGTGCGATCCGGACGACGTGATAGTTTTGCAGCCGGGGGATGGAGGGATCTGGCGATGAAAAAACTACTGGTTCTGTGGATTTCCCTGGCCCTGACCGGCTGCCCAGACGACGTGGACGACGACGACACAGCCGGCGACGACGACGACACCGTCCAGCTGTCAGCCCCCATCGACCTCACCGGCTTCGTCACCGACGACGGGTACCGCCTGCGCTGGACGGATACCAATGATCAGGAGACCGGCTACCTGCTCGAGGCCAAGGACGACGGCGCGGCCGACTACACCGTCATCGCCGAGCTGGGGGCGGACAGCGTGGAGCACGTGGACTCCGCTCACTCGGCGGCGCTGGCCCGCCAGTACCGCCTGTGCGCCATCGCCGACGACCAGATCAGCGATCCGGCGCTGCTGGACTCCACCATCCCCCACTGGGCCTACATCCGCATCATCGTCTACGACGAGTACTGGGGGGACTCGGGGCCCACGATGGACGAGCTCATCGCCGGGCACCTGACCTACGACATGGCCACGGACGGCGGCGCCAACGAAAACCTCAATCTGGTGCTGCTGGGCGACGCCCTGACCCCGCAGGGCTCGATCTACGCTGCGGTGGCGCCGGGCGGCGACGTGGAGATCACCGAACAGGACGAGCTCAACATGGGCGACGTCCAGAATTACCGGGACTTCATGGACTGGGTGCTGGCCAATCACCCGGGCCAGCGATACGTCGTGTCGTTTTGGAGCCACGGCGGCGGTTCTGCCCTCAAGGACGACAAGTCCATCGGCTACGACCACACCGACCACGACGAACTGGACCCGGACGAGACCGGCGAGATGCTGGCCTACCTGGCCGAGCAATCCGGCCGCCGGGTGGATATCTTCTCCGTGTGCGCCTGCGTGACCCAGATGGTGGAGAACGCCTACCCGCTGCGGGACCACGTACGTTACATGGTGGCCGGCGAGACGAACGTGGGCTGCGGCTGCGACGTGCTGGACGTGCTGCGGCCCCACGCCGATTGGACTACCACCGAGATCGCCAACGCCACCACCGACGAACACCACGTCACCCAGTGGACCAACGACGTCATCTTCTCGACGGTGGACCTGTCGCAGGTAGACGAGCTCGTGGCCCAGCTGGACGAGCTGGCCACCGCCCTGCAGGACTACACCGGCCAGAGCCAGGCCAACTTCGACGAGGTCACCGGCCTGGCCGCCGAGACCCTCAACATGACCTGCTCCGGCGGCCCGACCTACACCCACCTATACCTGGATCTGGGCGATTTCTGCGATCGGTTGAGCGGCATGTCGGACATGAACATCGCCACCCTGGCCGATCAGATCGGCACCCTCATGCGCGACGAGGTGATCACCAATCTGATGGTCCAGAGCGACAACGAGGGGTGCTTCCTGGAGGGCCAAGGCCTGAGCATCCTGCACTCCAACCCCGACTACCAGTACTACTACTACTTCCAGGATTTCTACGAAGGACTCTCGTTCGCCCAGGATACGGGGTGGGACGAATACCAGGCATCCCTGGGGATGTGAGCCGGCCAAGGAGGGCTATCGTTGTCGTTGATCGAGGGCTTCGTACACAGGGAACGCCTCGCCGAGATCATCTCGAGGTGGACGGTCAACCGCCCCCTCCCCGGGGACGTGCTGGCGCTCAAGCAGATCCTCAACTTCAACTTCTACATCACACGCATCTGGGCGGACGCGCTGGCGACGTCGCTGCTGCATGATCTCCACGGTGTCGAACCGGATTGGCAGCGGATACGCGCCAAGGGTGAGCTGAAGGACTTCGCCACCGCCCGGCCCACCTACACCAACCCGCGCATCGATGAGCTGCTGGCGCGCTATCGCCGCTACCCTGAAGATTTCTACCGCGAAGCCCCCGTGGACGGCGGCTACTACACCCTGGACACTGGCGGCGGCCCGATGCTGGTTGGCACCACCCGCATCAAGCGCGCCAGGCGTGTCGCCGAGAAGGGCGCCCGGCGCATGGTGGGCTTCATCCACGACCGCATCCAACGCAGCGCCGCGGCCCTCGCCGACGAGCGGGCCGAGCGGCAGGGCATCCCCCGCGATCAGCTGGTCACCAGCCCCGAGGCAATGGCCGAGGAGTTCGCCCACGCCGAGCGGCGGGTCATCAAGAGCGTCAAGCAGGGCACCATCGAGGCCGAGCTGGACCTGCTGCCCATCCCCGACGTGGTGGGCATCAAGCTCATCGTCGAGGACGACCGCTACGATCAGGTGCTGGAGATCCTGGAACGCACCGCCTCGTGCCGCGTCGTCGAACTGGAGCGCCACACCGGCGACTACACCGCCACCAACATCCGCGTCGCCCACCAGCTGCCGATGGATCTGCTGCGTGGCCTGCCCCCGACGGGTTTCGCGGCGAACGTGCTCACCCAGCGGGGGCTGAACGCCGCGAGCCTGGAGCAGGACTACCGGGCCTTCCTCGACAGCGCCGAGAAGGACGCCAGCGTCGAGATCATCGTGTCCACCTTCGAGGAGTTCCTGGAGTCGGAGATCGGCCGCTCCATGCACGAGCGGCACATCCTGCGCCAGCGCCGCCACGCCGACTACACCGGCCTGCTGGCGACCAATGTCCGTTACCTCATGTACTACCTGTTCGACCTGTGCCGCAGCCCCGGGATCTGCACCCTGGAAGATGTGCCGATCAAGCTGTGGGTGAGCTATATGCCCGAAACCATCGAGCAGCTGCGCTGGACCCTGTTCCTGCCCGACGCGCTGACCCTCGACGCGGTGGACATCGAGGAATAGTGCCCACGATTCCTCGGTTCCAATCCAAGCAAACTGACCATTTATACTTTTTGGGTCATTTTGTTTACGCAATAATAATCATAGGTTAAGCGATGTTCTCACGGTTTTGCTCCAAATGTGATTTGCAGAACTGACCAAATCAACGTAAACAGTCAGTATGGTCAACTGGACAAAAGACGAGATCAAGAACCTGTTCAGCGAGTTGTTGGGCCAAACCGACGATGAGGCCCCGGCCAGCTCCGCACGCCAACGTATCAAGGACGCGGCCGCCGAGGCGCTGCTCAAGCAAGTGATGGGCGTGGGCCAGCGGTTCATGCTCAGCGGCGACCCCAACTCCCCCAAGGAGCGCAAGAAGCGACGCATCTTGCAAGCCGCCACCCGCCTGTTCATCGATCAGGGCTACCGCAAGACCTCCATCGACGAGGTGGCCCAGGACGCCGGCGTGGCCAAGGGCACGGTCTACCTGTACTTCAAGAACAAGTCGGACCTGCTGATGCACGCCATCGCCGCGGAGAAGATGGCGTACATGGGGGATGTGCTGGACATCCTGCGCTCCCGCGGCGACCACCGGGAGAAGCTGCGCCGCTACCTGCAAGCCGGCTTCCTGATGGTCACCCGCATGCCCCTGGTGAGCAAGCTGATGACCGGCGACCGGGAACTGCTGGGGGCCATGGAAGATTACTCGGCGGACATGAACATCAACATCACCGAACTCCAGGTGAAGTTCCTGACCTTCATGGTGCGGCGGGCGGCCTCCCCCGAGCTGACCAAGGCGCAGATCGACGAGCGCGCCCGGGTCCTCGTGGGGCTGTTCTACACATCCGGTTTCATGACGGACGAACGGTTGCGATCCGGCCTCAGCGTGGAGCAATACGCCTCGGTGCTGGCCGATGTTCTCGTGGATGGCATCACGAACCCGAAGTCGGGAGACGAAAGGGGTGATCTATGAAAGTCCTGAAGATGGCCTGGCGCAACGTGTGGCGGAACTACCGCCGCTCGGCCATCACCATCA
>CAZDDH010000014.1:31721-69454 GCA_964504165.1 uncultured Rickettsiales bacterium | reverse complement strand
CGGAGCACACTGGCGATCATGCTTTATGTGTGACGGTCTGCAACGTTGAGGTACATTCAGCTCGAAAATGGACGGATCTTTTTTTACCGACAACACTGTGTATGGGTGTCCAATGGTCGTGAATCGTTTACAAACGCTACTTTTTGTCGTGATCCTACCCGTGGGCTTGGGCCTGGGCTGCAGTCGCGCAACATGCCCCGAACTCACCGGCCCCGTCCCCGACCAGGTGGCCGACGCCGAGGGCCGCGTGGTCGCCGAACCGGGCGACGATGTCGCCTTCGTCTACGACCCCACCGAGCTGAGGGAATTCGAGCTGCTGCTGGAGGACGAGGATCTGGCGACCTTGGACGCCGATCCCATGGCCGAGGAGTACGTGCCGGGCACGCTGGTCTTCGACGGGGTGGAGTACGGCCCGGTGGGAGTGCGCTACAAGGGCAGCTACGGGGCCTGGGTGGGCTGCACGGAGGAGTCCACCGAGGACAACCCGCTGGGCATGGGCGGGGCCAAGACCTGCCCCAAGCTCAATCTCAAGGTGTCCTTCAACGAGTACGACGACGACGGGCGGTTTTTCGGGGTCAAGAAGCTGCTGTTCCACGCCATGAACCACGATCCGTCGCTGATGCGCGAGCGGATGGCCTACGGGCTGTTCCGCGAGATGGGGGTCCCATCGCCGCGGGCCGTGCACGTGCGGCTGGCGGTCAACGGCGAATACCAGGGGGTGTTCCTCAACGTGGAGTACATCGACGGCCGCTTCACGCGCAGCCGCTTCGAGGACGGGGAGGGCAACCTCTACAAGGAGGTCTGGCCCACCAGCTCGAACCTGCAGCCGGAGGTCACCGAGGCGCGCCTGCTCGAGCACCTGCGCACCAACGAGGACGAGGATCCTTCAGTGGCCAAGATGCTGGAGTTCGGTGCGGCGGCCCAGCACGACGACGGCGACACCCGGGCGGCGGCCCTGGCGGCCTGGCTGAGCATCGGCAACACCATGCGCTACATCGCGGTGGACCGCACCATCCGGGCCGACGACGGGCCGTTCCATTGGTATTGCGACGGCGGCGTCTGCGACAACCACAACTTCTACTTCTACGAGGAGGCCGACGCGGACCGCGTCTGGCTCATCCCGTGGGATCTGGACAACGCCTTCGTGGTGATCCGGGAGCAGGGCCTCAACGCCGACACCTTCGTCACCGTCGTGGACGAGTGGGACGACCACACCGTGTACTGCCGGGCCCGCGCCGGGGCGCTGTCCCCGCAGATGACGCAGATGCCCCCATCGTGCGATCCGCTGATCAACGGCCTGGGGTGCCACTATCACGGGGCCTACGACGACGCCCTCGACGAGCTGTTGGCGGGCCCGTTCAGCGAGTCGGCGGTGGAGGAGAAGCTGGCAGACTGGGAGGTTCAGATCGAGGACGCCGTGGCCGAGGCGTCGGCGGCGGACGGGGACCAGCTGACGCCGGACGATTGGCAGGCGGGGATCACCGAATTGCGGGAGCGGACCGAGATCTTGAGGGATCAGGCGACGGGTGGGAGTACGTCTGGGTGCGCCCTTGCGGGCGGACGGCAGCCGGCGAGCCCGGTGGCCGCCGTGGTCGTGCTGGGGCTGCTGGGGGCTGCCGTCAGTACTGGTACTCGCAGGCGTTGTAGGCGTCGAACCAGTCGGGCCAGATGATCTGCTGGTCCAGGCTCCATTCGAAGTGGTCCACGAAGGTGACCTCGCCAGCGGCCGATGACGTGTAGTAACGGGCTTCACCGTAGAAACAGCCATCCAGGCAGTCCCCCCAGCGATCGTCGAACACGTAGTGGATGGTCTCGCCGTCGGAGAGGTCGTGGTGTGGATCGGCGTCGATGATTCCCGGTAGGGCCTCGTACTCGGCCGCGATCAGCCCGAGGTTGTAGTAGCCCTTGAGGTGGAGGGTGCCCAAGGGGCGCAGCATTCAGGCCACCAATGCGGGTCGAGATGAACGGCGTGGCCGTGTTCTTCAGCGCAGGTCCGCTTCGTCGAACAGCCCGGCCTGCACGCCGGGGCCGGTGCCGTAAAGCTGCTCGTCGAAGAAGGCGGTGGTGTAGTGGAGGATGATGGGCAGCGAGGTGTCCAGATCCAGCCAGGCCTCCTCGCAGTCCGTGGTCGGCGGTTCTTCGGGTGCGAAGCCTGCACAGCCGTCGATGCCCAGGGTGTACATCATGTCGTAGATGGTCTGGTTGAGGTCGTCGCGGCCCTCGAAGTACTCCTCGGCCAGGGCGCCCAGCTCCAGCTCGCACAGGTCGCTGAAGGCCAGGTGGCCGGCGCCCAGCACGTCTAGCAGCTGGGCATTCGTCGGCGCAGCAGCGGCGGCCTCCATGTCGGCCATGGGGAAGATGGTGTCGCAGCTGCCACCCAGGAACAGGGCCGGGGTGTCGCCGGCCATCGCGTCGGCGCCGGCCATGGGCGCGATGGCGTCGATGCGGCCGTCGGACTGCCCCATGCGGGACGTGGTGAATCCGCCGGCGGAGTGGCCGGTCATGCCGATGTGATCGGCGTCCAGCGCTCCGGCAAAGAAGCCGTCCTCCGCCCCGTTGGCAATGGGGATCCAATCCAGCAGCTCCTCCACGTGGTCCGGGGCCGGATCCTCGCCGGCAAACTGGGTCAGATCACAGCCGTCCAGCGGCGGGCTGAACAAGCAGGGGAGGGCGTTGCCGAGCATGCGGCCGGGGTGGTCTGCGGCCAGCACGACGTACCCCCTGGAGGCCAGGTGGGTGGTGATGTCCACTGACTGGGTGCGGAAGCCTCCAAAACCGTGGCTGAACAGCACGACAGGGTAGGGTGCCTCGGGGACGCGCAATGCCGCGTTGCGCACCGTCGGGCTCTCCAGGGCGGGCAGGTCCACCGCCCCGATGGCCTCCACCACGTTGTCCGGGACGAACACCGTCAGGTCCAGCTGCTCGCCGACCCCTCCGCTGGCTTTATCCGGCGCCGGATACCACACCTCGAAGGTCACCCCGCCCGTCTCCAGGGTCTGGACCCCGACGGGCACCCCGAACGCCGCCGGGTCGTCCGGCAGTTCCAGCGGCTCTGGATCGGGGGTCGCCTCGCACCCCATCGCCATCACCATCAGCAGCACAAGAGGTGCCTGTCGTTTCGCGTTTCGCCTTTTTTTACGGGGTCGTTCCATGGAGCAAATCCTGGCACGGTGGGGAAAAAAAGGCGAAACGCGAAACGACTGGCTCCTCCTATGGCGGGCCAAGGGGCACGAAATTGGGATCCGCGCACACGTCCGGGACCGCGTACAGCAGGTGCTCCAGGCGCGCGCCGAGGCAATTGCGCTGTCTTTCGGTCCGCTGGGGCTCGAAGAAATACGGCCACTCGTCCGAGTTGATGTGCTCCGAGGTCATGCGGTCGAACACGCTGCTGTCCACGGGGGTGATCGTGGTGCGTGCGATCTCGTACAGGCTGTGGGCAACCTCGTGGAGCGGCGGGTCGAGCTCGTCCGCCGGGACCAGCTCCAGGGGGTTCTTCCTCCCGATGATTGCCGGGAAGAGTCCCTTGTGGAGGAAGTAGGTATACGCGAATCCGTGGACGGCGGAGCGGACGATCACCTCGACCTCCTCTGGGCTCGCCAGAGCGGCGATGGGGACCTTGGCGAAGAACAGGCCGTCGTCGGCCAGGATCGCTTCGGCCTGCCGGAAGAAGTCGATGTTGTAGAACTCCTGGTTGATGCTCTGCCCGAAGCTATCGATGACGATGGCGTCATAGCGGTGCTCGCTGCGGAGCATGAACTGCCGCCCGTCTTCCAGATACAGGTGGAAGCGCGGATCATCCAGGATCTCCTCCGTCCCGAAAAACGGTGTCGTTCGCGACTGGTTGTCGTCCAGTTCCACGCAGTCGACCTCGATATCGGGGAAGGTCTGCAGCAGCACCTTGGCGGAACTGCCCGTCCCGAAACCGATCAACAGCACCCGTCGTGCGTGCCCGACCAGCGCGACCGGCAGGACGGTCCGTTCGCCCGAGAAGGAGGGCGGGATTCTCACGCCGTTGGTGTAGAGGATGTTCCCCATCTCCGACGGGACGTCGATGACCGCCGTGGAGGCCTCGAGCCCGTCGTGCAGGAACAGGACCTTCCCGGTATACGAAAACTCCGGCCGGTGGTTCGTCACGACCGCCGCGATGACGAGCACAGCCGCCAACGCGCCCGGGACAGCGAACCTCGCGGAGCGTGTGTACGTGGGGACCGCGGCGAGGGCCAGCCCGGCGCACACCGCGTTGAGGGCCCCTAGCGCCAGCAGCGAGGTCTGTAGCCCCAGCACGGGGATCAGCACGAAGCCGCCCAGCAACGAGCCGAGCACGCCGAAGACCGTGCTCGCGGCGTAGATCTGACCGAGGTGCATCCCCAGCCGTTTGGCGTCCCGTACGTACACCGACCCCAGCAGGGGGAAGCACAGGCCCATCAACAGTGCCGGGGTGCACAAGGTGGCGACGCTGACCCACAGCCCGGCCCGGGCCTCGGACACCGGCAGCAGGGCGGCGAGGCCGAAGCGCACGTCCGCCAGGCACAGGACCGCCAGCAGCGCGAGTGCGGCCTGGATGGCCCCGAACAACACGAGCCGCCGCCTCGGGGTCGCCGCGTACCGGGTCCGGTCGCCGCGGGAGAGGACCAAGCTCCCCAGCCCCATGCCGACCAGCACGATGGTCAGCACCAGCGCAAACGCTAAGAACGGGTTGCGGAGGTCCAGCGCTTGCCGATAGATGCGGCTCCACACGACCTCGTAGGCCATCGCCGCGCAGCCGGACATCGAGACCAGGCCGAGGATCCATCCCCGCGACGGCAGGGACCCCTTGCCCTTGCGGCCGACCGGTGGCGGCTGGGGTGCGGGTCCACGGGCGCTCGCGCGGTCCGCCACCAGGGCGCCCGCAGCCGCAGCGACGTTCAGCCCGGCAGCGGTCCAGACCGCCCCGTGCATCCCCACCGCCTCGAGTAACACCCAGGCGGTAACCGCACACCCGCACGCGGCCCCGATCACGTTGATACCGTAGGCCATGGCGATGCTCCGCTGCACGGTGCGCTCGCCCTGGGTGAGGCCACAGGTGAACAACGGGAAGGTCGCGCCCATCAGCACCGTGGGCACCAGCAACAGCGCCCCGACGGCGAGGAAACGCACGGCGATGGGTCCCGCGCCGAAGCCGGGGAACGTGTGCGCGATCCAGACCATGCCGGGCCCGGCGTGATCGACCACCGCCTGGACCGCCAGCGCGCTCAGCGCGACACCGATTTCCGCGGCGGCATAGGCCCGTAAAGGGCGGGTGCCGGGGAAACGCGACAACCACCAGCCTCCCAACCAGCCCCCCAGCGCCAGCCCGACCAGAAACGCCGAGAGGATGGTCGAGATGGCATAGGACGAGACCCCGAACCATGTGGAGGCCGCGCGGGTCCAGACCAACTCGTAGATCAATCCTGTAGAGCCGGAGACGAGAAACGCCGCCAACAGCAGAAGCCTCACGTGTTGCTTGAGGTGAGGTGCCTGTCGTTTCGCGTTTCGCCTTTTTTTTCAGCAGATCGAACCATCGGGGCAGATCCTGGCACGACGGGTAAGAAAAGGCGAAACGCGAAACGACTGGCTCCTTCTCTTTCTCTTCCCTCCTCCTATACTGGGCGGCACCGATCCGTCTGGATCGTCCATGAGGAGGGACTCCATGCATCGATTCATCTGCTCGCTGCCGTTGATTTTGCTCGGCCTGGCCCTGGCCGGCTGCCCCGAAGACCTGTCCGAGATGGACGAGCCGGACGTCGTGGACACGTCCGTCACCGATGCGGTGGATGGGGCTACCACGCCGACCGTAACGCCCTACACCGGCGATGACGCGGCCCGGATGACGATCAACAGCAAGCCCTGGGGGGTGATCTACCTGGACGGTGAGCTGCTGGGGAACACCCCCAGGCGGGAATACGCCATCGCGCCGGGGACCCACGCCATGCGGCTCGAGTGCGGGGCGTGCCCCGATCCACAGGCTCTGGAATGGACCTTCACCGTGGCGGCCGGTGAGCTCTACACCCACATCCGCACCGAGTTTGGCGACGAGCTGGCCGAGCCGGATGTGACGGCGGAGACGGAGGCCGAGGAGGGGGACGGGGCCGACCTGTCCGGTGGCATGGTCCAGCCCTACGAAGGGGACGACGCTGCATTCATGACGATCAACTCCAAGCCCTGGTCCCAAGCCTATCTGGATGGCCAATTCCTGGGCTATACGCCCAAGAAGCGATTCGCCATCGCCCCGGGAGCCCACCAGGTGAAGCTGGAATGCGGCAAGTGCGCCACCCCCCAGATCCGGGAGTTCGAGTTCAACGTCGCCCCAGGGGAGACCTATACCGAGGTGCGGGTGGAGTACACGCCGTGAACCTCACGCCAGGCCGAGGTGCAGCGCGTCGACGCGGCCTACGAGTGAATCAATCGTCCGAGTGGAGGGACCCATGCTCCGAATGAACTGCTGGCCATGGATGATCCTGCTGGGGCTGGTGCTGGCCGGCTGCCCCAGGGACCAGGCCGGGACCGACGAGCCGGGCGCTGTGGACGCGAGCACTCCGGCCCCCCCGCCCGCCCCGGCCCCCGCCCCAGATGAGCCCGTCATCCCCTCGGCCACACCCTACACCGGTGAAGACGCGGCCCGGATGACCCTCAACTCCAAGCCGTGGGGCCGGATCTTCATGGACGGCAAGCAGGTGGGGAACACCCCCAAGCGCGAGTACGCCATCGCTCCGGGCGAACACCAGATCGAAATCCATTGCGGACCCTGCCTGACCGACAAGAAGGTCCAGTGGTCGTTCACCGTGGCCGCGGGTGAGCAGTACTCCCACGTCAGCACGGATTTCGGCGAAACGCCGCCCCCGGTGGATCCCGACCACAGGCAGGATGCCCCCGACCCGGACCTCGGCCCCGATCTATCGGGCGGCTTCGTCCAGCCCTACGAGGGGGGCGACCAGGCGTTCCTCACGCTCGACAGCAAGCCCTGGTCCCATGTCTACATGGATGGCCAATACCTGGGGAAAACACCCAAGAAGCAGTACACCGTCGCGCCGGGAACCCACCGGCTGAAGTTCGAATGCGGTGCCTGCGCGGATCCCCAACCCAGGGAGCTGGAGATCGACGTCGCCCCGGGGGAGACGTACACGAATCTGAAGGTGGAATATAAGCTATGAGGGGCTAGCCTAGCCCCCGAGATCCCTCTTCATCCGCTCCACGATCTTCTTGACCTCCTCGGCCCCATCCCGATGGGTCACCAGCGTGCGGTTCCCCGCCCGCACGACCACCAGATCCTCCACCCCCACCAGCGCCACGGTCTCGGTGTCGTCCTCGCAGAACACGAAGTTGCGGCGGGCGTCCAGGGGTTCGATGTGGCCCCGGCTGCGGTTACCGTCGGGGTCGGGCTCGTGGAACTGCTCCAGGGCCAGCCAGCCCCCCACGTCGCTCCACTGGAAGCGGGCCCGCACCATACGCACGGAGGCGGCCTTCTCCATCACGCCGTAGTCGATGGAGACCTTGGGCAGGGTCTCGAAGGCGGCGCGCAGGGCGTCGGCCCATCCCTCGGTGCCGTCGGCTTCGGCCAGCGGAGCGAGCAGGGCTGCGTGCCGGGGCAGGTGCGCCTCCAGCTCCCGCCAGATGGACGAGGTGCGCCAGACGAACATGCCGCTGTTCCAGCAGAAGCGGCCGGAATCGACGAATCCGCGGGCCGTCTCCAGATCCGGCTTCTCGCAGAAGCGCAGCAGCCGGTGGTGGCCCACGCCATCGTCCTCCTCCAGGAGTTCGCCGGCCTCCAGGTAGCCGTAGCCGGTGGCGGGGAAGCTCGGCTCGATGCCGAAGGTGATCAGGGCCTCGCTGGCCGCGGCGGCCCGGGCGGCGGAGAGCAGCGTGGCGCGGAACTGGTCCACGGGCTCGATGCGGTGGTCGGCGGTGAGCACGGCCATCACCGGATCGCCGTGGCGGCCCCGGCACAGGGCGGCCGCTAGCCCGATGGCGCCGGAGGTGTCCCGGGGCATGGGCTCGCCGATGATGTTGGCGACGGGCAGGCCGGGCAGCTGCTGGGCGACGGTGGCGGCGAAGCGCGCGTTGGTCAGCACCAGTACACGCTCGGGGGGAACCAGCCCGGCGATGCGGTCCCAGGTGAGCTGGAGCATGGTGCGGCTGCCGAACAGCCGGATGAACTGCTTGGGCAGCTGCTCGGTGGACAAGGGCCAGAATCGGGTCCCCGAGCCGCCCGCCATGATGACGACCACCAGATCACGTGCAGGATCGAAGGAGCTGGGCATGGTCACTCCACACGGCCGTAATCGTCTTCGAGCCGGATGATGTCGTCTTCGCCAAAGTAATCGCCGGTCTGGACCTCGATGAACTCCATCGGTTCGTCCCCGGGGTTGCGGACGCGGTGGGCCGTACCCACGGGGATATCGACCGCCTCCCCCGCCACGAGGGTGATGTCCTGGCCGTCCAGGGTCACGACGGCGGTGCCGCGGATGACGTTCCAGTGCTCGCTGCGACGGCGGTGTTTTTGATAGCTGAGGCGCTGCTGCGGGTAGACGTGGATGCGCTTGACCTTGTGCTCGGGTTGGTCCTCGAGGATCAGGTAGAAGCCCCACGGGCGGTAGTTCTCGCGCTGTTCCAGGAGTTGCTCGTACAGGGCGATGGTGGCGTCCACCAGCCCCTCGTCGGCGTCGAAACGGGCCGCGAACGAGCCGTCATCGCCCTCGAACCCGCAGGCCACGCACACCGCGGCGGAGCTGGCTAGCATCCCGCGCTGCTCGTCGTCGGGGGCGGCGTACAAGGTGGCGATGACCGGCACGTCCACCAGCGATGCATACCCCAGCGTCGCGTAACCTAGGTGGTCGTGGATCAGGTCGAATTCCCGGGCTGCGGCGTAGAGTTGCGCCGCGCGGACGGGATCGCAGTCATAACGCAGGACATGGACGCCGGCCGGCCCCAGCCCGTCGGCCAGCTGGCTGGCCAGGCTCGCAGAGCTGCCGGAAAGGGGAGGTTGCCCGGATTCGGGGAGGAGTAGTGCGATGCGCATGGGCGCTCCACGGTCGATGTTCGGTTCTCAGCAGCGTGTGCCATGCTTAGGATACGTCAGGTACGAGCTGGAGGGGCCCACGTGGCGGCACAAGTGCGCAATCTGCTTCTACTCACGGTGGTGTTCCTGGCCGTTGTCCGGGCCGCCCCCGCGGCCGAGCTGGTCCGCGGCCCCTACCTGCAGCTCCCCAGCCGGACCTCGATGATCGTTACGTTCGAGCTGGACGAAGAGGCCGCCGCCGAGGTGCGCTACGGTGAATCCGAGCTGGACTGGTCCTCCCCTTCCGAGGAGGAGGCCACCCACCACTCCCTGCTCCTGGACGGATTGCGCACGGGCCGCAGCTACAACTACGCTGTCTACGTGGACGACGAGCCGCTCACCGAGGAGCTGAGCTTCGATACCGCGCCGGCCAGCCAGACCCCTTTCACGTTCCTGATCTTCGGCGACACCCGCAGCAACCACGACGATCACGACGAGGTCATCGGGATGATGCTGGGGGAATCGGCGGAGCTGCTCGTGCACACGGGGGACCTGGTCTCCAGCGGCGATGTGGAGAGCCAGTGGGTTACGTTCTTCGACATCGAACAGCCCCTGCTGGAGCGCATGCCCATCTGCCCGGTCGTCGGCAACCACGAAGAAAGCGGTGGCCTGGCCACCCTCTTCGACCAGGCCTTCGTGCTGCCGGGCGGTGAACTCTACTATTCGTTCGACTACGGCAATTCCCACTTCGTGATCCTCGACGAATACGTGAACGCCGAGCCGATCTGCGTCGTCAACGAGGCGTTTGTGGACGGCTGCCTCGACGCGGCCCAGCAGTACTGGCTGCAACACGATCTACTGGCCGCGAGCGACCGCCCCGGCATCGAGCACATCTTCGTGGTGGCCCACGCCGGGCCCTATTCGTCCAAGAGCGGCCGTAGCGGCAACGGGTTCATACGGGCGCTGCTGCCGTTCTTCGCGGAGGTGGGGGTCACCGCGATCTTCAGCGGCCACGACCACTACTACGAGCGCGGCCTGAGTGGCAACGGCATCCCCTACTTCATCACCGGTGGCGGCGGCGCGCCGCTGTACGACATCTCCGATCCCTCTGACGACCCCCACACCGTGGTGTTGAACAGCGAGATCCACCACTACCTGGTGGTGGAGGTCACCGGCCCGGTCGTGCGCGTCGATGCCAAGAATGTCAGCGGCGTCATCTTCGACCAGACCACGATGCAATCCCCGCCCCCCGGGGACGGCTCCATCCCGCTGACGGAGTACGAGGGGGGGTGCAGCTGCGGCATCCCCGCCGGCCGCACCCGGGGAATCCCTGCGATGGCACTGGCCCTGCTGTGTGTAGCCTTGCGCGCCCGGCGCCGTTAGAGTCCGTCAGGAAATAAGTCGGCGAACCCTCAGGGCGGCTCGCACTCCCCGTAATACGTCGACTTCACCGCGCCCTCCAGCAGCACCCGCTTGCAGCCCCAGCACTCGATGTGGCCGTCCTCCCGCACGCCGCAGCTGTGCTGGCTGCCGGTGGCCACCTGGACGAAGGCCTGGTCCGGGGGGTCGGCCTGCTCGTACCGGTTCTCGCCCCAGCAATGCACCGAGCCGTCGTCCCGCACCGCGCAGCTGGTGTAGGCGCCGTTGGCGCTGAGCTGGACGAACTGGCCGCCTGGGGCCTCGGTCTGACCGTCGTCGTTGTTGCCCCAGCACTCCAAGGTGCCGTCGGCGAGGATCCCGCAAGTGTGGCGGCGCCCCCCGCTCACCTCGATGAACGATTCGTCCTGGGTAGCGCTCTGCCCGAACTCGTTGTCGCCCCAGCAAAACAGGGCACCGTCCAGGTCCACCGCGCATGAGTGCATGCTCACGTTGCCCAGCTGGGCGAACTCGCCCGCCGGCGGATCACATTGCCCCTCGTCGTGCTCCTGGCAGCCCCAGCACTCCAGCTTCCCGTCATCCCGCAGGCCGCAGGTGTGGAACGGCCCGGCAGCGAGGGCATAAAAGGCCCCGATCTCCGGCGCCTGCAGCTGGCCGTGGTCTTCGAGCCCCCAGCACTCCACCGAGCCCATCTCCAGCGTGGCGCAGGCGTGGGAGCTCCCCAGCGCCACCGAGGTGAAGGTCCCGTCCGGAGGGGACGCCTGATCCAGCTGATTCAAGCCCCAGCACTCCAGGGAGCCGTTCGTGCGGATGCCGCAGGTGAACTGGGAGCCCACGGCGACCTGTTGCCAGTCGTCGGTGGTGGAGAGGTTGATGTTGCAGCCGCCGGCGGCGAGCAGGGCGAGCACGGTGAGGGCGGGGAGGGCGTGAAAGCGCATCGTTTGTGATCGTGGCACAGAGGGCGGACGTTGACCGGACAATCTAGTCGTTGATCTCGAGGACACCGAGGGGTTCGACCTTGAGGGCCGGCCACGTGGCGTTGATCTCCTGGATGACCAGGTCGGCGAGCATCTGGTGGCCGTCCTCGTTGACGTGCAGGGCGTCGACCATGATGTCGAACTGCCCCACCTCTTCGCCGTCGTAGACGATGTTGCCCATGACCATCTGGTCGAAGAAGTAGTCCAGGTCGATGACCACCGCGTTGGGCCGCTCCCCCATCTCCTCCTCGATGATCTGCAAGATGGCTGCCGTGTCGCCGGTGAACCCGGTGATGCCCTGGAGCAGCTCGGGGATGTTGGCGCCGATGAAGACCACGTCATCAGAGACGCCGTTGGGGCCGTAGACCGTGTCGAGGTACTCCACCACCCGCTGGCGGAAGACCTCCTCGGTGGGGTCGTCGTCGAGGAAGTGGAAGTAGGCGTCGATGGCCCACACCAGCGTCACGTCGCTGCTGATGGAGCCCACCCCGGTGTACCAGTAGGTGTACATCTCCGGCTCGTACTCCACGCAGGTGCCCAGGTTCTCCATCACGGCATCGATGACCTTGCCGTGGTACCACTCGGACAGGTCCTCGGACGTGTATGGCGGGCTGCTCATCCAGTTGTCGTAGCTGTTGGAAGAACCGGCGCAGAAGATCTTGGTCAGCAAGGCCAGTTCCTCGTCCGACAGGGCGTCGCAGCTGAAGGGGCCGTCGGTGGTGTCGTCGTCATCGGCCGCGTCATCATCGCCCGTGTCGTCGTCCGCCGCGTCGTCATCGTCCGCGGTGCCCTCGCATCCGAACGTCAGGGCCATCATCAGCGCCAGCCACAGAGCCAGGGTGATTCTCATCGGGGTCTCCTCGTCATTCCGATCCTAGAGATCGTTGATGATCTCTTGATTGAGGCCGCCAGGGTAGCAGTAGGAGTCGTAGCTGTCGGCTCCGGAGACGATCACGCCGAAGGGAGCCGAGCCGGTGAGGACGTGGGTGCCGTCCACCTCCGCCACCACGTTGAGCAGGGAGCTGTCGTTGCTGTCCCCCGGCGGCACGCTGCCCCAGGCCGTGGCCATGTACACCGTGTCCAGGGCCGAGGCCGGCAGCAGCAGCGAGGCATCCGAGGTGCACGAGCCGTTGTCCAGCGGGTTGAACTGGTAGGCGATGACCGGGATGGAAGAGGTGACCCGGTAGGCCCCGCCGACGCGGATGCTGGTGTCGGTGGTCTGGTGGTCCGTCAGCGAGAAGATCTCCAGGTCCTGCGGGTTGACGCTGGCCTGGGCGGTGACGGCCCAGTTCCCGCCGGACTTCTCCTCCACCACCACCTCGGCGGTGGTCGTGTCGTTGACGTTGCTCACCACGATGGCGTACTGCAGGCCCTGGTAGCCGGGGTACTGCTCCATGTCGACGCCGTAGAACTTGCAGCCGATGCTGCTGCGCTCCGTCTCCGCCAGCTCGCACAGAGAGGTGCAGACGCCGCCGTTGCAGACCTCGCCGTTGGCCGTGTCGCAGACCTCAATAACAGAGAAGCCCTGGCCGTCGGCGTTGCACTCCACCACGGCGTCCCCTTCGCACCAGCGCTGCTCCGGGTAACACATCACGCACCCCAGCCCCCAGAAGCAGTAGTAATCGGCAGCCACGTCGCAGTCCTCGGTGCTGCCTACGTCCCCGTAGGCATCACAGACCACCTCCGTGTCCCCGTCGCAGATCGTCTCGCCGGGGAAGTCATCGCAGATGTCCGTCGGGGTGGTGTCGTCGTCGTCGTCGTCGCCGGTGTCATCGTCGTCGCTGACATCGTCGTCGAATGGCGTTGGCGTGGGGCAACCGATGACGAGGAACGATAGAGCAAAAAAAGTGGCGATGGTGCGCATGGAACGGCCCTCCCGTGTTGCAGCCACGATACCAGATCGTCCGCACTGGTCTTCCGGAAACGGGGTGGGCCACGCGGGGCTCGGTCGAGATCCTGAGTTTTCCGTCGATACGCGATAGAATACCCAATGGGAGGGATTCTCGGAGCGTATGGCAGTCGGCGAAGCACACAGCGCGTCCACGATCGTGAACAGCTTGGGAATCGAGCTGTGCTGGCGGATCGTGGAGTCCACCTCGGACGGCGTGCTGGTGGTCGAGGCGGCCACCGACACCATCCTGGATTGCGATGAGGGCTCCAGCACCCTGACCGGCTATTCCGCCGATCAGCTCATCGGCCAGCCCATGTCCGTGCTGCACGCCAAGGGCCAGTCGCGGTACTTCAGGAGGATCTTCAAGCGGCTGGCGTCCAGCGACACCGAGCGCAGCGTGGAACTGGAGTTGCATCGGGCGGACGGGTCGGAGATGTGGGTCGAGATCACGACCACAGCCTTCGACATCAACGGCTGGGACCTGATCCTGGCAGTCTATCGGGATTGCAGCGATCGGATGCGTGTACTGGAGGCCAACCGCCGTGCTGCGTCCCATCTCACCTTCCTCTCCCGCGCCGCCCTGTCGCTCATCGCGCACCGGGAGCCGGCTGCGGTGTACAAACAGATCGCCCAGCATCTCACCGAAATTTGCCCCGGAGCGTTGACCTTCGTGTGTTCTTACGTCTCGTCCATCCTGGGGATGCGCGTGGAGGCGTACGGGAACCTGGAGGGTTGGGAGGGAGCCGCCGAAGCCCTCTACGAGGAGCTTCCCACCGGTACGTTGATCTCGCCGGAAGAAGGGGTCATCGAGAGTCTCTCGGGGAGCAAGGCGGTGGAGATCGCTGCAGACCTCATGCCTTTGACCCGATACGTGCTGTCCCGCGGCGCCGCCAAGGGGCTGGCGCGGCGCCTGGGCTCGGAGCGGGTGTATCTGATCGGCATCACCTTGGGAACGGAGCTGCTGGGCTTTGCCGGGCTACTGTTCCGTGACGGAGATGATCTGAAGGATCGGGAACTGCTCGAGACGTATGCCTCCCAGGTCCCCATGGCGGTGCAGCGTTCCCTGTCCGAGGCGGCGATGCGGGAGTCGGAACAGCTCATCCGGCGGACCATCGATGCCAACCCCAGGCCGATGTTCGTCGTCGACACCGATATGCGCCTGGTGCTGATCAACGACGCCCTGCGCCAGCTCTGCCAGGAGGACGGATTCTCCCCCGATGTCCAGGGCAAGAACCTCTTCGAGGCATTCCCCTTCTTGGGATCGGGGGTCCGTTCGCGCTATCTGCGGGTCCTCCAGACACGGCAGGCCTCCAGCACGGAAGAGGTGATGGTGATCAATGGACAGGATCGCCACGTGGAGGTGCTGCGGGTCCCCATCTTCGAGGCGGACGACGTCAGCTTGGTGATGACCATGCTCCACGATGTCACCGAGGAACGCCGCGCCGCCGAAGAACTCCAGCTGGTCCAGACCCAGCTGCGGCAGGCCCAGAAGATGGAAGCCATCGCGAGCCTGGCCGGCGGCGTGGCCCATGACTTCAACAACATGCTGGGGGTCATCACCGGGTATTGCGATTGCATCCAGATGGAGCTGTCGGTGGACGACGACCTCCAGCCGGATCTGGAGCAGATCCGGGCGGCAGCCGAGCGAGCCCGCGCCCTCACCGAGCAGCTCCTGGCGTTCAGTAACAAGCAGATCATCGACCCACGGGTGCTGTCCCTCGACTCGGCCGTGCGTTCCTTCGAATCCATGCTGCGTCCGGTCATCGACGAGGGGGTTACTTTCGAGCTGGCGCTGAACTCGCAGCCCGGGTTGGTCCATGTGGATCCGGGGCAGTTGGAACAGGTGATCCTCAACCTGGTCATCAACGCGCGGGACGCCATGCCCGGTGGGGGCAAGCTCCGTATCGAGACTGCCCGCGTCAAGCTGGACCTGAGGGAGGCCAAGCGGTTGGCGATGGACGGGCCCGCCACCTACCTGCGGCTCACCGTCTCAGACGAGGGGATCGGCATGGACGAGGAGACTCGCCAGCGGATCTTCGAGCCGTTCTTCACCACCAAGGATGCGGACAAGGGAACGGGGCTGGGGCTATCGACGGTCTACGGCATCATCAGCCAGAGCAACGGTGCGATCGATGTGGAGAGCGCGCCTTGGGCGGGCACCTCATTCCACATCTATCTTCCCACCGCCGACCCGCGGGAGTCGGGGGACGGCAGCGAGGACACCCAGTTTGACCTCCTCCCCCCGGGGACGGAGACCATCTTGGTCGTGGAGGACGAGGAGGCCATGCTGCGGGTCATCGTGCGGCTGCTGGAGGGTGCCGGATACAAGGTCCTCACCGCGACCACCGGACGGGACGCCCTGGATGTGGCGCGGGACCTCGATGGCACGCTGCACCTGCTCATCACGGACGTGGTGATGCCCCAGATGAACGGGCGGGAGCTGTACGGGCACCTGGAGCAGGTGCGCCCCGATACCAGGGTGCTGTTCATGTCAGGGTATACCGACGACTACGGGCTGCGCAGCGATGTGGCTTCCTCGGATGCCCCATTCATCCAGAAGCCATTCAACGTGGACCAGCTGCTGCACAAGGTCCGGCTCGTCTTGAATGAAGAGAAGGCGTAGCCCGCTGCAGGGGTCAGTCGGGGGCATCCCCCAGAATCGTTCGCAGGGTCATCGCCAGCTTGGGTTTGGACAGCGGTTTGTCCATCATCGCCCGGATCCCGAGTTCCTGCGCCTGACTCCGGACCACTTCGGTCGCCGCCCCGGAGATCACCAGCACGGGGAAATCGGGGCGCAGCTCCAGCATTCGTGAGGCCAGGTCCAGGCCGGTCATCTTGGGCATCATCTGGTCGGTGACCATCAGGTCGAAGGCCTGGGGATCCTCCGTGAAAGCGCGCAGCGCCTCGAAGGGGTCCGTGAACGAGGAGATCTGGTATCCGAGCGGCTCGAGCATGCGGCGGTTCACCCGCACGTTTTGTTCCTTGTCGTCCACGAGCAACACGTGTTCGCTGCCGGTGAGCAACGGCCCACTCTCCTGTTCGGAGGTGTGCTCGCTTTTGACGGCCCGCGGCAGCGCGATGGCGAACGTGGCCCCGGCTCCCGGAGCGCTCTCCACGATGATGGACCCGCGGTGCTCCTGGATGATGCGGCGCACGGTGGCCAGGCCCAGCCCGGTGCCGCCAGCACCTTTGGTGGTGTAGAACGGCTCGAAGATCTTGCGGGCCGTCTCCTCTCCCATCCCCGTCCCCGTATCGCTGATGCTCAGGATCAGGTGGGGACCACCGGTGACCAGCTGGAATTTTTCGGCCATCTCCGTGGTGAGATCCACCGGGTCCAGCGCCACCTTCAACACGCCGCCGGAGTCGCTCATCGCATGGTGGGCGTTGGTCAGCAGGTTCATCACCACCTGGTGGAGCTGGGTCGGATCACCCCGCACGAACAGACGCTCGTAGGGGAATGCGGTCTTGATCTCGATGTGGCCCGAGAGGTTGACACGGATCTGCTGGATCGCCTCGCGCAGGAGCTTCTCCACATCCAGTACCAGCAGTCGCCGGGCTTCGCGCCGGCTAAAATCCAACAGCTGGCGCACCAGATCCCGGGACCGGCGAGCCGCGGTGATGATCTCCTCCACGTCGCCCTTCACCGGATCCTCGGCCGATAGATCGTCGCGAGCAGCGGTCGCGAAGCCGAGGATGGCGGCCAGCAGGTTGTTGAAGTCCAGTGCGATCCCGGAGGAGAGGGTGGACAGGGCCTCGAGCTTTTGTACCTGGATCATCTCATAGGAGCGCTGGGAAACCGCCAGCTCCATCTCGTCGCGAGACTTGCGGAGGATCTCCTGAGCCCTGCGCAGCTCGGTGAGATCCCGTACGAACACGATGGTGCCCCGACGCAGGCCGTGGTGCAGTAGCGGCGACACCGTCAGCCCCAAGGTGCGCTCTTCCCCCCACACATCCAAGCTGACCTCGATGGGATCCCCCCCCTCGTGGTAGCGGAGCCAGCGGGCGATACCGTTGGCGATGTCTTCGTCCGTCCGGTCTCCGAACAGGTCCCGTGCAGCCACGTTGAGGCGCTGGATCTTGTTCTGGGCATCGAACAGCACGATGCCGTCGCGGATGTCCTCGAACAGGTCCTCCGCCACCTCCACGACATTGACGCCGAGGAAGTCATAGCGCAGCACGGCCAGCCCGAAGAACGGTAGCAGTACCAGCCCGGAGCAGGAGGCAAGCCTGGGGAACTCGTGGATGCCCAAAAACGTGGGGAAGACCAAGTTCGCAAAGAGCCCGAGGCCAAAGCTGAGGCCGGCGCCGACGCTGATCAACATCACGGAGCGGCGTTGCAACGGATCCTTCGCCCTGCCCAGAGCAGGGAACAGCAACCCCAGCGCTGCACATCCTGTGACGAACGGGATGGCCACCAGCACCAGGTGGCTCTGCGACCGGATGTCCAGATATCCCCACTCGGTGTGGGCCATGCTGACGATTCCCACGCCGAAGAGGGTGTACGCCACCACGCCGACCGTCGCCGCTGCAGCCAGCACCCTGAACATCAGGTCCAGCGGCCGGCCGAGGAAGCGGTAAACGAACAGCAGGAACCAGTTCGTCGAGGTGATCCAGAACACGCCGCACAGCCGCTGGGTCTCCAGCTCGTGGCCCTCCAATAATGGCAGATAGAGCAGCAACTCCAGGACGACCCAGCCGCTCATGCAGGCGATGAACACGCGGAACGCCCGGTTCACCGGATCGTGGCGCCGCTGGGACCACAGCATCACCCACGCGATGAGCTGCACGAGCAGGACGAGCACGTAGAGCGGAGGCATGAATCTCATGGCTCGCTCCCCCCGGATCGATCGATGCGGGGAAGCACCAGGTCGAAGGTCGTGCCGTGGCCTTCCTTGCTTTGCGCGGCGATGCCGCCGTGATGGTCCTCGACGATGCGGCGGACCGTGGCCAGGCCCAGGCCGCTGCCGTCCTCCCGGGTTGTATAGAGCGGCTTGAAGATACGCTTGAGGACATCCGGCGGCATGCCACAGCCCGTATCCTCGATGGTCAAGCGCACATAGGGCCCCGGGGCCAGCGATGGGTAGCGGCGGACCGTGGCCGTGGTCAGCTCGACCGGCTCCAGGGTCACGGTCAGGTTACCGCCCATGTCTCCCATCGCCTGGTAGGCGTTGGCGCAGATGTTGACCACCACCTGGTTCAGCTGGGCCTCGTCCCCCTCAACCTGGCATGGCCTGTCGGAGATCGAGCGCGTCAGGGTGATCGTCGATGGCAAGGATGCGACGAGGAACGACAGGGCGTCCTCCATCACCGTCGCCAGTTCGATCCGCCTGCGCTGGGGCTTGTCGCGCCTGCTGAAGGCCAGCAGCTGGCGGATGATGTCACGGGCCTGATTGGCGGCGGTGAGGACCTCGCTGAGGTCGTTGTGGACCGGGTGGTCTTCGCCCACGTCGTCCAGGGCTGCGCTGGCATACCCGATCACCGGCGTCAACAGGTTGTTGAAGTCGTGGGCGATGCCTCCGGCGAGGGTGCCCATCGCCTCGAGCTTCTGGGCTTGCTTCAGCTCGACGATACGGTCTTCGGCCTTCTCCTCCAACCGGTCGCGCGCCTCCCTTAGCGCCTCCTCGGCCCGCTTGTGTTCGGTGATGTCGCGCAGGGTCAGGATGAGGTCGATATCCGTGGAGGAGGGGCGCGTGAGGGACTGGGTGACGGCCAGCGTGACCACTTCATCGCCGTGCGGGAGGTCGAACTCGCGGTTGCGGAAGACCGTGGTCGAATAGCCCGGCAGCAGCAGGCTCATGGACAGGTTGTTCGTGGGCGTTTCGGGCAGGTTGAGCAGCTGCAGGGCGGCCTGATTGATCTGCACGACGTTGCCCGAGCGGCCGGCCAAGATGACGCCGTCCCGCGCATCCTTGAACAGGGCCTCGGCGATCTGCCTGGGATGGATGCCGAACAGGTCATAGCGGGTCATGGCCACGTACATGGCCACGATGAACACCGCCAGGCACGACGAGCCGTAGCGTGGCACCTCCAGCAGCCCGAAATGGTTGGGCAGCACGAAGTTGAGCAGGCACATGCCCGAGAGGGTCACGATGCCAAGGATGAGGATCAGCAGCATCGGCTTGCGTACGGACGGATCCGAGCTGCTGCGATAGTGGCGGAAGATGAGCCACAGGGCGTAGTTGGCGCAGACCACTGGGACCAGGCAGAACGCCGTGTGGTTGAGCGGGTTGCGTACGTCAGCCACGCCCCATGCGTACCGCTCGTACCCGATCGTGGCGAGGTCGGTGCTCATCAACACGATAGCGGCCACCATGGTGACGGCGCCGCTCCCCCAGTAGATCCAATCGAACGCACGCCCGGTGACCCGATAGCCGAAGCCGAGGAACAGCCAGCCGACGGGCAGCCACATCAGCGAGAGCAGGCGCACGATGGTTTCCTCGAAGCCGGCCATCGAGGGCAGCACGTTCACCAGTTCCAGCGTTTGCCAGCCGATGGATGCCCCGGCGAAGCCGAGGAAACCCCGTGCCCACGGTTCCCGCGGGTATCCCATGCTCAGGACGTAGGAGAACACAAAAACGGTGACGAGCAGACAGGCCAACGGGATCAGCAGGATCGGATGCATCCGACACGATTGTATGCCAACGCGGGCGCCGTGTCCGGCTGGTACCATGTCTCCGTGACGATCCGGTGGCCAATCCTGAGACTGATCGTGCCTTGCCTCATCCTGGCGTTCAGCGGGGGCCCGGAGGCAGCGGCCGAGGCGCCGGAGGAACGGCCCATCGTGCCGGTGGCCGGCGAGGAGGGGGCGGGATTCGAGCCGGACGACCGGGACCTGGGGCAGATCCATCTGTCGGAATGCCGGGTGAGCGGGGTGGTGGACGCGCCCAAGATGGTGATCCGGGGCACGGTCGTCACCCCGGATCAGGTCCACGCCGACGGCCTGCTGCTGGTGGATCGCAAGCGGGGCACGGTGGAGTGCGTGGGGGACGACCAGACCTGCAAGCTCCCCCGCAAGGTCACGGTGGTCACCTGCGACGATGCCCTCGTCTATCCCGGGATGGTGGACATCCACAACCACCCCGAGTGGTCGACTCTGCCCCGCATGTATATCCCCCAGCACCTCTTCTCCCGCCGCTATGAGTGGCGCCTGTGGGACGACTACCGGGAGTTCACCGGCCCGCGGCCGGACGAGCCCTGCCTCCATACAGCGTTTGCCGAGATCAAGGGCGCCCTGGGCGGCACCACCGCCATGCAGGGGGCCCCCAAGGTCCAGGCTTGCCACCAGGGGCTGGTGCGCAACCTGTTCGACGATGCGGACGGGTTGGGAGACAAGATCGAGCGCCCGGAGGTCTGCCGGCAGCTGGACATCGCCAGCGACTCCGGCACCCCTATCGACCGGTGCCGTAGAGCGCCGTATATCCACCTGCACGTGGGGGAGGGGGTCGATTCGTTCTCCCGGCTGGAGTTCGCCATGGCCGAGTGGGCCGGCTACAACCGGCCGGGCCTGGTGGCCATCAACACCCTGGCACTGGGGACCGCCGATCTGGGGCGTCTGGCGGCCGCCGGCGGGGCGATGGTGTGGTCACCGCGCAACGGCATCCACTTCTACCGGGCCAGCGCCGACGTGCTCACCGCCCGCAACCTGGGCGTCCCCATGGCCCTGGCGCCTGACTGGTCCGTCACCGGCGGCGTCAACCTGCTCAGCGAGCTCAAGTGCGCCGATCAGCTCAACCAGCGGTACTTTGCCGGGGCCATCGGCGATGACGAGCTGGTGCAGATGGTGACCCGCACCCCCGCCGATCTGGTGGGCATGGGGGACGGGGGACTCGAGCTGCTGGGGCAGCTGGCCCCCGGGCGGGCCGCGGACTTCATCGTGGTGGCGGGGAACCCGCGGGAACCCTATCGCTCGCTCATCGACGCCACACCCCACGAGATCCTGGGGACCTTCGTGGGGGGGCAGCTGGTGCAGGGGCAGCGGGACCTGGTGGTGGGGCTGCGTGGGGAGGAGCACGGCTGCGACGACCAGAAGATCTTTGCGCCGAACGTGCGCGCCTTCGAGCACCTGGTCTGCCTCTCCGACAGCGCCTACGAGTGGGACCTGCACAGCCTGGTGGAGGACGTGCTGAAGGAATACGAGGGGCTGCAGTACGGCGCGGGCTATCCCTACTACAAGCGGGAGTCCCAGGTGCGGCGGGCGCTGTACATGGACTACCCGCTGGCCGCCAACCCACGCTGCGCGTTGCCGGAGCTGGGCGACGACGACGATCACGACGGCGTACCGCCCACAGGGGACAACTGCCCCCGCATCTACAACCCGACGCAGGGGGACCTGGACGGGGACGGGGTGGGGGACCCTTGCGACCGTTGCCCGCTGGCCCCGGACGACGCCTGCACCCCTGGCGATCTGGACGGCGACGGCATCCCGGACGCGGACGAGGAAAAACAGGTGCGCGGCCCGCGGCGGTTCGCCAGCGCCACCATCCCCGGGGACGGCAGCGAGTGCGTGGACGGCGGCCGCTGGGTGGACGAGTGGACCGTCGCCGATCTCACGGATCCCACCGTCGAACACCGCTGCGGGCTGCCCGTCGAGCGGGCCGTGCGGGTGCGCGGGCTGGTCGTCATCGGCATGCTCGGGGACAAGGGGGTGTGGCTGGCCGATCCGGTTGGCGGCCCCCACAGCGGGATCTATGCCTATGGCGAGCACCCGCATCTGGTGCTCAACCAGCGGGTGGACGTGCGGGGCACGCTGCGTCCCTACCGGCGGGGCGCGACGCTGGAGCTGATGGTGGATCGGGACGGCTGGACGCCGGGGGACAGGATGAGCGTCAACCCCGTCCCCTACCAGCCGATGGACTGGCGGGCGGCCCGCACCGGCGGCTTCGACGAGGCCGGGAGGCCAGCCTTCCACCGCTACGAGAGTACCCAGGTGGACCTGGGTCCGCTTTGTGTGCAGTCCGTCGAGGAGAAGGATGGGCGCATCCGCACGCTGCACGTGGCCGGGTGCGAGGAGACGGAGATCGACGCGACGGCGATCGTCTCGACGTATTTGCTGGATGAAGGAGCGCAGCCGGCCGCTGGGACCCTCGCGGCGGGGGACGCGGTGACGGTGCGGGGGGTGCTGGGGTTCTACGGGCGGGTGCAGGTGTACCTGATCGGGGAGGGGGATCTGGGGGTTCCCTCTCAGTCCACATCCAGCCCGTAGCCAAAAACCCTACTCCGGCGTCCAGTTCTCGCCGTCCGGTCGGTGTGGTCCGCTCCATGCCGTTGCCCACTTCTTCAAGGGCGATGTCATAGACGTCCCCGGAACGAATTCTTGATCGTCAGATACGACGGTCCATCACGGTTTCTGTGTCGCACTAGCGGTCTAACAGGGAGTACGCCAACGGGGGTGAGTCCGTTACTTCACTAGTCGGAAAGCATCGAGCAGGGTTTCCTTCCAGAGCGATGAATTGGTTTCCAGTATTGACGGGGGTATAAATGATAAATCGTCAAGCTCCGGGCACAAACCTTCAAACCTTTCGTGGAGTTACTCCGGGATTACCGGTTGTGAGCGTGCCCGAATAGTCAAACTCCGGGGAATCTCTGCAACTTTTCCTACACGCGGTGTGCCATACCTTGGAGGCGTCCAGTCACCGTCACCACAACACGATCCCCCACCGGAAACCGAATTCGGCCACGGTGTACACGCGGTAGTCGTCCAGCCAGAATCGAGCCTTGGGTTCCACTGAAAAACGGAATCCCTCGACCGGGCCGTGCGAGGTGGCCTTGGGGGTGACGTACAGCACAAACGCGGGGCCGATCGCGGGTGCCAGAATCGATGAGCCGTACCAGACGCCAGCCGCCAGATCGGCCTTGGGGGCGAGGGAGACCGCGAGTTCGTGTTTGGTGGTTTGCCACGAATGCAGACCGCCTGCTTGGAGGCTGAGGCCGAAGGTCGCATACCCCGCATAGCAGCTTGCATCGGCATAACAATCGGTCAGGGCGACCACCTGGAGGTCGAAACCGATTGCCGCGTACCCTCCGTGGCCACGGCTACCCACCGAGAAGCCCGAGGCAAATGCCGAGCCTGGAGGAATGGTGGTTTCGAGTAGGTTGATGTCAATTCCCCAGTCCGCTGTGACCATGTTGGGTGGCTTGGGTTGGGCGTCGGCTCCACGGACAGGCGCGACGGCGACCAGCGCGGCAACGACCGCCACGATACCCAGTGTGACGATGGATGGCTGTTGACGACCACTCATGATTTCCCCTTCGAATTCGGTCGTGCCCGCCTTTCGGAACCCTGCTGGTGCATACGCTTTGCAACAGCTGAGCCAAGCGAGCGGTCATTCGTATTGAAGAAGTGGTGTCAGCCCCTGTCCCAAAAACCGAACCCCAAAATTTGGCCGGAATCCGGACATGAATCCGGGTTCTGTTTCTGGTCTGTGACCCTGGCGGGTGCATGGGGCAGAAAAGGGTCAAGTGTCAGCGCCAGGCACTTCTACAGTGCCTGGCACTTCTACTCCCAGGAGGCAGGGTAGCGCGGTGGCCGCGGCGGGCCAGGGAACCGGCTAACCGTCCTGCTTCGCTGCTTCGCGCCGGAAGTGCTTGAGCTGGCTCTCCAGGCCCACCACCTGGTCGACGCCGAGCACCAGGGCGATACCGCCGCCCGGTTCCTTGAGGCGGCCGCTCTTGTCCACGGCGGCGAGCACAGGCTCCACGAGGCTCTCCTCCAGCAACATCAGAACGACGTCGGTCTGTGTATCGAGGGTCAGGCCGAAGAAAGACTTGGCTTCCCGGATTCCCGTGCCCCGAGCCGGGACGACAGTGGCCCCCGTCGCACCGGCGTCCTTGGCCGCGTCGATGACCTGGTCGGTCTCGGTGGTCTTCGTCATCGCGATGATCAGCTTGAATTGCATGTCATCCCTCTCTTTGTTTTGTCAGCTTACGCCGCGCCATCCAACGCGCGATCTGTGCATAGCCCATGACCGTCATCACCGGAAACACGCTCGCAAACGCGATCAACCCGAATCCATCCAACGCCGGATTGCGTCCCGGGATCGTCTCCGAGAGCCCCAGCCCCAGCGCGGCGACCAGGGGCACGGTCACGGTCGAGGTGGTCACGCCCCCCGAGTCGTAGGCCAGGGGAATGATCTCCCGCGGGGCGAAGACCGTCTGGACCAGCACGATCAGGTAGCCCGCCATGATGTAGAGGTACAGCGGGGTGCCCGTGACGATGCGGAACGTGCCGATGGAGATGCCCACGGCGACCCCCACGGCGACGGCCAGCCGCAGCCCCCACTGGTTGAGGCCACCCCGGGAGACCTGTTGGGCCTTGAAGCTCACCGCGATCAGCGCCGGCTCGGCGATGGTCGTGGCGAAGCCGACCAGTGCGCCAAAGACGTAGACCCAGCCGAAGGCGTACCACGCGGAGGTGGCCTTGGCGGCCGAAGCCCCATGGACGAAGCTGGGGTCGGACAGCTGCCGCGCCATCGTCTTGCCGATGGGGAACAGCGCCGTCTCCAGGCCGTACAGGAACAGGGCCAAGCCCACCAGAACGAAGACGAACCCGACGACCATGCGCTTCCAGTTGGGCACGCGCTTGCGAAGCACCACGAACTGGAAGAACAGCAGCAACCCCACCACCGGTGCGACGTCCTTGACGGTGGCGCCGAGCGTCTGAGCGAACGTGGTGATCAGCTCCATCATGTGCCCCACCTCACCGGAACACGATCATGCCGTAGGCCATGACGAAGACCATCGGCAGCAGGGAGGCGAAGGCGATCAGCCCGAACCCGTCCGTGAGGGGATTGCGGCCCCGGATCGTGGACGCCAGGCCCACGCCGAGGGCCGTCACTAGGGGCACGGTCACGGTCGAGGTGGTCACGCCCCCCGAGTCGTAGGCGATGCCCACGATCTCCTTGGGTGCGAAGGCCGTCATGATCATGACGCAGACGTATCCCCCGATGATGAGGTAGTGCACGGGCCAGCCCTTGAGGATGCGCAGCAGGCCCACCAGGATTGCGATGCCCACCGAGGCCGCCACGGTGAACCGCAGCCCAAGGGCATAGGCCTTCATCGAAGCGGGATCGGGATCGATGTAGGCCCCCTGGGCCGCCACCACCGCCGCCTCCTTGGTCACGGCGATCAGGGCCGGTTCGGCAATGGTGGTGGAGAACCCCAGCCCGAACCCGAACAGCAAGAGCCACAGCAGGCTGCCCTTACGGGCGAAGGCCTCGGCCATCGCCTCGCCGATGGGGAATAGTCCCAACTCCAGGCCGAGCACGAACAGCGCCAGCCCCACGATGACGAAGCCCAATCCCACGATGACGCTGAGCAGTTCGGGGAAGGGCTGGCGCAGCACCACCAGCTGGAAGAACACCACCACCCCGATGATCGGGAGCAGATCCCGGCATGCACCCAGGACGTGGGTGGCGAATCCCCGGAGTGCCAGGACGACTGGAGCCAGCCGTCCACTCGTTGCGCTCATCGGCCTGCCGTCCTCTCAGCCACGAGGGTGAAGATCGAATCGGACCACCATATCTGAACACCCGGGTCAGGTCCCATCTGCAACACCCATTGGGTGAGGTTGGCACCTTTTGAGAAGAACGAGAAGACCGTCCCCGAAGACCGTCCCCGGAAGACCGTCCCCGGAAGACCGTCCCCGGAGCTTGACGATTTATCATTTGTCGTCAGATACGACGGTCGATCACGCTTTCGGTGCAGTGGTTGCGGTCTGACAGGGAGCACGCCTGGAGGGGTGAGTCCGTTTCTTCACGGGTCTGGAATGCATCTCGCAGGGTAATCGCTCCAGAACGATGAATCGGTTTCCAGTATTGACGGGGGTATAAATGATAAATCGTCAAGCTCCGGTCACCCTACCTCACCCTACTCTTGGCATGGTGAGGGCTGCACTTAGTTGTCCAGGGCGCCTTGGGTGATCCAGTCCACGATGAGATCCACTTCTTCGGGGGACAGAGTAGGCCCCATGGATGGCATCTGGCTGCCCACTGGCGGATAGCTGTCCCGCACTTTGAGCAAGAAATAACTATCGTCGGGAGTGCCGGGTTCGACCTGGTCGAGGGCTGGATACTGGTTGGATGGAACATTGACCAGGTTGCCGTGGGCGGAATCGGCCTGAAGACCGAGGCCGGAGGATGGTTGAGCGCCCAGATGACAGGTGCAGCCGTTGATCAGCGGCAAGATATCCGCGCCAAAGCTGGCATCCTCGCTGCCCGAGTCGTCGTCGCTCCCGTCATCGTCATCGTCATCGCTATCATCGTCATCGTCGTCACCACCCTCATCATCGTCGTCGGTGGTGTCGTCGTCGGTGGTGTCGTCGTCGTCAGTGGGGTCGCCATTCTTGACGATACATCCGCCCATTCCGATCCAGATCCCGAGGCCGAGCACGGCGAGCATCTGACTCAACAGCTGGCCATGACCAAACATCGTCGCTTGTCCTCTTGCTCGGTGTCCAAGGTCCCGATGCTCCTGGATAGGCCGCCGCCTGCACAATAGCAAGCGCAGCATCGGATCGGGCACGCAGCGTGGCGTCACGGGCACCCTCACCCGGGCATCAACCCGGGCACACCCACGGGGCCCCCCGGCCGGAGGCGTGGGCATGCACAGGCTAGGTTTGATTACCCCGTCTGTTCTTCCGGACCACAGCAGGCGATCAATCGTTCATGATCACAGTCGGAGAAACCAAAATCTTCGCCGCTGCCATAGGTCAGGCCTGTTTTGTAGGAAGCGCTCGAGCTGAAATCGCCCTCACAATTTGGCATGTCCGAGGTCTGGATACCCAAGGCGTTGACATAGACTGGATCGCCTTCGTCATCCGAGTAGATGTCCGCGACGGTGAACAGAACCCACGCGGCATTGCCGCCGTTGGCCGGGTCCTCAGGTGCATCCCGGGCGATCTCGGTGTCTAGACAGATACGGCTCTCGGGCCACCGGTATCTGCACAGTACCGTCATCCCGTAGATGCCCTCTCCTCCATCCACCTGCACGGACGAGTAGCCCACGAAGCGGTCCTCTGTATCCAGGTAGTCGCTGTGGTTGGTGTCATCGATATCCATGCCGTTGTCGACCCAGGAGGAACCGTTTTCGGACTCAGGCGCTTCGCATTGTTGCCACGGCTTACTGGGATCGCCATACCCATCGTTATCGGAGTCCTCGTACCAGGTGCTCTGATCTTGAACATCCGTATCTTCGTCATCCACCAGTCCGTCGCAGTCGTCGTCCAGCCCGTTGCAGATTTCACTGGCTTGGGGATTGATCTTCGCATCCTGATCGTCACAGTCCCCTCCACCGTCTTCGACCCCCACACTTGGCCCGTTTTTTGCGCTCCCTCTTTGCCATACGCTTGACCAAGGAAGGTGAGTCGATGGTTTTCGTGCTCCTGCTCCTGTCTACGTTATTGTTGATGCCAACCCCCGCGCGGGCCTGCACGATGTACTACAACTGCGACTCCCTCGTCAGCCCGGATGGGGACGTCGTGCCGCCCGGGTTCGCGCTGCGCCAGGCGAGCGCCTGGTATCCCTGCGACGCGACGCTCTACGAGGTCGACGATGAAGGGACGCTGGTCGAGGTCCCGCTGGAGGAGCTGGGCGATGGCGTCTGGATGGCACCCTCCGACCTCGCGGCGGGGGAGTACCTGCTCGAGGAGGGGCTGGAGTCACGCTGGATCGCCGTACGGGACGAGGATCCGGGCGGGCCCACCCATTTCCCCTCGTTCGACCGTGTCTATCGCCATGTCGAGATGGTCCCAGAGCACTATGACTCCATGTGTCGCGACGTCAACTACCATCCCCATCTCATCGAATCCGTCGATGTCTCCACGGCGGGCGTTCGCAGCCCCTACAGCGGCTGGGCCCTGCAGGTGGAGGATCGAAATCGAGGGCACCTCGGCTGGACCGCCGTCAACGAGGGGACGGCGCGGTCGTTCGAGTACGACCTGGGCCGGTACGCAGACCTCCGCGACGGCGAGAGCTGCCTGACCGTTCGCATGTTCTCGCCCACCCACGAGGAGGTGTGGTCCGAGGCCATGCCGTGCGAGGATCTCTCGACCGCAGCGTGCCACTGCCGGCAGGCGTCGGGGCGCCCCGGGCCCTGGTCGGCGATCTTGGTGCTGGCCGGCCTGGCCGTGATCGCGGCCCGTCGGATGCGTCCCAGGACGTCCATCCAGCGCCCTGTCATCCTGGGGTTGCTCTCGGCGTCCCTGGCCGCGCTATGGTTCGTGGCCGCCCCGGCCGGGGCCGCGGAGCCGCCTCAACCCAGCGTCTTCACCGCCGTCCGGGGCGGTGTCGCCATCACCCCCGTCGCTCACGAGGTCCACGGGGTCACCCGCCTGGAATTCGGCTTCGGCCACCGCAGCGAGCGCGGCATGGTCCACTTCGTCGTCGCCTTCGGGCCGTTCTACGAGCAGGCGCTGACAGGCCACGGCTGGGACGACAGCTACTACAGCACCTTCGCCGAGATCGGCGCGGAGATGGCCGGCATGGTGCCGCTGAAGAAGGGCGTCTTCTTCGTCGGTGGCCGCCCGATGATGGACTGGATGTCCTTTGACGGGATCCCGATGCCGTTGCTGTCCACCCACGCCGTCGCCGGTGTGCTGGTCACCCCGGACGGCGCCCCCCCGGCCCGCATCACCTTCAGCCCGGGTCTGAGCTTCAACCCACTGGTATCCCATCCGCTGGTGAACATGACGGTGTCCGTGGGGATTGTTCTGAAGTAGGTAATGTTTTCTATACGGTTGGAACGTCTCGGGGAATGCGGTGAACTGTCCGTTACGATGAATGAACGGGGATGTGTCGATGAATATGAATCGAATCAATCGATGTGTATCGAGCGCGCTTGTTGCATTGGCCGTCACCACCGCGCTGGGTATCGGTGCATGCGACAACGGGCATTTTTGCGAGGAGATGGCCCCAGGAGAGGGCATGGTCCAGGGGGCGCTGGTCAACTGGGACGAGCTGTACGAACACCATCGAAGCGATCTGAACAGCGGAGTGAGAATCGACATCCGAAACGTCAATGACAACTGGGACGAGTTGGTACTGACGGCAACGGTAACGGAAGACCGTGGCTACTCCGCCTGCCTGGAACCAGGATCGTTCGATCTCATGCTCAGGACCACGGGGGAGACCGAGTACTATCCCAATGCTGTCATAGGCCCCAACGGTTGTCGCCTGACCGGAAACGCCTGGGACGTGTATGTGGAGGAGGGAACCGCCACACACGTCGACTTTGACGGATGGTACGACTGTATCGAGGCCCACCCGTAACCGGGCGATCGCAAGGACCGCCTGGCACCTTGGTCGAATGGAGCCGGACCCAAGCACAGGCTAGGTTTGATTCCCCAGTTGTCCTTGCGGACCACAGCGAGCGACCAGCCGGTCCCGATCGCAGTCGGAGATGATGAATCGTCAAGCTCCGGTCACGCTTGCTTCGCCTGCTCGGTCACCCTTGCTCGAGGGTGAGAGTAGGTGCCGGGTATTTCCTGGCTACGGTTCGCGAACTGGGACTACCAGAGGGTGGAACAACGTCGTGTCACGGATGGTGAATCGACCGATGAGGAGCTGCCCCTCAGGCGAGCACAACCAGTCGATGAGCTGGCTGGCCAGGTCATCTTTGACCCACGGAAAGAGGTCCGGATTTGGAGCCATGACGGAGTATGGATTGACCAGGATCGGATCCCCTTCGACCAACACGTCCAGGGCCAGGTCATCGCTTCTGGCCAGGAAGGTCCCTCGGTCAGTCAATGTGTAGGCCCGTTTGTCAGCGCTCATGGTGAGCACGGCACCCATGCCCTGGCCCACTTCCAGATACCAGGATCCTTCCGGCGCGATGTTCGCCTCTTTCCACAAGGCCAGCTCCTTGGAGTGGGTTCCGGATTGGTCCCCCCGGGAGATGAAGCTGGTTTGTGATGCGGCGATTCGTTCCAGGGCTCGGGAGGCATCATCCAGGCCCCGGATGCCCGCAGGATCCGTGGGGCTGCCGACGATGACAAAATCGTTTTGCATGAACGTACGCCGCCCGACTCCGTACCCGTTGGCGACGAATGCCAGTTCTGCATCGGGGGCATGAACCAGGACCACGTCGACATCGCCGTGAGACCCGAGCTTGAGCGCTTGGCCCGTGCCCACGGCGATAACGTCGACCTTGCACCCGCAGCGCTCCTCGAAGTGGGGTAGCAGGTACGCCAGCAGGCCGGAATTCTCCGTGGACGTGGTGGTCGCTCGCACCGGCAATTACACGACGGCTGCCGGGCACCTGCACGTCACGCAGTCCGCGGTTAGCCATGCCATCCGAAAGCTGGAAGAAAGCGTCGGCCAGCCGCTGGTGGAGTGGCGAGCCCGGCGCTTCTCACTGACCGAGGACGGCGAATACCTGCACCAGGTCTGCGAACGTATCTTCCGGGACCTCGAAGACGCCGAACAGCGGCTGGTGGAACGTGGCCGCAAGATCACCCACACGGTCGTACTCGGCGCGACCGTGGAGTTCGGTACGATGTTCCTGGTCCGCCGGATGCAACCGCTCCTGGAGCGCCACCCGGAGCTACATCTCGATTTCCGGTTCTCCCATAACCTGGTCCAGCCCCTTCTCCAGGACGAGATCGACCTGGCCGTCGACTGCAAACCCCACCTCCACCCCTCTGTGGATCAGATCAGCTTGTTCAGGGAGAAGTACGTCGTGATCGCCTCGCCCGAGTTCCTGGAGCAGCATGACGTCAGAAATCCGCAGGACCTGCAGACCATTGCTGTGTTGTCCCTGGACAAGCGGGCCGACTGGTGGAGCAACCTGCTCAAGGCCGTCCCCTCGACGGACCGTCCCGTGCTCGGACGAATCGTCCAGATCAACCACATCCGCGGGATCATCAACGCAGCCCTGAGCGGCATCGGCGTGGGCCTGGTGCCCGCGTACACCGTCCTGGGAGAGCTGGCTGAATCGTCCCTGGTCGTGTTGTTCCCGGACCTGAAGCTGCTCGATGATCAGTTCTGCATCTACCAGAAAAAGAGCCGCGCCAACCGTGAGAAGAATCAGCTGGTGACCCGGTACCTCCGCAGCCTTGATTCGGACGAGTTCGGGGATTCCATACGTCCAATCACTCGGTGAACCCGTGGGCGCGTTCCCGCGCCGATCAGTTCTTCTTGGGCTTCACCCGCCGGAACGGATGCAGGAACGAAGCCAGCGGCGGCGCCGCCCGCGTCTGCAGCCACACGCGCCCATTGCCGTTGAAGGTGCACACCAGCCCCTCGCCCGACAGGAAGGTGGATTTGGCGTTCCCGACGGTGTTGACGCTGTAGTTGAGCGCCTCGTCGAAGGCCACGATGTGGGAGGTATCCACCACGTAGCTTCCCGCGACCTGCACCATCTTGATGGCGCCGTAGGAGGACAGGAACAGCTCGCCGGTGCCGTGGCAGCGCAGCATGATCAGGCCCTCGCCGGCGAAGAAGCTCTTGGCGCCGCCCCACTTGGCGTCCACCTCGATGCCCGGCGTGCAGGCGCAGTAGCTGCCCTTTTGGACCATCACCGCGTTGCCCTGCAGCTGCACGTGCTCCATGTCTCCGGGCTGGGAGGGGGCCACGTCGATGCGCTGGGCGTCGGCGGTGGCGGTGTAGGTATTCATGAATACAGACTCGCCACCCAGGGCGCGCTTGGCGGCCCCGAGGATGCCACCCTTCATGTTGGTCTCCATCTTCAGGGCCGGGTCCATACCCATCATCGCCCCGGCCTCGGTGACCAGCTGTTCGCCGGTGTCGAGGTGCATGACCAAGGAGGTGTAGTCCGGCTTGTGCTTGAGTTCGAATTGCATAACGGGTCCCTCCTCAGTGCTCGCGCATGGGCAGCTTGGGGCCGACGAACTCGCCGAAGGCCTGGGGGTTGCGCGTCTGGATCCAGATCCGTCCCTTGCCCGAGAAGCTGCACACCAGCCCCTCGCCGCCGAAGATGAAGGATTTGAACCCGCCGCCGAACTTGCGGACCTTGAACTGCAGCCCGTCCTCGAAGGCCACCACGTGGCCCGTGTCGACGGTGTACTCGCCGTCCACCTCGATGACCTTGATCGCCCCGAAGGCGTTGAAGGCCACCGGCCCGTTCCCGGTGGCCTTGAGCATCACCAGCCCCTTGCCGGCGCCGAAGAAGGACTTGGCGCCGCCCCAGCTGGCGTCGATGGCCACGCCGTCAGAGCTGCACACGTAGGCCGTGGACTGCATGAACAGCGTGTTGTCGGCCATCTGGTAGGTCTCGATATCGCCCACCAGCTTGGGGGCGAAGGTCACCTCGCCGGGGCCACCCTGCGGGGTGTACTTGTTCTGGAAGAAGGATTCACCGGCGACGGCGCGCTTGAGGCCTTTCATCAGGCCCTTCATCATGCCGTCCTTCTTGTCTCCGGCGGACGTCTCGATCTGGACGTGGGCGTCCATCGAGACCATGCTGCCCGTCTCTCCGACGACCGTCTCGCCGTCGGCGAGCTTGGCCACGGCCAGGGCGTACGCGGGTCGATGTGTGACTTCGATTTCCATGACGCCTCCTATCTGGGCAGCAACGGGGTGAGCCAGCCGACCAGCGCGCCGACATTGCGGGTCTGCATCCACACCGTGCCTTCTCCGTTGAATTCAATGACCAAACCCTCGCCCGACAGCATCGCCGACTTCCAGCCGCCGGCCTTCTTGATGCGGTGCGTGAGCTTGCCCTCCCAGGCCACCACGTGGCCGCTGTCGACGACGTAAGCGCCGTTGACGGGCACCTTCTCGATGCCCCCATAGGAGTTGATCAGCAGATCCCCCTCGCCAAAGCACTTGAGGAAGAACGCCCCCTCCCCGCCGAACAGCATGGACAGCCCGCCCCAGACAAGCTTCACCATCACCTTGGGGGAAGATGCCAGGTAGGAGGTGGCCTGCACCGTGATGGGCTTGCCCTTCTCCATCGGCACGTGGGCCACGTCGCCTATCATCGACGGCGCCAGCATCACCTCCTGGGCGTCGTCGAAGGCCCGGTAGTGATTGACGAACATCGTCTCGCCGGCGAGGAACTTGCGTACCAGCCCGGTGAAGGCGGCCAGGATCCAATCGATGATCCCGCCGCTGCCCGTGCCGTTGAACTTGGTCTCGACGGCGATCTTGGGGCTCATCGCCACCATCGCACCGCTCTCGGCCACCATCTTGTCGCCCTTGTCGAGCTTGACGATGGCGGTCCCGTAGGACGGGGAAGCTTCGATATCAATCTGCATGGAACATCCTCCTCGACAACGACGGTGCATGGCCTATGCCGTCGAAGTCAAATCCACGGAACCTACCGATATGGAAATTACTTGATCGAATATTACGAATCCGTATAATCCACTCATGAATCAATCGGGAGACGCCGTGTCCACCAGAGAAGTGATCCTGGACTGCCCGTACTACTTGCTCACCCGGGCCAGCCTGGCCACCACCCACGTGCTCAAACAGGAACTGGGCGCCGCCGGCGCGGCGGGGGTGCGGCCGGCCTACATCGGGGTGTTGATGTGCCTGTGGTCCGAGGACGGGCGCAACGTCGGCGAGCTGGGCCGCTGCGCCGGGCTGGAACCCTCGACGATGACCGGGCTGCTGGACCGCATGGCCCGGGATGGGCTGCTGACGCGGGAGCCGGACCCGGACGACCGCCGGGCCCACCGCATCCACCTCACCGACATCGGCCGGGCGGCAGAGGAGCCGGTCCAGCGGGTGGTGGACGGGGTGCTCCGGCAGATGACGACGGGCATCGACGACGAGGACGTGACGGTCTTCAAGGAGATCCTGCGTCAGGTGGTGGTCAACGCGAATCGGAGGACCTGATGAGTGAACGTTCGAAAGTAGGATTCACCTGCGCCTACACGCCCATCCCGCTGCTGCACGCGGCGGGTTTGACGCCATGGCGCATCCGCCCCGAGGGGGACGCCCAGGACATGGCGGGCAGCTTGCTGCACGACAACCTGTGCCCGGAGGTCAAGCGCATCCTGGACCGCAAGCTGGCCGGCGAGCTGCCGGAGATGGCCGGCACGGTGTTCCTCAACAGCTGCGACTCCATGCGGCGGCTGGCCAACGCCTGGGTGGAGGTGGACGCCCCGGGGCGGGTGCACCTGATGGATCTGCCCACCATCGCCGATGACCGGGCGGTGGCCTACTTCGCCGAGCGGCTCGAAGTGCTCCGAGGGGTACTGGGCGAGTGGTCTGGGACAGCCCCGACGGACGACGACATCCGCGCCTCCGTGGCGCTGTACAACCGCCTGTTCGGGGCGCTGAACCAGCTGGCCGGGCGGTCGGCGGAGGGGGCGATGAGCCGGGTGGACTACCAGCGCTGGCTCAACCGCTCCGTGGAGGAACCGCCCGAGGAGACACTGGCTGCGTTGGAGGCGTACCTGGCTGAGCTGGTCGAGGCTACACCCCGCAAGGGGATCCCGTTGATGCTGTTCGGCAACGTGCTGCCGGATCCGGCGGCGGCCCGGATCTTCGAGGAGTGCGGGGCCCGCATCGTCGCGGACGATCTGTGCACCGGGTCCAGGCAGCTGACGCCGGTGGAGATGGACGACGACCGGCCCGTGCTGCCCCAGCTGGCCGCCGCCATCCTGCGCCGGCCCTACTGCTCCCGCACGATGGAGCCGGGGGATCCGGCGGCCCTCACCGGCCAGCTCACCGCCATGGCCCGCGGCAGCAACGCGCGGGGCGCCGTGGCCCACGTGGTCAAGTTCTGCGATCCCTACTTGCTGCGGCTGCCGGCCATCCGGGCGGCGTTCAAGGCCGAGGGCATCCCGCTGCTTGTGCTGGAGGGGGATTGCACGCTGCGCTCGCTGGGCCAGCAACAAACCCGCATCGAAGCGTTCGTGGAAATGCTCTGGGAGGCGTCATGATTCTTCCGTACTTCCAAGAGGTAGTCAGTGGCGTCGAGGCCAAGCTGGCCGAGGGGGGCAACGCCACCGTCGCCCGCAAGATGTTGACCCTGGAGCTGGCCCGCCTGGGCGTGCGCCTGTTCGATGGGGAGCACCGGGTGGCCTGGTGTGGCATCGCCACGCCGTACGACCTGCTGGCGGCGCTGGACGTGACACCCTGCTTCGTGGAGTTCGTCGGCGCCTCGCTGGCCTCCACCGGCATGGCCGGGCCGATGATCGAGTCCGCCGAGCAGGCGGGGTTCTCCACCGACAGCTGCGCCTATCACCGGGCGGTCATCGCCGCGGACCTGGCGGGGCTGATGCCCAAACCCAACTTCCTCATCGGCACGTCCTGCCCGTGCACCGGCGGACTGGCGGTCATCGAGAACCTGGGTCACCACCACCAAAAGCCGCTGTTCGTGGTGCACGTGCCCCCGGATGACACCCACGAGTCGGCGGTCTACCTGGCCGAGCAGTACAAGGAGATGGCGGCCTTTGCCGAGGGGGTCCTGGACGAGAGGCTGGACCCGGACCGGCTGCGCCACGCCCTGGAGCTGTCCAACCGCAATCGGGAGATCCTGGCCGAGGTCTACCGGCTGACCGAGGCGGTGCCGTCCCCAGCCCGCCGGCGGGACATGATCAGCGTGGGCATCACCTTGCCGTTACTGTTTGGTACCGAGGAGGGGATCCACGTGGCGGAGGCCTACCGTGACGAGTTCGCCGCCAAGATATACGAGCGGGGGCCGGACCTCCCCCGGGAGCCGGTGCGGCTGATGTGGCTGCAAAACCGCGTGCAGTTCAAGAACCCCCTGGACCAGATCCTCGAGGAGGAGTTCGGCGCGGTGATCGTGGCCGACGAACTCAACGACATGTGGTGGGGCGAGATGGACCTGGACGACCCCTACCTGTCCATGGCCCAGCGGGCCCTGGCCTCGCCGCTGATGCTGTCCGCCCAGCGCCGGGCCGAGAACCTGGTGGTGATGGCCGAGCGCTACCAGATCGACGGCATCATCAACCCCTGCCACTGGGGTTGCCGCCAGGGCACAGGCACCCGCGGCATCTTGCAGCAGCACCTGCGGGAGGCGGGCTACCCCGTGCTCAACCTGGAGGTAGACTGCGTGGACCAGCGCAACTTTTCCGAGGGCCAGCTGCGTACGCGGCTGGAGGCCTTCGTCGAGATGCTGGGCCAGCGCCGGACCGCTGGCGTCTGAGCGGATAGCGAGGAAAAGCCATGTATTACCTGGGTATCGATGTGGGGAGCCTGTCGTGTGACGCCGTGGTGGTGGATGCGGACGGCAAGCGGGTCAGCTGGTCCGTGGTGCCCACCGGGGCGCGCAACGTCGAGGCGGTTCAGCGGGCCCGGACCGAGGCCCTACGGGACGCGGGCATCGCCGACGACCAGATCGGGGCCATGGTGGCCACCGGCTACGGCCGCAACCGCGTCGAGGGCCGTCTGGCCGCCGTCACCGAGATCACCTGCCACGCCCGCGGCATCCGCGAGCTGATCCCCGGCGCCCAGGTGCTCGTCGACATCGGCGGCCAGGACAGCAAATCTATCCGCCTCGACGACAACGGCAACGTCAGTGACTTCGCCATGAACGACAAGTGTGCCGCCGGCACCGGCCGCTTCTTGGACGCCATGGCCCGCGCCCTGGAGGTGGAGCTGGCCGACTTCGGCGATCTGGACAGCCGCTCCACCACCGACCTGACGCTCAGCTCCATGTGCACCGTCTTCGCCGAGAGCGAGGTGGTCTCGCTGGTGGCCGAGGGGGCCGGGGTGTCGGATATCGTGCGGGGGCTACACCGGGCCATCGCAGCGCGCACCCGAGGGTTGGTCAAGCGGGTGGTGTCCAACGCCAGCGGGATGAAGGTGGCCATGTCGGGCGGTGTGGCGCGCAACCCCGGCGTCGTGCGGGCGGTAGGGGAGGCCGTCGGGTGCGAGATCCAGGTCCCGGACGAGCCGGACACGGTGGGGGCGCTGGGGGCGGCGCTCATCGCGCGGGAGCGGGCGTTGCGGGCGGGGTAGGTTCTTGATCCGCTCTGCGTCAGCGGAACGAATTAGATCGTCGTCAATTTGCCCCTTTACTCCTTTCTACTGGCGGGTGTGTACTGAGTGCCCGGTACGGCAGCTGGTGCACACGAATCCGGGCGCTGGAGCGGAGTTTCGGAAGGGGCAGCCATGATAACGCTTGTTGATTCGGGGATCTCTCAGCTGGGGAAGGTTCTGTGGGGTACGCACACCTGCTTGTTCTATGAGCAAAAGGAAGACCTCCTCGAGATCCTCGTGCCCTACTTCAAGGCGGGGCTCGAGAACAACGAGTCCTGTGTCTGGGTTACCTCGGGGCTACTGGGGAACGAGGAGGCGAAAGAGGCGCTGGCCGGGGCGGTTCCCGAGCTTGCGACAGGTACATGCGGTGGTGAGATCGAGTTCTTCACATTCGAGGAGTGGTATCTGGAAGGGGGGCGGCTCGATCAGCAGGCGGTCCTGGCCAAGTGGGCCGAGAGGGAAGAGGGGGCGCTCGCCCGCGGCTTCAGCGGGCTACGCGTGAGCGGCAACGCTTTTTGGAAGGAGATGGAGGACTGGGGGGGCGTGATCGAATATGAACGAAT